>DASYXZ010000300.1:0-25898 GCA_035934315.1 Terriglobia bacterium | reverse complement strand
GGGACGCCGCCGCCGTTGCGGAACGCTTCCATGATGCGGGGCAGAATTTTGTAATGGTCTGGAATCATCTGCGACAGGCCGCCCGTAAACACCGGGCTGTCCTCGTTGGCCAGCACTTGTGCGTGCTCCGCCGGCATGGTTATCTTTTGCGTGGCGGGATCGTATTTTAAATACTCGGCCGCCACCATGGCCGATGCCCATTCGCGCACATAGCGTTCTTTGAGGCCGGTTTTTTCCGCCAATTCCGCCGCCGTCACCGGTTTGCCATCCGAGAGGGCTTTGAAAATTCCCATCCTGTCGCCGATATACATTAACGGTCCGGACATGGCCGCGGACAGATCGCCCACCACCTTGAATGCGAACATCATCATTGCATCCTGATTGATCGCCGGAGCCGATGCCGCTGGTTTTGTTCCCATTTTCCACCACCTTATTGATGTTTTTTTAAAATCCCGATTCAGAGTTGGCGGGAAATCATACGACGGGATTCTGATACTTGCAATATGTGATTAATTCGTGCCTGGGTGTACGGCAGAACGCCTCTCCGACCTGCCTGGGTTTGGACCTCTGGGCGCAGTCATTTCCGCAAAAACGGAAACCAACCCCGAGAGCCGTTGGCCATGCGATCGTAGCCAGGGTATTTTTTTCTTGCATTCCCTCACCACCCGATGCAAGCTCCATTGCGCGAAGTCCTCGCAGAATCTATTGGAAGGCGGCGCCGCATCTAATCAGCCATGAAAAATACCCCGGCAGTTCGTTACATCAGAGCGGTTCCGTGGATCAGAAATGTTTTCTTCTCCACTTGCGCCTTATCATTTTTATATGTTTTTGCGATGGGAGGCAAAGCGCAAGCTCAGCAGCCGGCGCCGGATTTGTCGCAAGCGCCAACTGCCCGTGAAACCCAGGCCAAAAGTTCGAAGCCGGAAAAGGGCATGCCGAAGGGATTAATCGTGGAAGATCCGTTGTCGCATCCTCCGCCGATGACGGCGAAGCAAAAGTTCGAGGCGACGCTTGATAAAACCTTCGACCCATTCGAGTTTTCCTGGGTAGCGGTGATTGCAGGAGTGCAGCAAGCTCGGAATGAACCCAGGTCATGGGGGCAGGGTTGGGGCGCTTACGGCAAGCGCTACGCCGCCTCATTCGCGGACCAGGCTGATTTCAACATCATGGTGGATGCGGTGCTGCCTTCGCTGCTCAAGGATGACCCGCGCTATTTCCGCATGGGGCAGGGAGGCGTATTCAAGCGTTCCGGGTACGCCATCACTCGCATATTGGTTACGCGCACGGACAGCGGCAACAAAACATTTAATTTTCCTGAGATTGCCGGCTCAGGAATTTCCTCCGGGATTGCCAATGCATATTATCCCAGCGAATATCGTACTCTTTCGAAAAACCTCAGCCGATGGGGCCTCTGGCTGGGCGAAGACGCTGCCCTTAATCTGTTCAAGGAATTCTGGCCCGATGTTCGCCACCGAATTTTTAAGAAATAGGGCAGGTGCCGCGTCTCCTTACACTTTAATTCCATTGGGCGCCATGGGGAGCGACCTCAAGCGAACGCCCGTGGCGTTGAAGATTGCGTTGCCGACGGCAGGCGCGACGCCCATGATGGGTGTTTCACCGGCGCCGGCGGAAGGCAGATCTTTGCGATCCACCAGGACCGCTTCGATTGCCGGAAGATCGCTGAAGCGCGGAACGCGGTACTTTGAGAATTTTCCATTCAGGATGCGCCCGTCCGCGAAATCGATGGCCTCAAACAACGCTCCACCGATGCCCATGATGTTCGCGCCTTCAATCTGGTTTCGCAGGCCATTCGGATTTACCACGGCGCCACAGTCGAAGGCTGTCACCAATCGCGCGATGTGAACCTCGCCGCTCCCGTGATCGACCGCAACCTCAGCGCAAGTGGCCATGTAACCGCCCTTTTCAAACCCGCCGGCAATTCCAATCCCGTGTCTCGCGATAGGTTTCGCGCCGCCCCAGCCGAATTTGTCAGCGGCGGCTTGAAACACGGCTTTCAATCTTTCGTCCTTCAAATTCTTCAGGCGAAATTGGAGCGGGTCCATCTTCACAAGATGGGCCAACTCATCCATGTGAGATTCGCGGGCGAAATGATTGGCCGTGGCCGCGAGTCCCCGATACGAACCCTGGCGCAGCGGATATTTCGTGGGGTGAAACTCGATGTGTTGGTTCGCAATGTCGTACGGCGTTCCGATACCCGCGCCGCCGGAATTATAATTATGAAATTCCCACGCGGTAATAGTTCCATCGTGCCTGACGCCAGCCTTCACTTCGATAACGCCCGCCGGACGGAAATAGGCCCAGGTAAATTCCTCCTCGCGCGTCCAAACTAATTTAACCGGCCGTCCCGCGGCGCGAGCCAGGCGCGCGGCCTCAAGGGCGCACTCGCCCGTATGTTTGCCGCCGTAAGCAGAGCCGGTGTCCGGCACCAAAACCCGCACTTGATTTTCAGGAATACGAAACGCCTGGGCCAGTTCGCCCCTTACTCCAAAGGGCCGTTGCGTGCCGGTCCAAACTGAAAGTTTGCCATCTTTCCACTCGGCCACAGCGGCGCGCGGCTCAAGCGGCGCGTGAGCGATATAGGCGGCGTTGTAGGTTTGCGTCGACTTCTCGTCCGCCTGCGCCCACCCCTGGTCGACCGACCCGCGTACCTGCGGCCCGCCGCGCTCGCCGCCGGCTTCCACGTTGTTCTTGAGATAATCAAAAAGTTCTTTACGGGATGGCTGCGGAGATGTTTTCCACCGGGCGTGAATTGCCGTGATGGCGCGCGATGCCGCCTCCACGCTGGGCGCGGCGACGCCTACAAAGTTGCCATCGTGAACCACTTTCACGCCGGGCATGGCCTCCGCAGCGCGCGTATCCACAGACGCAAGCGTGGCGTCGAAAGAAGCGGGGCGAAGAATTTTACCGTGCCACATTTCAGGAAGCTTCACGTCCGAAGCGTAGCGATGTTTTCCCGTTACAAAATCCCGGCCATCAACCTTGGGCAGCGGTTTGCCCATCACTGTCCATTCAGAAGCGGGCGCCAGCGGATCTTGGGCAGGAATCGTCTGCGCGAGTTCTTTTCCTTTGAGCAGAGCCGCGTACTCAACCGATCGCTTCGAATCGGGATCACTTATTTTTCCGTCGGCGGCGAGTAGCCGGGCACGGTCTGTGTTCCATGTCTTCGCCGCTAGATCGATCAGCGCTTCGCGAGCCGTGGCCGCAGCGCGGCGAAGCTCGGGATTCATGGTCGGCGTGGTGCGGCTGCCAAACGTTCCCATATCAAACGGCGTGAGGTCCGTATTGCCCATCAGCATCTGAATGGTTCCCGGAGCGACGCGCAACTCCTCCGCCACGGCCTGGGTCAGCGAGGTGCGGATGTTCTGGCCCATTTCCACCTTGCCGGTGAATACCGTCACCTTACCGCTTTCGCCGATGTGCAGCCACGCGGAAATATTCTGCGGGAGTTGTTGGCCGCGCCCGAAACGCCGGGCGCCGGATTCCTGGAGCGCAGCGGCCTTCGGCATGGCGCAAACAATCAGCAGGCCGCCGGCCAGAATTTTGGCAAACTCGCGGCGGTTTAGCTCAAAGTGATAGGCTGGTGAGGAAAAAAACTCGTAACGCTCGGGCTCAATGGCGTGAATGTCAATCGGTTTGCCGCTCATCGCGCCACCCCCTTCATCGCACCGGCCGCCTGTCGAATCGCGGCAGCGATTCGCGGATACGTCCCGCAACGGCAAACGTTGCCTTGCATGAAAGTGGCAATCTCCGGTTCGGTGGGATCGGGTTTCGCTTTAAGAAAAGCCACCGCCGTCATAATCATGCCGGAAGTGCAGTAGGCGCATTGGAACGCCTCCGCGTCAAGGAACGCCTGCTGCACCGGATGCAGATTCCCATGGGGCGCGAGGCCTTCAATGGTCGTTATCTGCTGGGTGGCGGCCACGCCCACCCTGGTAATGCAGGAGCGGCGCGGCAGGCCGTTGAGCAGCACCGTGCACGCGCCGCACTGGCCTTCGCCGCAGCCGTACTTCGATCCGGTAAGGTCAAGCTGGTCACGCAGGACGCTCAACAGGCTGTCGCCAGCGTCCGCATCCACGGTATGTCTAACTCCGTTTATATGTAATTCGGTAATTCTTGGCATAGTATACCTTTAAGATGCCGCCCGGAACGGCGGCACATGGTTTTATATTGAAATAAGGGAGCACGTCGGAATGAGAAATGCCAATACATTGCCGGATATCCCGCCACCATCATAGGGCAGTGGCCGGATCACAGTCAACGAGGATGGATGGCGGCGTCATTTGCAATCGGAAACCTTTCGAAACCCGTCTGGTGGTTGCACCTGGGGGTGTCCGTGCCCCGCAAATGACACCCCTACAGGAAAGCCAGACTTCAGGTGTCCGCAACGGCCGCCCTCACTTCGTGTAGAATGCGTCTTGGAGGAACCTATGTTTACTTCGACTGCAGACCTGATTCTCCCCAGCACCACCACCGGATCGTTTCCACGCCCACGCTGGTTTGACGTGAGCATGTGGGGCCGCCCGCTCGACACCTGCATGATGGACGTCCGATTTCGCGAGAAATTTCAGGACGCAATGGCGGTCGTCATCAGCGATCAAGAACGCGCCGGGCTCGACATCCTGACCCACGGCGATCTGCACGTGGATGAAGACATGGCGGGCCGCGCCTGGCACCATTACCCGCTGCAACGCTGGACCGGTTTTGAGGGCGATCACCTGCAGCCGGAGGAGACCACCGCGCCGTGGCTCCACTACCCGCCCGGCACGCTGCTGAATGAGATTTACACGGGCTGGCGCTGGCCTCACGTGGTGGACAAGATTGAACACCGGCCGCTCGATTATCCCAAGGTGTGGCGCATCGCGCAGGGCAAAACGCGCAAGCCCATCAAGTTCGGCACCTGCTGCTCGCAGGTGATGGCCCTCTTCCTCGACATCCACACGCCCAAGTATAAAGACAAGCGCCAGGTGATCTGGGATATGGCCGAGGCGATGAATAAAGAATTACTGGCGCTGCGCGACGGCGGTTGCCGGTGCATTCAGATTGAGGAGCCGACGTTCCACTTTATGGCGAATACTTTTGGCAAGGACCACGAGGAAGTGAAATTTATGGTTGACGCGTTTAACCGCGAGGTGCAGGGGCTGGATGACGTGGAACTGTGGATTCACACCTGCTGGGGCAATCCGAACATGCAGCGCGTGATGGAGGACACGAGCTACGCCGCCTCCATTGAGATTTATCTCGAGCGCTGCCGGGGCGATGTGTGGACGCTGGAAATGAAGGATCGCAACCAGAAAGATCTCGAACTGTTCGAGCCTTTCAAGCACAGCCTCAAAAAGAAAATCTGCGTGGGCGCCGTAAGCCATCGCGCGCTGCAGGCGGACCGTCCGGAAGACGTGGCCGGCGAGATTCGCAAGGCGCTTAAATTCATCCCGCCCGAGCGCTTGATTGTTTCCAGTGATTGCGGATTTGGCCGCCAGGGCGCGAATCGCGAGATCGCGTTTTACAAGGCAAGCGCCATTGCCCAGGGCGCTAATATCGTACGGCGCGAGCTCGGCCTACCCGTAACGCATGTGCCCGCCGCCGATCCGAAACTTCAGATCGATGTGGTGCCCGGGCGCGATGTCGCGCGCAAGTGAGGCGGCGGTTTTTTTAGTGCGGGTGTCCTCACCCGTGTCTTCGCGATGTTGGAATCGAATCGATGAATCGCGGGCGGGGACACCCGCACGTTAATTGCCCAGGGCGATCCGTCGGCTGACGGATGTTGCCATTCGTCGGCGGAACGCCAGTCTCCTGACGGATTCATCGGACTCGGGATGATGGAGGGCAGACAGCAGGGAGTAGACAGTAGACGCACAGGGGAAAGCGGACGGATTCAAATTGTCATCCTGGGCCCGTCTATCCGAAGACGAGGCGCATTCCTATTGCAAGAGTGCCAAGTCCGTCCTATGATGCAAGGCAGGATTCACCGAATTCCCCAAAAGGAGATGAGCCATGAAAGTAGCGGAACTCATCGCGACACGCACGGAAGTTTTTACGCTGCCTGAAGATGCCACAGTTCTGGAGGCGGCGCGCTTTTTGCGCGAGAAACGGACGCGCGCCGTGGGGATTGTTAACTCAGAGGGAAAGCTCGTGGGCGTTGTTTCGCAGAGCGACATTTCAGACAAGGTGGCGGCGGAAAATAAATGCCCGGCGTGGATGCACGTCGCAGAAATTATGAGCACGCACCTGGAGTCGGTTCGGCCCGACGACACGCTGGACGAATGCCTGCGCGCCATGGAGAAGCGCGGGATTTTTCATTTGATGGTGGTGGATGAAAAGGCCGGGTATCGCGGGATTCTTTCTGTCAGCGACTTGCTCGCCTCCCTCGTCTCTGATCAAAGAGCGCGCGCGGATATGCTCGAAGCTTTTATGTTTGGCCAGCAACCTTAGTGGGCAGGGAAGCGGAGACGGAGTTTTCATGGGGCAGAAATTATGGATGGCGCTCGAATTCATTCTTAAACTCGAACGAGGCCACAATTGTCATCCTTTTTTCTCTACCGAAATGACCACTAATTAGACTACCACCGCTAGTGGGCAGGGGCGGCGACTCCCACCAAGGGCTGGACACCTCAATTAGGCGCTAAACCACTAAAAATAAATGAAAATAACACTTGACAAGCAGTTATGGCCCACCTATAGTTCGTGGTCGAGAGTGGTAGAAAGTAGAGCAAAGTAGAACTAAGTAGGCAAACTTATAGGCCTCCAAAGCAATTTGCAGTCAAAATGCACTACCAATAAAATGCTTCGAGGAAATTATCCAGCAACGGTGGATGTGAAGGGCCGGCTCAAGATACCGACCGCGTTCAAATTGTTTCTGGATGAGAACTACGGCCCGGACTTTTATGTGACCAGCCTCGATGGCCAATCCGTTCGCGCTTATCCGTTTTCCGTGTGGCGCGAGATTGAAGACAAGTTGGCGGCTCTGCCTTCGATGAACAAAGCCAAGAAAAAATTCCTGGACCGCGCCAACTACTGGGGGCAACCGGCGCGCATGGATGCGCAGGGAAGGATTTTGATTCCGTCGCACTTGCGCGAGTCGGCGGCGACGCGAGGTGGAGTGGCGGTGATCGGTTATTTGAATTACCTGGACGTATGGAGCATGGAGCGATTCCGTGAGCACATGGAGAAAGAGCCGCTGACCGATGATGACCTTTCAACATTGAGCGGTCTGGGCATCTGACGATTTTGGATTTTCGATTTGCGATATTGGAAACAGAGGAGACGGAAGAACAAAGATGAGACTTTCATGTTTGAAAATCCAAATTCGGAAATCAAAAACCCAAAATCACAAATTCCGCACAAGCCGGTATTGCTCAAGGAAGTTCTGGAGTTTTTGAATGTTCAACCCGACGGCAACTACATTGACGCAACCTTGGGCGCAGGCGGTCACGCGGCTGAGATTCTCAAAGTTTTGCAACTCGGCACGGGAAAGCTGCTGGGCATCGATCGTGACGCCGGGGCTGTCGCATTATCGCACCAACGGCTGCAAGGCAACGAGGAGAAGCTGATCGTGCAACCGGGAAATTTTCGAGATATCGACACGCTCCACGCCTCGAGCGGCTTGCCGCCCGCGGATGGCGTGCTGGCCGACCTCGGTATGAGCTCGATGCAAGTGGACGACGCGGAGCGGGGATTCAGTTTTAATTTGCGGGGTCCGCTCGACATGCGCATGGATCGGGAAACGCCCGTGACCGCTGAAGAAATTGTGAACCATGCCGGTGAACACGATTTGGCTGATTTGATTTTTAAGTTGGGGGAAGAGCGCCACTCGCGCCGTATCGCGCGAGCCATTGTGAAGGCCCGTCCGTTTCGAACAACCACCGAACTGGCGCAGGTGGTGACGCGAGTTATCCCCTCCCGGGCGGGCCTCCACCACCTCCATCCCGCGACGCGCACGTTTATGGCGCTGCGCCTGGCGGTTAATCAAGAACTTGAAAATCTGGAAGCGTTTCTTTCGAAAGTGCTGAGCTTGATGGCGCCCGGCGGCCGGCTGGTGATTCTATCGTTTCACTCGCTTGAAGACCGTCCGGTGAAGCAGGCGTTTGTGAACTTCAAGCACACGGGCAGGGCGCGGATTTTAACCAAGCATGTGGTTCGAGCCAGCGAGGAGGAAATGAGACAGAACCCTCGAGCGCGAAGCGCGAAGCTGAGGGTGGCGGAGAAAATAGAGAAGGGGGAGTAGGGAACAAAACGCCATGGCAAGCATCGCAACCGCATTCCCGAGACCGAGGACTAAGACAAAGCGGCCACAAAACCAGCCGGTTTCGGGCAGGGCAAGCCTCCCGGATTTCTACACGGTGAAGCGCATAGACAACTCGCGGCTGCGGCGCGAGGTGAATCCGGAGCAACGCCGCGAATGTTTTGCCTTACTGGGGCTGGGAGTTCTGGTTTTTGCTTTTGTTTTCCTTTTCGCCTGGCAGCATTTCCAGTGCGTGCGCTTCGGCTATCAAATTGAGCAGCTCAAGTCACAGCGGGCGGCGCTGGAGGAGTGGAACCATCAACTCCGCATCGAGCAGGCCTCGCTGGCTGACCCGCAGCGCATCGACACACTGGCGAGGAATTCCGGACTGACCTCGCCCAACCCGCAACAAGTTATCCGAGTGGGGCCCGGCGGACCCGCGCCGACCAGCAGCCCGGAAATGGCGCGAATTATCCCCAATCTCGGGCCCGCCACGGCTGCGATAACAAGCGGGCAATAGATGGTCGCTCGAATTTCCGAACCTCGATCGCCGAATCAAGAAGGGACTCGGACCATAAACCGCAGTCTGATCCTGGGTTGCTTTCTGGCGCTCTGGATGGTCGGACTTTTCGGCCGTCTCTATCACCTTGAAATCTTTCAATACGTTGAATTGTTAGCCCGCGCGCAACGGCAGCAGCAGCGAACTGTTGAAGTGGCGCCCCAGCGCGGCGCTATTTATGACCGCCAGATGAATCCCCTGGCCATGAGCCTGGCCGTGGAATCGGTTTATGCGGTGCCCTCGGAGATTCCCAATCGGGAAATGGTGGCGGACCTGCTTGCGCCCGTTTTGGGTTTGGACCGCAGCGACCTCCTGGGCCGCCTCAACGCCTTCAAGTCGTTTTGCTGGGTTAAGAGAAAGGTGACCTCAAAAGAAGTGGAGCGAGTCCTGGATTTGAATTTGAAGGGAATTTACTTTCAGAAGGAGATGAAGCGTTTTTATCCCAAGGGAGAACTCGCGTCTCAAGCGCTGGGTTACGTGGGCCTGGATGACAAGGGCCTGGCGGGCCTGGAGTACGGCTTAAAGGAAATTGCGGGCCGGCCGGGCCGCGTGCTGTTGGCGGAGGATGCCCGGCGGCAGTCCTACAAATCGAGCGAGTGGGAAGGGCGGACGGGAAAGAGCGTGGTGTTGACGCTGGATGAAAACATCCAGTACATCGCGGAAAAAGTATTGGACCAGACAATCCAAAAGTTCCACGCCGCGGGTGGCACCGCGATAGTTCAAAATCCGAACACCGGCGAAATCCTTGCCCTGGCGGGCGCGCCAAGTTTCGATCCCAATGATTATGAGAAAAGCCGTCCCGAGGCGCGGGAGGATCGCGCCGTCTCGTGGGTCTATGAGCCGGGTTCGGTTTTTAAAATTGTCACCCTGTCTGCCGCTCTGGAAGAAAAGCTCACCAATCCCAGCGAGGTCATTGACTGCCAGATGGGCAGCATCACGCTGGCCGGACACGTGATTCATGACGACGAGCGTTTCGGCATGCTGACGGTGGCGGACGTGCTCGCCCACTCGAGCGACGTAGGGGCGATCAAGTTGGGCTTGCGGTTGGGTCAGGAACGTCTCTATCAATACATTCGAGGTTTCGGTTTTGGCGCGCGAACTGATGTTGATTTGCCGGGTGAAGAGCGAGGCTTGCTCAGGCCGCCCAGCAGGTGGTCGGCCATTTCCATTGGAGCAATATCCATGGGACAGGAAGTGGGGGTTACGCCCATTCAACTGGTCACGGCGTATTCCGCCATCGCCAACGGTGGAATTCTCATTCAGCCGCGCATCGTGCATGACATTTTTCGCGGTGATGTGCATGAGACCCTTCCGCCTTCCAGAGGTCGGCGCGTGGTCAGCGAACAGACCGCCGCCACCATGCGGGAGTTGTTTGCCGGAGTCATCGACCATGGAACAGGCACGACGGCCCGCGTGAACGGGTATTCCGCAGGCGGAAAGACCGGCACGGCGCAAAAAATCGACTCGTCCGGCCGTTATTCTAAAACTCATTATATTGCTTCGTTTGTCGGATTTGCTCCCCTGGAAAAACCGATGATCACCGTTTTGGTATCCATTGATTCTCCGGTGGGAGCAATATACGGTAGAGAGGTGGCAGCTCCGGCGTTCGGATCCATCGCAGAGCAAACTCTGAGTTATCTGAATGTTCCGCAAGACAATCCCTCAAGAGTGCCGCAGGTTGCATCTTCTTCTGCATCCGCCCGGTCTCCCCGCCAACAGCGGGGTGACGGGGCGGAAATCCGCACGGCGTACTCTGAACTTGCCGGGGCTGCCCTCTCAACCGTTCGACAGGTTTCTTATTCTCAGCAGGCTCAGGAAGCAAAGGGCGGAACTGTGATGTTAAGTAATGGGCCGCTGACTTCCGTCCCCGATTTTATGGGTATGGCGGTTCGCGCTGTCGTTGAAAAAAGCCAGGAACTCGGATTTGATCTGAGAATCAGCGGCTCCGGCGTGGGGCTTGAACAGATTCCTGTGGCCGGGGCTAAGGTCCCGCCAGGCTCAAGCATTTGGGTCAGGTTTGGACGGTAGAAAAAATGTGCGTGGTCTGGTGTAAGCGATCGGTTGTTATCATGAGTTCACATTTGGCCATCGAATTACTGGCGGCCTTTATTTTAGTTTTTGGAATGACTCAATCCCTGTTTGCAAATGAAAACTTACGACCGACAACTGACAACAAGCTTCTGACCACGGACAAACGACCATGAAATTAGGCGCGCTCCTTGGAGACTTACCGGGGCTGCAAATGGGTGCGCAACTCGATGCGGAGGTTGCCGCTCTCGCCTATGACTCGCGGCGCGTGAAACCGGGCACCGTTTTTTTTGCCATTCAAGGTGAAAAGGCCGACGGCCACCAGTTTATTGCCAAGGCCCTGGAACAGGGCGCCGTTGCGATAGTCAGTGAGCGCGAGGCTCCTCCCCACTTTGCCGCGCGGTGGGTGCGCGTACCCAGGATTCGCCGGGCCCTGGCCGGGGCCGCGCGCGCTTTCTACAACCAGCCGGACTCCCGCCTTAAACTTGTCGGCATTACGGGCACGAACGGCAAGACCACCACAGCTTTCCTGATGGAAAGCATTTTTCTTGCTGCCGGCATTTCTTCCGGACTGTTCGGCACCATCGAATACCGGCTGGGTGGCCGAGTTGTACCGGCAGTGAATACCACTCCGGAATCTCTGGACCTGCTTTCCTATTTCGACGAGTTGGTGCGCGAAGGAGGTAAAGCCGCCGTCATGGAAGTCTCCTCCCATGCCCTTTCCCAGGAGCGGGTTTGGGGGATTCATTTTGCCGCAGCCGTTTTCACCAACCTAACGCAGGATCATTTGGATTATCACAAAGACTTTGAGACCTACTTTGCCGCGAAACGCCGTCTATTCGAAGGCTTGGGAACGAGTCCACCGGATTTGGCGGTGATCAACGCCAACGATCCGTGGGGCGCTCGACTCCTGGACCTGCCTTATCCTCGCCTGCTCACCTTTGGTATGAACTCAAACGCGCAAGTGAGAGTGAAGCAATTCACCCAAACTACTGCCGGCCTTCAGGCCACACTGGTGACGCCAGAAGGGAAGATTGAAATCCAATCAACCCTCCTCGGCCGGGTAAACCTGATGAATATTCTGGCAGCGACAGCGACGGCGGTGGGTCTTGGGATTGCCGGGGGAGCGATTGAGGCCGGAGTGGCGTCTTTATCAGTTGTCCCCGGCCGGTTTGAGCGCGTGGACGCAGGGCAGCCTTTCCTGGTGCTGGTGGACTATGCCCACACGGATGATGCCTTGCGCAATGTTCTGAGCACTGCCCGCGAGCTTACTCGAAACCGTTTGATAGTGGTCTTCGGATGCGGGGGTGATCGCGACCGTACCAAGCGGCCGCTGATGGGTGAAGTGGCAGGGTCGTTGAGCGATCTTGCCGTGCTCACTTCAGACAATCCACGCAGTGAAGACCCGCTCCTGATCATGAGCGACGCGATGGTGGGCTTGCAAAGAACTGGAAAGCCGTATCTGGCTGAGGAAGATCGCAAGACTGCCATTCGCAAAGCGCTGGAGCACGCCCACGAAGGTGATGTCGTGGTGCTGGCCGGTAAAGGACATGAAACTTATCAGGTGCTCAAGGATCGGACCATCCACTTTGACGATCACGAGGTCGCGCGGCAAATTTTGCGCGACTTGGGTTATCGTCGCAACGGCAAAAACGGAGCGAAGCCAGCCCGGCAGTGATGACTTGAAGTTTCGGAGTCTTGCCAGTTTGGCGGCGAGATTCACGCGGATCTGTTGGAGGAAATCAGGGAAATAAATCTCCAATCTCCGAAGTCCAAGGGAAATTCAAACCATGCGGATGTCGATGGGTGAGGTTGCGGGAATCCTGGATACATCGACCGGAGATCCGGACGCGATTGCCCTCGGTTATTCCATCGATTCTCGAACTGTCAAACCGGGTCAACTCTTTTTTGCCATTCAAGGGCCGCGATTTAATGGACACGAATTTGTGGCGCAGGCTCTGCAACGTGGCGCCGTGGGCGCCATTGTGGAGAAGGGCTTCTCGGGCTTGGCACCCGGGGCAGTCACTGCTAACCTTATTCAAGTTTCGAACCCGACCGACGCCTTGCAGCGCCTCGCTCTTGAGGTGCGCAGGAAATGGGGCCGGCGTTTGGTTGCGATTACCGGGAGTGCTGGTAAAACAACCACCAAAGAGATGGTGGCCGCGATGCTGGGCCAACGCTTCCCGGTGCTGAAGTCTCCCGGAAACCTGAACAATGACTATGGACTGCCGTTGGCGCTCCTGCAACTTGAGCCTCACCATGAGGCGGCGGTGATGGAGCTTGCCATGTCCGCCCCCGGGGAAATCGCGCGCCTGGCACGAATCGCCGAACCCCAAGTGGGGGTGGTTACCAATGTGGCCGCCGTCCACCTGCAATTTTTCGATTCGGTTGATTCCATCGGTCGAGCCAAGCGCGAGTTAATTGAAAGCCTGCCGGACGACGGCACTGCCGTCTTGAATTTTGACGATCGGCGGGTTCGCGGGTTCGCGGAAGGCTTTCCCGGCCGTGTCGTAACATACGGGCTTGAGCCGGGCGCCATATTTCGAGCCTCGGACATTCGTCTGGCAGGAGAGGAGGGAAGTCAGTTTCGCGTGGAAGGTCCCGGAATGAAGGGCGAGTACCGGGTGCCTCTGCCCGGCCGCCACAATGTTCAGAACGCGCTGGCGGCCATGGCCACGGCCAGTCTCTTTGATATTCCATCAGCGGCAATCGCGGAAGCTCTGAATCAATTCCAAACTTTACACCAACGGAGTGAAATTCTTACGCTGCCCGGTGATATTACGATCCTGAATGACAGCTACAACTCGAACCCGTTGGCCATGGAAAAGATGCTTGAAACGCTGGCAGCATGGTCCGGTTCCAAGCGGCGAATTGTTGTGGCCGGCGAGATGTTGGAGTTGGGGCCATCGTCGCCGGAATTACACAAGCAAGTTGGCCGAAGGTGCTTCGATATTGGGGTTGACTGGGTTTTGGCTGTCCAGGGAGATGCCCGGTTTTTGCTTGAAGGAGCCCTTGAGGCGGGCCTGGCCCCGGATCATGGGCGCTTCTTTCCCTCCGCCCAAGAGGCTGGAAATTATTGTGCGAATCTGCTGCGCGGCGGGGATGTGGTGCTGGTTAAAGGGTCCCGAGGAGTTCACCTTGAAAAGGTTATTGAATTGCTACAGTCCCATAAGGAGATGTTATCTCCAAATAAAAGGGGCGGAG
The DNA here is from genome assembly GCA_035934315.1 of Terriglobia bacterium. Taxonomy (GTDB): domain Bacteria; phylum Acidobacteriota; class Terriglobia; order UBA7540; family UBA7540; genus DASYXZ01. Next base: position 11,868 of record DASYXZ010000300.1, on the reverse strand, counting down.
TAAAGGGCTGAAGAGGAATTCATGTTTTACTATCTCTATCTCTTATTTCATAACCAGTTTCACGTTTTTAATCTTTTTCGTTATGTAACTTTCCGTACCGCCTATGCCAGCCTCACCGCCCTTTTCCTTTCGCTCAGTCTGGGACCCTGGGTCATCCAGAAGCTCAAGAACTTTCAGGTGGGACAGTTCATCCGGGAGGAAGGGCCGCAGTCACACCAGGCCAAAGCAGGCACGCCGACCATGGGTGGAGTGCTTATCCTCCTCTGCGTGGTCGTTCCCACCCTCCTTTGGGCTGACCTGAGCAATGCTTTCCTCTGGTTGATCGTGGCCGTCACTTTGGCCTTCGGGGCCATCGGCTTTTGGGACGACTACCAGAAAGTCCGGCGCCAGCAGAATCTCGGGCTGACGGCCGGCTCGAAGTTCTTCCTTCAGATAGCTGTCAGCTTCCTTTTTGGGATTTTATTGCTGCTCATGAGCCTTGAGGGCTCCTACTCCACTGCTTTGACCTTCCCTTTCTTCAAGCACTTCCGCCCCAGTTTGACTTTACCCTTTTTTTTAGGCAGCCCCTGGACGTATGCGCTGGCCTATTTGCCCTTCCTCCTCTTCGTGGTCTTTCTTCTGGTGGGGTCGTCTAACGCAGTCAATTTGACCGATGGGTTGGACGGGCTGGCCATCGGCTGCGTGGTCATCACAGGATCTGCCTTGACGGTTTTGACCTACGTTTCCGGGCACGCGACGCTGTCACAATATCTTGATGTCGAACACTTTCCCCCTGCCGCGGAATTAACTATTTTTTGCGGCGCCATGGTGGGGGCAAGCCTCGGCTTCCTCTGGTACAACGCCTACCCGGCGGAAATTTTTATGGGCGATGTCGGCTCGTTGTCGCTCGGCGGCGCCATTGCCAGCGTCGCCGTGGTGATCAAGCAGGAACTTCTCCTGCCGTTTATCGGGGGCATTTTTGTGATAGAGGCTTTGTCGGTCATTCTTCAGGTGGGATCCTACAAGCTGCGGCGCAAGCGAATTTTCAAGATGTCGCCCATCCACCACCATTTTGAACTGACCGGATGGAAGGAATCAAAGATCATAGCGCGCTTCTGGATTATTGCCCTGATTTTCGCTCTGTTTGCACTGACCACGCTGAAGTTGAGGTAGGAAAAGAGAATTAGAAAATGGAAATTGGAAAATGGAAATTATTTCAAGTTGCAAACCATTGACATGTGTCGTTTCTGTGCATAAAATGCACAGAAATAGTGCGTGCAATCCCAGTAATGGCTGTTGAGACAAAGATGACTAATACGAACGCAAAAAGTTATGTTACATCTTAGAATCGTCGGCCCACACTCCTCACCCGTCCCGCGGGCGCGGGACACCCTCTCCCCCAAGGGGGCGAGGGTTACATTTGTTTTTTCTCCCCTCGAGCCCTTGGGGGAGAGGGGCCGGGAGGTGATGGGGTTTTGTAACTGCGGTAAATGCGTTCTATTAGTTTCGAGTTTCTAATTTCCGGTTTCCATCTTCCGCCCTTATGGCCAGACCCAAGTCGTTCCGCAATCCGACGCGAGTGAATCTGACGCTGAACCGGGAGACGCTCGTCCTGGCCCGGCGGCTGGCCCGCCGCGCCCAGCGGTCGCTTTCCGAAATTATTTCGGAAATCTTAAGCGGTTATTTTCGCAAGAATGGAAATTCGCGGAGGGCCCTGTGATTGAAGTTGAGGGCAAGCGCGCTCTGGTGGTGGGTTTGGCGCGCAGCGGCCGCGCCGCGGCCCGCCTTCTTCGCCGCAAAGGGGCGATGGTGATGGTGACGGACTCACGCCCTCCGGCTGCGTTTCAAGACGAAATTACGGAGCTGACTTCGCTCAAGATCGGCCTCGAACTTGGAAAGCACCGCGAGGCAACCTTCCTCCATCAAGATTTAATTGTCGTGAGCCCGGGAGTTCCCCTGGACATGCCTTACCTCGAGGCCGCCCGCCAGCACAAGATTCCGATCGTCCCTGAAATCGAAGTCGCGAGCTGGTTTCTGGAGGGCTCAATGGTGGGCATCACTGGCTCCAACGGGAAGACCACCACCACGTCGCTCCTGGGGACGATGTTGGCCTCGTCAGGCTTCCGCACTTTTGTGGGCGGGAACATTGGCGTGCCGCTCATTTCCGCCGTGGAGCAAGCCCGGAAGGATTCGCTGCTGGTGGCGGAGCTTTCCAGTTTTCAGTTGGAATCCATCCAGAGTTTCCGTCCGCACGTCGCGGTGCTGTTGAACCTCTCCCAAAATCATCTGGACCGGCATCATTCCTTTGAAGCTTACGTGGGTGCGAAGTCGCGAATTTTTCACAACCAGACGGCGGAGGATTACGCCATCCTGAATGCCGACGACCCGTATGTGATGAACCTTGCGCCGGCCATTGCCAGCCAAAAAATCTATTTCAGCCGCAAATTGAACCTGCCGGATGGCGTTTTTGTTTCGAGTGGCCACATCATGTATCGAGTTGGAAATTTGGAGCGCATTCTGCTTGAGGTAAGCGACGTGCGGTTGCGGGGCGACTTTAATGTGGAAGATGTTCTCGCGGCGTCTGCGGCGGCGTGCGTGATGGGCGCGGATTTTGACGCAATGCGCAAGGCGGTGCGCGAATTCAACGGCGTGGAACACCGCCTGGAATTTGTTCGTGAGATCCATCGCGTTGATTACTACAACGATTCCAAGGCCACCAGCGTGGATGCCACCGCGAAAGCTTTGACGGCATTCAACCGCGGAGTGCATTTGATTTTGGGAGGCAAGGATAAGGGCGCACCTTACACTCCGCTTCGGTCCCTGCTCAAAGAACGGGTTCGAGAAGTTCTCGTGATTGGTTCGGCCGCTGATAAAATTGCCAAAGATCTCGAGGGCGCCGTTGAAATCATCCACGCCGGCGACCTTGAAACCGCGGTGCGCCGCGCTTTCAGCCTCGCTGTGCCCGGCGATACTGTCCTATTGGCCCCGGCCTGTGCGAGCTATGACCAGTTTCAGGATTTCGAGGAGCGGGGGCGGATTTTTAAAGAATTGGTGGAGAAGTTGGCCCACGAAGCAATCCTGGCTGACGCCCTCAAGCCCGCGGAGAAGGAGACTTCAGAAGGGATCAGCCCGGCAGTCATTAATGAAGCGTTGCCCAACTTAAAGGCGGCGGAACCCGCGGCTGCGCCAGAATCAGGGCCAAAGCCAGAGCCCGTGCTAAAGCCTAAGGTCGAGTCACCCGCGCCTGCTGAATCCGTTCGTCCGGTGATTGCAGCCCGCCCGCCCGCTCCGAATCCCGAACTGGTTTACGTATATGAAGTGGAAGCTGAGGAAGTTGGACCCCAAATAGATGAACCGGTCGCCGTTCCCTCCGCAGAAGAGTTTGGCCCTGACAAAGCACCAGACTTGGCCGCCCCTGAAAGTGTTTCAGACGAAGCACTGCCTTTTGAAGTGCCCGCAGCGGCCAAGGCAGCGGAAAGTGGCGGGGCAAACCAGGCGGAACAAAAAAGTGCGGTGTCCATGGTAAAAAAAGAGCAAGCATCGTTGTTCGGTGGCACCAAAGGTCCAAAGCAGGGGCCGGAGGCATAGGGGAAAAATGGCCCGTCAACTCGAGTCTGACAAAATTTTATTTACCACCGTGGTGGTGCTGGTTCTGTTTGGCGCCGTCATGGTCTTCAGCGCCTCGGCTGTGCTGGCCTCGGAGCGCTATGGTTCCAGCTATTATTTTTTGATCAGGCAAGTCATTTGGGCCGGGCTCGGCTTTGCCGCCATGGTGGGCGCCATGAATGTGGATTACCGCCGCCTGGCCAATCCACCGGTCATTTTCACCGCGCTGGCAGTGCAAACGGTGATGCTGGTGGCCGTTCTTTTCGCGGACCGCAGCCACAACGCGCACCGATGGTTCCATCTGGGCCCCATCACCTTTCAGCCGGCGGAATTCTCAAAAATTGTTATGGTGGTATTTCTCGCCTACTTTTTGGATCTCCGGCGCGACGCGGTGAATGATTGGAAGCATACCCTGGCGCCCATCGCGCTCGTCTCCGGAGTGAGCATCGCGCTGGTGCTGAAGGAACCGGACCTCGGGACCTCGCTTGCGCTGGCGTTGATCGTGGCGTCCATGTTATTCGCGGCGGGAATGCGCCTGGCCTATTTCGCCTACGGGACGCTGGCGGCGATGCCCCTTCTCTACGTGCTGATTTTTCATGTAGCCTACCGGTACAAGCGGATGCTGGCTTTTCTCGATCCTTACGCCGACCCACTGGGCAAAGGATTTCAAATTATTCAATCCACCATCGCGGTGGGCACGGGCGGCATTGACGGTGTGGGCTTGATGGAAGGGAAGCAGAAGCTTTTCTTTTTGCCAGAGCCTCACACGGATTTTATTTTTGCGGTCATCGGAGAGGAACTGGGCCTGCTGGGCACGGTCGCGGTGCTGGCGCTGTTTGGAGTGATTCTGTGGCGGGGCCTGCGCGCTGCCGCCGGCTGCTCCAGTGAATTTGGACGCCTTCTCGCCACGGGACTCACGGTGATGGTCGTGGGCCAGGCGTTGGTGAACATCAGCGTGGTGCTCGGCCTCTTGCCGACCAAGGGCATCCCGCTCCCGCTGATCAGCTACGGCGGATCATCGTTGCTCATGAATTTATTCGCGCTGGGCATCGTGCTTAATATTTCGCAGCATTCGAATTAGGCTCGAATTAGGCGGACGCGTGCAAGGTATGGGCGTGAACATGGAGGTTAAAGACACTGAAAGCGACGGGGGTGCAATCGACGAGGCAAACATTCCTCAAGTCCAGAAATCGCCGGAGAGGAAGAAAAAAACAGCCCCGCTCCGGGTCTTGATGGCGGCGGGAGGAACGGGCGGTCACATTTTCCCCGCCCTTGCTGTGGCTGAGGAATTGGTTGCGCGGGCCGGCGAAGACGGGCGCGGGGAGGCGATCCGTTCCATCGTTTTCGCCGGCACCAACCGCGGCCTTGAGTCGCGGCTGATACCCGCGGCAGGTTATGAATTGCGGACCGTGGCCGCGGCCGGGTTAAAAGGTATCGGCGGCTTGAAGAGAATTGCGAATGTTTTGGTGCTGCCGCGCAGCGCCTACGAAGCCGCGAAAATTTTGCGCAGTTTTCGGCCGGATGTTGTGGTGGGAGTGGGTGGATATTTGGCGGGGCCGGTAATGCTGGAGGCTGCTCTCACAAATATCCCGACATTACTGATTGAGCCCAATGCTGTCCCTGGATTTACCAACCGCGTGCTGGCGTCAGTGGTTCGCGGCGCCGCTGTGGGGTTTGCTGAGACCGCAGGCTTTTACGGTTCAAAAGCGCGCGTCACGGGCCATGCCGTGCGAAAGGTCTTTTATGATATGGAACCCAAAGCGCACGCTGCCCCATTCACTGTCTTAATCATCGGGGGCAGCCAGGGTTCGCGCGCCATTAATGAGTGCTTTGTGAAAAGTCTGGAGATTATTTCACGCGAGGCCTTGAAGTTGAACGTGGTCCACCAAACCGGCGAACGGGACTATAATGCTGTGAGGGATGCTTATCGAGAACAGAGTGTGAACGCGGAAGTCTTCGCTTTTATCGAGGATGTGCCGGGAGCATATGCGCGCGCGGATTTGGTGGTATCACGCGCCGGCGCCACAACGGTTGCAGAGCTGGCCGCAGCCGGCAAAGCCGCCGTGCTCATTCCGTTCCCGGGCGCCACGGATCAGCATCAGCTCGAGAACGCCCGGGTTTTGGAGCGGGCTGGCGCAGCTTGCCTCATCGAACAGAGCGTTTTGACGCCGGAGAGTCTGGCGGCGCAGATGCGGGAATTGTTTGACTCGCCCGGCCGGCTGGTTCAAATGGAGGAGCGCGCCAGGGGGCTGTCGCGGCCAGGCGCAGCAAAGCAAATTGCGGATTGGGTATTGGAGTTGGGGAAAAAGAAGGCATGAGTTTTTTGTGATGGATTATGAGCGGCGAAATTTTGCCGAGGATTCGCGGTTGGTATCTCCAGGATTTTGACCTTTGTTTTTAGTTCGGGAAAAAGTCCGCGCACTACGGAAAATTTATGTTGGGAAAAATTCGAAGAATACATTTCGTGGGCATTGGCGGCATCGGGATGAGCGGCATCGCTGAGGTGCTTCTCAATCTCGGCTTCACCGTTTCGGGTTCGGACCTCAAAGGGACCCCGGTCACCCATCGCCTGGCGAAGCTGGGTGCGAAAATATTTGAAGGTCATGCCCGGTTGAACGTCTTCAACGCCCAGGTTGTGGTGACGTCTTCGGCGGTATCAACCAGCAATCCGGAAGTGCTGGAGGCCGCGCGTTTGCATATTCCCGTTATCCCGCGGGCGGAAATGCTGGCTGAGCTCATGCGCATGAAGTTTTGCGTGGCGGTTGCCGGCGCTCACGGAAAGACCACCGTCACTTCCATGATCGCGGTGATGCTGGCACAGGCGGGCCTTGACCCGACGGCGGTGATTGGCGGCCGGCTTGACGTTTTTGGATCCAGCGCGCGTTTGGGAAAGGGGGAACTGATGGTGGTGGAGGCGGATGAGAGTGACCGCTCTTTCCTGCACCTTTTGCCCACCCTTGCCGTGGTTACTAATATTGACCGCGAGCACTTGGACCATTATGGCGATCTTGATGATATTGCCACCGCCTTTACTTCTTTTATGAATAAGGTGCCGTTCTATGGCGCCGTGGTGGGTTGTGTGGACCCACCGTGGCAAACACTTTTTCGTGGTCTGATGCCACGGCTCCATCGGCGTGTTGTCACCTATGGGATCGAGACCGGCGCCGATGTCACTGCATCGAGCGTGCAACTCGGTTCTGCGGGCGCGACCTTTGAGGTTGGGGTAAAGGGAAAAAATCTGGGCCCGTTTGCCATTCGGGTTCCCGGCCGCCACAACGTCCAAAACGCGCTGGCGGCGGTGGCCGTGGGTCTGGAGCTGGACCTTAACGCGGCGCAAATCCGCGAGGGCCTGGAAAGTTTTCATGGCGCGGACCGCCGCTTCCAGGTCAAAGCTGAATCCAACGGGATAACTCTGGTGGATGACTACGGTCATCATCCTTCTGAAATCCGCGCTACGCTGGACGCAGCGCGCCTGGGCGTCTGGAAACGCATTTGGGCCATCTTCCAGCCTCACCGGTACACGCGCACAAAATTTTTGATGGATGATTTTGCTTCATGTTTCATCGGGTGCGATCGCGTTTATGTGTTGGATATTTACGCCGCAAGCGAGCCGCCCATTCCGGGCATCACTTCCCAGCGTCTGGTTGAGCGGATGCGCGAATTGGGATTTGACCGCGCGCGCTATGCTCCTTCGGAAGAAGACGTGATACACGAAGTGCTTGGGGAAGCTCGGAGCGGCGATTTGATTATGACGATTGGCGCCGGCAGTATAACGAAAATGGCGGAAACGCTGGCCGAGGCCATGCGAAATCGGAAGGCGGAGGGCGGAATGGAGAGTGCAGTCGAGACCAATCTCACGCCCCCCGTTTCTCTATAATTTATGTCTGAATTGGTTTTGGAATCCGGCATCGCAGTACAGATGGCAGCTTTCGGCGCGGAATGGCGCGCCGCAGAGCCGCTCAGCCGGCATACTTCGCTCGGCGTCGGGGGGCGCGCGGACATGATCCGCGTCCGCGAATCGCGGCGCCTTCCCGAGGTGGTGGATTACCTCGACCAGCGCGGAGTTCCCTGGAGATTCCTTGGCGGCGGATCAAATCTATTGGTGTCGGACGATGACCGGAATGATGTGATGCTCCATCTGGCGCGTGGCCCCCGCGACGTGATCTTTGACGGTAACAAGGTTGAAGTTTCCGCTGCGGCCAACCTGGGCACCGCCGTGATGGAATGTGCCAAGCGTAATCTGGGGGGGATGGAAGGGCTGGTGGGCGTTCCCGGAACCGTGGGCGGCGCGCTGCGAATGAATGCGGGAGCTTACGGCCAGCAAATCGGCGATGTGGTGCGCGCCATTACCTTATATCGTCACTCGGCGGGAAGGATTGAAACCGTTCAGCCGGATCACACGAGCTTCGCCTATCGCCATTCGAGTTTCGCGTCCGATGACATCATGCTCTCCGTCACGCTGGAACTGCTGGAGCGTCCCTACGCGCAAATCCTGGCGAGGATCAAGCAGTGCAATGTGAAAAGGCGGGCTTCCCAGCCCATCAACGAAAAAAGCGCGGGATGTATTTTTAAAAATCCGCCGGGCCGCTCCACCGGCAAAATGATTGATGAGTTGGGCTTGAAAGGCGCGCGGGTGGGCGGGGCCGTGGTCTCCGAGAGGCACGCCAATTTTATTGTGAATCGTTATCACGCGACGGCCGCGGACATCCTTAGCCTGATTGAAATGATTCGCCGGCAAATTTTGGCAACTTTTGCCGTCGAGCTCGAAGAGGAAGTTATCATTTGGAAGAAATAATAATTTCGATTGCGGAGAATCGGAGACATTAAAAAGTGAACACATTGGAAGACACGCCGCTGCCCAACGATCTCGACATCGGGGAAGAAACGCTTTACCGCCGGCGCCAGAAAAGCATTGACGTCCGGCGGAGCCGCTTCCCTTATCGCGCACGCCGGATCATCGGCTGGTTGCTGCTGGGCGCCGCAGCGCTCATCCCCCTCGGCTATGCTGGTATTCGTCTGCGCGGTTACGCGCTTCGCTCGCCTCAATTCCGGGTGACGGGCGGCGGAAACGTTATCATTCAAGGGAACCAATTTGTCTCGCGCGAAGAAGTGTTGGGCGCGCTGGGAATCCCTTTCTACAGCCGAACGGGTGGGGGTGTCAGTCTTTTTCGGCTGAATCTGGACGAAGAAAGGAAGCAAGTGGAATTGATTCCGTGGGTCCAGCGTGCGAGTGTGACGCGGGTTTTCCCCAACCGCCTGGCGGTGCGCATCCAGGAACGCGAACCCGTGGCCTTCGCGAATATCGGCGGGCGGGTGAAACTGGTTGACGCTGACGGCGTGTTGTTGGAGAAGCCCGAAAAAGCCGATTTTAATTTTCCTGTCCTGGAAGGGCTGGATGAGCATGGCAACGCGAATGACCGGATGGCGCGCATCGCTCTCTATCAGGATTTTATGAAGCAGCTCGGCGCGGAAACTCCTTCCTCCGGGTGGCTCGTCTCGGAAGTTGATCTGGCTGACGCGGATAATCTTCAGGCCATGCTGGTTCACGGGCGCGAAACCATCCAGGTGAATTTTGGCCGTAGTAATTTTCTGGAACGGTTTCACGATTTCCTCTCGCTGCTGCCGGAAATGCGGAAGACCAATGCGAAAATAGATTCCGTGGATTTGCGGTACCGCAATCAGGTGGTGGTGAATCCGCAGACGAGCACGGGCCAGGGGCAGAAAACAGGTGACCAATAAAACGTGGCAAGCCGATTAATGGTCACGAGGCTTTATTTTTAATATGGGGCGAAAAGATTATAACGTTGTAGGGCTTGATGTGGGCAGTCACAAGACTTGCGCGCTTGTGTGCCTGCCCGGTGATGATGGCAAACTTGAAGCGGCGGGCGTTGGCGTGGCGGAATCAAAAGGTTGGCGAAAGGGATTGATTGTCAATCTGGATGCGTGTGTCCTCGCCATCAAAAAAGCTGTGGAAACCGCTGAAACTGCCGCCGGGATCTCTGTGGATAACGCTTACGTGGGGGTTGGTGGAGCCCACATTAAGGGTGTGAACTCGCGGGGAGGGTTAAACCTGGGCAAGTCGCCCGGTCGCACTCGCGAAGTGAAGCGCGAGGATGTGAGTAAAGTCATCCAGACGGCGCAGAGTGTGACGCTGCCGCCGGACCGCGAGCGGTTCTATGTGGAGCAGCAGGAATATCTGCTCGATTCTCAAGATGGCATCCACAGTCCCGTGGGCATGGTCGGAGCGCGCCTGGAAGTGAACGTTCACTTGATTACGGCCTCCGCCACGGCTTATCAAAACATCGTGACTGCGGTGAATCTAGCCGGAATCAAAGTGCCGGACAGTGGCATTGTTTTTGAGCCGCTGGCGGCGGCTTTGGCCTGCCTTACGCCTGACGAACGCGAGTTGGGCGTGGCCTTGGTGGACATTGGCGGCGGTTCCACGGATTTGATTGTGTATCATCAAAGGAAAGTGCGTCACACTGCTGCCATCCCGGTGGGCGGCGACCATTTTACCAATGATATTGCCGTGGGCTTGCGAACTCCAATTCCTGAGGCGGAAAAGATGAAGTGCGCGTGGGGCGAGCGCCATTCTTCCAAAACTTCCGGAAATCTTTTGGAAGTTCCCAGCGTCGGCGAACGTCCGACACGGGATGTGAACTACACCATGTTGAGCGATATTCTGTTGCCTCGCGCGGGTGAACTGCTTGAATTGATCCAGGTTGAAATCGAGCGGTCCGGTTTTGCGCACCAGCTTGGAGCGGGCGTGGTTTTGGTGGGTGGCGGCGCAAAATTGGGGGGGCTCGCGGCGATGGCGGAGCAAACCCTGGGGCTTCCCGTGCGCCTCGGCGAACCCAAAGGTCTCGGAAAAATGACGGACGCCCTTCGCGATCCCTCCAGCGCCACTGTGGTGGGTTTGATCGCTTATGGCAACTGGATGCGCCTGCGGCGCGACTCGCAGGAAAAAAGTTGGACGGGAAAATTGTGGGGCGCGGTGCGCGGGAAGGGAGACACGCAGTGAAAGGCAGAAGGCAGAGAAACACCATCAACGAATTGGTTTTTTGTGAGCGTTGATTTTTGACTTTCGACTGACTCAATAGGAGCATGCATGGCACCTGAAACAGAAGGCAGTAACCTCCGGGTGGATTTCTCAGAAGAACTCAACGCGGGCGCCAGGATTAAAGTAATTGGCGTGGGCGGAGGCGGCGGCAATGCCATCAATCGAATGATCGCCGCCCATGTTGAGGGCGTGGAATTCATGGTGGCCAACACCGATGTGCAGGCGCTGGAAGCTTCGCAGGCTCCCATTAAAATCCAATTGGGCGTCAAACTGACCAAAGGTCTTGGCGCGGGCGCGAATCCTGAAATCGGCCGACGCGCCGCGCTGGAAGATACTGAGAAAATTATCGATGCTCTGGAAGGCGCCGACATGGTGTTTGTCACCTCGGGTCTCGGCGGAGGGACGGGCACGGGCGGCGCGCCCATCGTGGCCAGCCTGGCGCGCGAGCTGGGAGCGCTGACCATCGCGGTGGTGACCAAGCCTTTTGCCTTTGAGGGCAAGCGGCGCATGGCGCAGGCCGAGCAGGGCCTGGCGGAACTCAGCGAAGCGGTGGACACCGTCATCTGCATTCCCAACGAGCGCCTGATGCAGTTTGTGGATAAAGGCACAAGTTTTTTTGAGGCGTTTCGCATCGCGGACGACATTCTGCGGCAAGGCGTGCAGGGCATCTCTGATATTATTACTATAACAGGCATTATCAACCGGGACTTTGCTGACATTAAAACGATTATGAAAGGCATGGGCTATGCGGTGATGGGCACTGCCATCGCCAGCGGCGGGAATCGCGCCGTGGAGGCCGCCAATCGCGCCATTTCCAGCCCCCTGCTTGAAGACGCATCCATCAATGGCGCCCAGGGAATTCTCCTGAACATTACCGGGTCAAGCAAGCTCACGCTGCACGAAGTGCATGAAGCCTCCACCATCGTTCAGCAGGCGGCGGCGGAAAACGCCAATATCATCTTCGGCGCCGTTCACGATGAAAGCATGAAGGACAGCGTGAAAGTGACGGTGATTGCCACCGGAATCAAACCGGACAAAATGGGGATGCGGCCGCGTACCATGCTTTCGCCCGCGGTGCGCTCCGCGCAGCAAAGCGTGAAAAACCTGATGCTCAAGAAGGAGAAGCTGCCCCTCGAAATGGCCACGGAGAAAGCGCCTGCGCCCTCCGAGCTTCCTTCTGACGACCTGGACGTTCCTACTTTCATCCGCCGCGCCACCCGGCC
>DASYXZ010000293.1:0-7716 GCA_035934315.1 Terriglobia bacterium | reverse complement strand
CCGCCCTTGGTGACAATGTTCACCACGCCGCCCGTGGCTCGGCCAAACTCCGGCATGTAGTTGCTGACGATCAGTTGGAATTCCTGCACGTCTTCCTGCGAAACGGTGGAGCGGATTCCATCCGTTGAGTTGTCGCCCGCGTCCGCTCCGTCCACTGACACTTGATTCGATCGCGCCCGTTGTCCGCCGAAGTTCAGTCCGCTGGTGGGCGCGGCGCCAATGGAGGGCGCGCTGTCGCGCGCCGCTTGCGAGTCCAGGAGGGTGAAGTTGATGTAATTCCTTCCATTGATAGGTAGATTGTTGATCTGCTGTTGGTCCACTGTTTCGGCTACCGAAGTTCGGCGCGTCTCAATCAGTTGGGGCGATGCCGTGACCGTCACCTGCGACTTTCCTGTTTCAATCTGGAGGACCGGGCTGAACACGGCGGACTGGCCAATGGTCAGCGCCAGGCCTGAGTTCACCGAACTCATGAATCCTTTTGCGTTCACGCTCAGCTCATAATTTCCCGGCGCAAGTCCGACAAAGGAATATTGTCCGTTGGCGTCGGATTGCGTGCTGCGCGTCGCGCCCGTATCCAACTTCTTCACCGTCACCCGGGCGCCGGGAATTGCCGCCCCCTGCGGATCCAAGACGCTGCCGGATAAATCCGCCGTGTCCACCTGCGCGCCAGCCGGCGCTGAGGCCGCCAAAGTTAATCCGAAGGTGAGCATAGACAGCCAGACTAATTTTTGAAAACGCATTGGAATTCTCCTTTTCGGAGGTGAGATGGCTTGGGTATCTCCCCGAGACCCCTCGAGACGCAAATGAGCCTCGCGTCTCGCGACTTTTCGTAAACGGAAATGGCGGTTTAGTCTTGCACAGAAATTTACAAATCGGTTGCCCCCATCACTGAAGCCCGTGTCCCGCGATGAATCATCGCGCCATTCTCCGTCCTGGGTTCACCGATGTCAAGCCGCGAATGTGACAGTTTGCCAAGTGTCACATGCAATTGTCAGTGGCCTTTGGTAGATTGTGTTGGCACACTGCGAGTTCTCCTCAGTCAGTTGCATGCTGCCGCAGGCCGGAGATTTTAACCGTGCCCCCGCTATCGAAGTCCCCCCACTAATGCAGCGACCTCTGTCCTCCTCTTCTCACTTATATACTTCAACTCCATGGATGATACGATGTACCTTTCCAATCCCAAACCTCTCATTCCCTTTACTAACCCGTTCTTCAAGCTTTATAATGATTGGTTTACGCGCAGCACGACAGGGCTCACCGTGGGCCCGCGCTCGGAAAATATGGCTAGTGATACTTTGGCCAATCAAACCGTGATCGCTGAACCTGCGCCAACTGCCGGGACCGCCGCTGCCCAAGCCGTGGCCAATGATGACGCGCTTTGCGTGCGCGGCGCGCGCGTCCACAATCTGAAGAATATTGATTTCGATATACCCCACAATCAACTGACCGTCGTGACCGGCGTTTCCGGCTCGGGAAAATCCAGTCTGGCGTTTGACACCGTTTACGCGGAAGGCCAGCGCCGCTACGTGGAATCACTCTCCGCCTATGCCCGCCAATTTTTGGAGCGCATGGAGAAGCCGGACGTCGATGAGGTGACGGGCATCGCGCCCGCAGTGGCGATCCGGCAAAAAAATTCCACGCGCAATCCCCGCTCGACCGTCGCCACGGCAACGGAAATTTACGATTACGTCCGGTTACTTTTCGCTCGCATCGGAGTGACAACCTGCCATCAGTGCGGTGAGAAAGTGGGACGCGATAATGTGGATGGGATTGCCGGGCGCGTTCTGGCGCTCGAGGCCGGTCGCCGATTTTATATTCTGTTTCAGGTGAATCCCGGCGTGACCATCAGGGAAGGGAAGAGCGCCGCAGCGGACGCAGCGCACCCGACGCGAGCAAAAAATAAAACAGGCGGATACCCCACGAAACGCGCGGGCGGGAGTGTCCGGTCCGATCCGTCGAGCGGCGCCGGCCTGAAGGTGGGTGTGGCAGCGCGGCCGCCCGCCGCCCCGGATGAAACACTGAAGTCGCGGCTTTTCGCCCTTCGACAGAACGGTTTTAACCGCCTCTTTCAGAGTGGGCGAGTGTTTGAATTTTCAGCGCCTGAGTCGCTGCTGGAGATTGATTTCTCGAAACCGGTCTTCGTTCTAGTCGATCGCCTGGCGATTGGACCTGAAATTCGACAACGATTGATTGACTCGCTGGAAATCTGCTATCGGGAATCAGGCGAAGCTATTTTGGAATTTGTCGCGCCGGAAAATAAAAACGGGAAAAACGAATCTTCACCAGTGCCGCCCGGGCGGTTGGCGTTTAATGAGCGATTCGAGTGTAAGCGCTGCTCCATCGTGTATCAGGAACCGGAGCCGCGCCTTTTTTCATTTAATAATCCCTTCGGAGCCTGTCCGCGTTGCCAGGGTTTTGGTAATACCGTTGACTTTGACCTGGACCTGGTGATCCCCGACAAAAATAAAACGCTGGGCGATGGCGCCGTTGTGCCCTGGACCCGGCCCCGCTACCGGACTTATTACAATGACATGAAACAGGCGGCGCGCGTGGCGGGCGTTCCGCTGGACGTGCCTTATTTCCGGCTTACGGCCGCGCAGCGCGAGTGGGTGATGAACGGCCAGAACAAATTCGCTGGCATCCGCGGTTTTTTTAAATATCTGGAGCGCAAAAAGTACAAGCTGTACGTTCGCGTTTTTCTCAGCCGTTTTCGCGGGTACGCGCTGTGTCCGGAGTGCCTGGGCGGGCGGTTGCGGCGTGAGGCTTTGAACGTCCGCGTGAACGGCAGGACGATTGTTGAAGCAGGCCGCATGGCCATCCAGGAGGCTTATCAATTTTTTAATGAGCTTCGCCTCTCGCCCGCTGATGAAACGGTGGCGGAAAAAGTTTTGGAGGAAGTTCAATCGCGGCTGAAATTTCTATATAAAGTCGGCCTGGAATACCTCACGCTCGACCGGTTGGCCTCCACGCTATCCGGCGGCGAATCGCAACGCATTCAATTGGCCACGGCGCTCGGCTCAAATTTGGTGGGCGCGCTCTACGTCCTGGACGAGCCCTCCATCGGCCTCCACCCGCGTGATACGACACGGCTGATTGAGATTCTGAAAAACCTGCGCGATATCGGCAACACCATCCTGGTGGTTGAGCATGATCCGGAAATGATGCGCCACGCCGACAAAATTCTTGACCTGGGCCCTGGCGCGGGCGAGCACGGCGGAAAGGTTGTTTATTCCGGAGACTGGAAAGGCCTGCTGGCGGACGCGCATTCGCTCACCGGGCGCTACCTTTCCGGGCAGCTTGAGATTCCACTGCCGGCTGAACGGCGATATCCGGGGAAAGCGCGCTTGAAGATTCGCGGCGCGCGCCAGCACAATTTGAAATCGATTGACGTGGAAATTCCGCTGGGTCTGATGGTGTGCGTCAGCGGCGTGTCAGGCTCCGGCAAATCCACGCTGGTCCACGACGTGCTGTATAACGCGCTCCTCGCGCGGCGGGGCCAGACGGCGGCGCGCGCGGAATACGAAGGAATTGAGGGCGACGGCGCCGTGGCGGACATCGTGCTGGTGGACCAATCGCCGCTGGGCCGCACGCCGCGCTCCAACCCCATCACGTATATCAAGGCATTTGACGCGGTGCGGGAAGTTTTTGCCGCCACGCCCGAAGCTCGCAAGCAGGGCGCGGACGCCGGCCGTTTTTCCTTTAATATTCCCGGCGGGCGCTGCGAGACCTGCCAGGGCGATGGCACGGTGACAGTGGAGATGCAATTTCTGGCGGATGTCGAGCTGGTTTGCGAGGAGTGCCGCGGCCGCCGGTTTAAACCCGCCATCCTGGATGTGCGTTACAAACGCAAAAATATTTACGACGTGCTGCAGATGACGGTGAAGGAGGCTCTCGCATTTTTTTCCAACGCGCCGAAAATAACCGGCAAAATTCGCGTGTTGGATGAGGTCGGTTTGGGATATTTGCGGCTGGGGCAATCAGCGACCACCCTCTCAGGCGGCGAGGCGCAGCGCGTGCGCCTGGCGGCGCACCTCGCTCACCAAACCAGTGAGGGTGTCCTCTTCATTTTTGATGAGCCGACCACCGGCCTGCATTTTGACGACATCAACAAGCTGCTGGCCGCGTTCAGGAAATTAATCGAGGCCGGAGCCAGCGTTCTGATTATCGAGCACAACCTTGAAGTTTTAAAGATGGCCGATTGGATAATCGACCTCGGCCCGGAAGGTGGCGATGGTGGAGGTTATTTGGTGGCAGCGGGCACGCCGGAAGATTTGATGAGGACCCGAAGCTCGCACACGGGAAAATTTCTGGCTTCGTATCTGGCGAAACATGGTTGATCGCAGACCCGTGGAACAACGCGAGCGCTTCTTCCTGCAACGAAAGAATAAGATGACCGGTGCGGTTTATTGCGTCCTGATAATCATCGGCGTATCAGTTCGTGGCGTTGCCTTGCCGCCGCGGGCTCGCGCCCAATCTGCTCCGCCTCACACTGAATCTTCCCCCAAAATTGAAACCCTATTACACGATGTGGAGGGCGCGCTCAATCGTCGCGACTTTGCTGCGGCGGTGAAATTTCTGGAGTCGGTCGTGAAACTTCAACCGGACAACGCCTCCGCCTGGTTTAATCTGGGATATGCCTACACCGGCTTGGGCCAGAATGAGGATGCGGTAAAGGCCTATCGCAAGACGCTTGAACTGCAGCCGGATTTATTTGAAGCGCGATTGAACCTGGGGATATTGTTGGTTGAAATGAAGCGGCCGCAAGAGGCGCTTGAGCACTTGGAGCGCGCGGCCGCGCTGAAACCGCGGAACGCGCGAGTCCATCTTTATTATGCGCGAGCGCTGGCTGCCGCAGGACAAACCGATGCGGCGGTAAAACAATTTCAGGATACGTTGCGCATCCAACCGGCCCTGGCTATCGCCCACTTTGATTTGGCTCAAATCGATCTTCAGCAAAAACAATTTGAAGAAGGCCGCGCCGAATTTGAAAAGGCGGCAAGCCTGGACCCAAAACTGGCGCCAGCCCAACTGGGCATGGCCCTGGCGCTCGAGGGACTGAATCGGCCGGCGGATGCGGCAATTTATTTTGAAAAATATCTGGCATTGAAGCCGGACGACCTTGAAACCCGTTTTCATCTGGCGCGCATTGATCTACAACAAGGGGAGAACCCAGAGGCGTTGGATAACCTGGAAAAAGTTTACCAGGCGAACCCCAATCTTGCCGGGCTGTCCGCCGCTTTGGGTGATGTTTACGCGCTGCTTAAAAAATTCCCGGAGTCAGAGAAATACTACCGGCAGGCGCTGGACTTGACCCCGGGCGATGCGGACTTGCAGCGTGCTTTGGGGAAGACTTTGCTTGATGAAGGAAAACTGGATGAGGCCGAAGCCGAATTCCGTTCCGCTTTAAAAATAAATCCGCAGAACCAGGCGGCGGCATCGGGCCTGGCGGCCACGTTGTATCTCCAGAAGCGGTACGCAGAAACCATTCCCCTGCTTGAGGCACAAGCCCGGGCCCCCAACCCTCCCATCAGCGTTTTTTTCGTGCTCGCCACTTGCTACGATCACCTGCGCGATCAACGCAAGGCGCTGGCGAATTATGAGCGGTATCTCGGGCTGTCACACGGTGAATTCCCAGACCAGGAATGGCAGGCGCAACAGCGGGCGAAACTCCTGCGTCACATGCTGGAAAAGTAGCTATAATAAGTTAGGTATGGCCATCAGCCCCGGGATCACGACCGCCACGGCCTGCCTCGCGGTGCTTGTTGTCGCACTGGGGAGTACGCCCTTGCACGCTTTTCGTGAAGACAGGGAAAAGGATTTAGTCTCGCGTATCCAGCGCGAACACGACCCGGTAAAAAAAGCCAAATTTGAAATTCGACTCGCCCGCTTAAAACTCCTTCAGGGCGCCGGCGCGTGCGAAAAAGATGATCATGATGGATGCTCCAAGTCGCTCAATGCCTACCTGGTGTTGATCAATAGTTCATGGAAGGACCTGAAGTCCTCCGGCCGGAACGCGGTGAAGCAGCCTTCCGGATTCAAGGAATTGGATATCGCACTGCGTGAGGATGCGTACACTCTTGATGACTTGAAGCGGCGGATGCCGATTGAGGACGTCAGCGGCATTGATCCTGTGATTCGGGAAGTGGAAAAAATTCACGATGCGGATTTTGCCGCGCTCTTTCCAGGCGGAGGTCCGCCCCCAAGGAAAGATAGACCCACCCCGCGCGCGGCTCCTCATTTTGTGACAGGGAGAATCAGATGAGACACCCTCGAGCCGCAGTTCTCGCGCTGATGATTCTTGGGGCCACTGCGTTGGCCGCCCGAGCCCAGCAAAAGGGCGATTTCCTTACCGAAGACGAACAGGACAAATTGCGCGAGGCACAGGATCCCTCGGAGCGGATCAAGATTTACCTTGAGTTTGAGCAAGCCCGGTTGGATCGCTTCGACAATTTTCGAAACAAACCCGCTGATCCAAGATATGACAACGGGGCGTACATGGACGGTCTGCTTACACAATATATCGGGCTGAACGATGAATTGAAAAATTGGATTGATGACCAGTACGATCGGAATGGTGATATGCGCCGTGGGCTGCACCTTCTTCTGGATGAAGGTCCGAAACAATTGGAACAACTACACCGGATCCAGCAGTCACCGGACGCGAATACGGCGGATTATGCGGACAGCCTGCGCGATGCCATTGACGATCTTACCGATACGCTTGACGGCGGCACCAAAGCGCTCAGTGACCAGGAGAAGAAATTCGGCGCCATGAAGCGCGAAGAGAAACTCGATGCCCAGGCGTCCAAGCAGCGGGCAAAGGAAGAAAAGAAACAGGCGAAAGAGGAAAAGAAAATGCGGAAGAAGGAGCACAAATCAGGCGTCCCCGGCGATTCGGATCAGAATTAATCGTTAGGGTCAGCGAATTCTGATCTGGTTTGTCTTGTCAAATATGGGACAACTTACCTTTCCACTCCTGCTCGCTGAAACCCCGGAACCAGCGGGGCCGTCGCCCCACGACGCCTTCACCCGGGCCTTTCGCCGCCTGGGTCTGCGGCGGGCCATCCCAGATTTCAAAGTGGAGTTTCGCTCTTTCGCCGGGTTGCGAAGCACTATTCGCCTGCGTGAGAATCAAGCGCAGGTCCGGGTGTCGGACGTCCTCGCCGATGCGCCGCCGCTGGTGCATGAAGCATTGGCGGAAATATTACTAGGGCAGCTTTTTCGCCGGCGCCCTTCGCGCGAGGCGCGGGAATGTTATCTGGCCCATGTCTTCAAGCCTGCCGTTCGCCTTCGAATTGATGAAGCCCGGCGCCAGCGCGGGAAAAAACATTTGCTCCCTCCGCGGGGGCGCCATTTTGACCTGGAAGAAATCTTTGCCGCGTTGAACCAAAAGTTTTTCCGTGGCGAGCTTCCCACCGCGCGCCTGGGATGGAGCCGGAAGCGGTCGCGCAGAATTCTGGGCCATTACGATGACGCCCACCAAACCATCACCATCACGCGCTGGTTCGATGCGTCCTCAGTTTCGCGCGATTTGGTGGAGTATGTGGTTTTTCATGAGATGCTGCACATGCGATTTCCCACCGGACGCAACGGCCACCGTCGAGTGGTGCACTCATCTGAATTCCGCAAATCGGAGAAACAGTTTCCCCAATACGAAACCGCGCTGCGCCAATTAAAAAAGCTCACGGCCGGCCGCGCCACGGGGCTGGATTAGTA
>DASYXZ010000084.1:0-20120 GCA_035934315.1 Terriglobia bacterium | reverse complement strand
ATGCAACTTGATGTCTTGTCCATCACCGCTCATCCTGACGACACCGAGCTGACTTGCGGGGGCACGGTAATCAAGATGGTGGATGCGGGATACAAGGTCGGCCTGCTCGACCTGACCGGAGGCGAATCCGGCACGCGCGGCAACGCTGCGCTGCGCTCCAGGGAATCAAATCGCGCCTCCAAGGTGATGGGCATCATTCATCGTGAGAATCTTGGGCTGCCTGACGCTGGCCTGGAGGATTCGCGGGATTACAAATTAAAAATCGCGCAGAAAATCCGTGAACTTCGTCCGCGCACCGTGATACTGCCCTACTGGGAGGGGCGGCATCCTGACCATTACACGACGGGGCGAATTGGCTACGAAGCTTGTTTCTTGGCGGGACTCAAAAACCTGAAGCTTGAGGGCAAGCCGCACCGGCCCCACAAAATCATCTACGCCAGCATGTATGTTCCTTCCGTCCGTCCCACGTTTGTCGTGGACATCACGGCGCAGTTTGAGCGAAAGTTGAAAGCGATTCTCTGCTACGCCTCGCAATTCTCTTCGCGCAAGGACACGCAAAACCTCTTCCCGGATATTGCCGACCTGCGGGAGCGCGTGGGTGGACTGGCGCGGCATTTTGGTTTGATGATTGGCGCGCGTTACGGTGAGCCTTATGTGATGCGCGAAGTGGCTGCGGTGGATGATATCGTTGCGATGCCCGTGAAGTCCATCTGATCGCGTCTATCGAAAGGGGTGAGTCCATTGCTTTCCGGAAAACTTATATTGCTGATGGCGCTCAAAAGCGCCCTTGTATTGCCGGGCTTTGCCGCGCAGGCTGCGCCTGCAGACCGCAACGCGTGGCAGACTTCCATGGACGCTGCGGCAAAGGCTGAAGCGCAAGGCAATCTTGAGGAGGCGGAAAAAGATCTCAAGGGGGCGCTCAACCTGTCTGAAACGACGGGCCGGAATGACCAGCACCTGGTCCAGACCCTCTTCAAACTTGGTGAGGTTTACGAAAAAGAGGGGAAGTACGAGCCTGCTGAACCGCTGTACTTGCGCGCATTGCAGATTTGGGAGCGAACGCTTGGGCCAAACAACCTGATCGTCGCCAAGGGATACACCAAGCTGGCGGATCTATACCGATCCGAAAAAAAATATATCTACGCTGAGTCTACTTATAAGAGGTCGCTTGCCATTCTGGAAAATTCCGCGGGCCCTAACGATCAGTCTTTGGGTCCAGACCTCACTGGTTTGGCGGAAATCAATCGAGCCCGGGGAAATTATGATGAGGCCGAGCGCCTTTACCGGCGCACGTTATCCATCTGGCAGGATTCTCTGGGTCCGGAGCATCCCATGGTCGCGCAAAGCCTCAACAACCTGGCCTCGCTTTATGAAGCTCAAGGGAAGGACTCTGAAGCCGAGCCGCTCTACCTGCAGGCGCTTTCCATTGTCAACAAGAGCATGGGGCAGAACGCGCCCTACGCCACGCCCATCCTGAACAATCTTGCGGATCTTTACTACAACAAAAAGGAGTATGCCAAAGCCGAGCCACTGTTGGTGCGCTCGCTGGCCATCACGCGAAAAGCTGCCGGCTGGTCCAGTCCTGACGCGGCCCAGGTGATGAATAGCCTGGGACTGGTTTATGATGCCGAGGGCAAGCGCGCGCAGGCGGAATCGCTTTACCGGCAGTCCTTGCGGATTTGGGAAAAGGCGCTGGGTCCGAATGACCCGAACGTTGCCTCCAGCCTCAACAACCTGGCGGCGCTCTATTATGCTGAGGGCAAATATACCGCGGCGGAACCGCTCTATAAGCGTTCGCTCAAAATCGTCGAGCAATCGCTCGGCCCCAACAGCATTGAGGCCGCGCAGAGTCTGGAGAACTATGCGGCGCTGATGCGGAAAACCAAACGCGCGGCGGAGGCGGACAAGATGGAAGCGCGCGCCAAGGATATTCGCGACAAACTTCCCAAGCCTCCGGATGCAAAGTGATGGCCTTCCTCAGATCAGTCCCATCATGAGTCCTGCAAGCGGCGCGAAATAGTCATGCAACCTGATGCCCCTGTCCTCCCCCGTTGCTCCGATGTATCACGATGCGGTGCATTGCCCATTCAGGAAAGAACCGCGCATCCCGAATTGTGGGACGGTATGCGCTATCCTGCCTATTGACGAAAAGATGCGGAAAGGCCGCAAGATTGCCGGGCGAATCTGCGCCACGCAATTGGAATGGCGAATTTATAACGTAGCGCAACTTCTGTCCTCTGAAGTTGCGGCTATTCCAGTTCATTGCCGGTAGCAAGCGCAGACCCCCGTTCTTAAGGGTTTTCTTTTCATGCCCGCCCTGTTCTCTGCGCGGGAACGAATTACATTACGGATAGTACATGAACAAGGATTATTTAATATCATGCAGCACACACACTGCGAACCTCAGCGTGGAAGGCCACGTTCGCTTTTTGAAACCTGGGCGGCGCATAACGAACCGTAATTATGGAGACAGTATTACCCCGACCTAAGCGCTGCGCAGGCGGTTCTTCCAGCGGTTATGGATAAACCAAACGATCGCGGCAGCAAATGCAACGCCAATAACCAAATCAAAGCGATGGAAGTATTCACGGAGGATGGGCCAGCGCGGCCCGAGTTTATATCCCACATAAGCCAGCGCCCAGCACCAGGGCAACGAGCCGAGGAAAGTATAAATATTGAAGCGAAAAACATTCATTCGGGCAATGCCGGCGGGCAAAGCGATGAAGGTGCGAACCACGGGCAGCAGGCGCGCGAAGAAGACGGCCCAATCTCCAAAGCGCGCAAAAAAATGGTCAGCCATTTCCAGGTCGTGCCGGGAGAGGAGAACCAGCCGTCCATACTTTTCCGCCAGCGGCCGCCCTCCCCAGGCGCCCGCGTAGTAAGCGACCAGCGATCCGAGATTGCACCCTGCGGATCCGGCCAGCGCCACCCAGATTAATTTAAATCGTCCGGTGGAGACGAGGTACCCCGAGAACGGCATGATGACTTCAGAAGGCAGTGGAATGCACGCCGACTCGATCCCCATGAGCAACGCGATGCCCGGGTAGCCCAGGGTTGATATGACGGAAATAATGACCCGACCCAGGAATTCCAGGAGGGCTGTGACCATTTAGGTGTATCCCCGGTGCGGGGCGCACACGGGCGCGCCGGTTAGAAAGCATCCGCTTCCTGGGCAAAGGTATACCCTGGCAGCGAAACACCCTCTTGTGATTTATCCACTTTAACGCGACGGACATCCGCGTCTGTTCCGCCCACTTTCCTGAGCATGGCGTAAGAGGAAAAGGCTTCTGAATATACCTTGGTGACCAGCCATGTATCGCCTGTTTCAGTCAACTTCCAAAGTTGGCCCAACAAAATTGAGGAAACAGCCACAGATTCACGCTCCTTAAGATGAGTGCTTCGCATCATCCTCTGCCCTGCTAATGACGCTCGGCAGGCCCCAAATTTCCGGGGAAGACGAATGAATCTAATGTAACCGTCCCCATCGACGGAGTCAATAGGGCCGGCTGCGCGGAACAAAAAGTTGTCACGGGCCGAGGGAAAAAAGCATTGAGGCATGCATCCCCGCAGTTGCGCTTCCAATCCAACACAGGAAGGGGTAAAGTGGGGTATCGGATGAGGGTGGAAAACATTAGCAGGGCGGGAAACCATAAGCCTGTGGACGGCATCTACAGTTATCAAGAGGATGGAGTAGTCGTGAGGAGCAAACCTATGAAGTTCGCGCGCATTGCAACTTTGGGCTTGATAGTGGCCGTGGTGGGTGCAGCTCCGTTAGCCCGGGGCGAAGACAAGAAGAAAGATATGAACGAAATTGGGAATCGCAAGGTGGCGCACCGCGCCTTCATTTCCCAGGAAAAAGAAATCGCGATCGGAAAACAATATTCCACCGAAATTGATAAGACAGCCAAACTTATAACCGACCCGGTGATTGACGAATATGTGAATCGAGTCGCCCAAAACGTAGCGCGCAACTCAGATTTGACAATTCCACTTACTGTTAAAGTGATCGATTCGCCGGGCATCAATGCCTTTGCTCTCCCGGGCGGGTTTCTTTATGTCAATTCCGGCCTGCTCCAGACCGCTGACGAGGAAGCGCAGGTGGCGGGTGTGATCGCGCACGAGATCGCGCACGTTGCGGCGCGGCACTGGGCATCGCAGATGACCAAGCAAACCATTGCCCAATATGCCATGATTCCGCTCATGTTTATTCCCATGGGCTACGCGGTGTATTACGGCGTGATGGAAGCCTATATGAATGGCGTGCCCCTCATGTTCCTGAAGTTCAGCCGCAGCGACGAAGCGGAAGCAGATTACCTGGGTTTGCAGTATATGGTGAAGGCGGGCTACGACCCCTATACCTATGTGACCATCTTCTCCAAGGTGCTGGATGAGGAGCGGCGCGACCCGGGCAGCGTGCCCAAGATTTTCCAGGACCATCCTCCCACGCCGGACCGGATGCTGCAATTGGACGCGGAAATGAAATCATTTCCCAAACGCGACCAATATCTAGTGTCCACTTCTGAATTCGACGACGTCAAGGCTCGATTGAATTCGGTGATCAGCAATAGGAAGAAGGAAAAACATCAGGAAGGTCCCACGCTCAAGAAGCGTGAGGCTACTGACCAGACGGCCACCCAACCTACCGACAAGAAGACCAAGGACTCCGGCAGCGACGCACCGCCCGTGCTGCGCCGCCGCGATTAAGCGGAGCGGGCAGTTTGGAAACCTTCAAAGGCAGGCTCTTCGAATGAGAGTCTGCCTTTTA
Source organism: Terriglobia bacterium (assembly GCA_035934315.1). Classification (GTDB taxonomy): domain Bacteria; phylum Acidobacteriota; class Terriglobia; order UBA7540; family UBA7540; genus DASYXZ01. Next base: position 15,355 of record DASYXZ010000084.1, on the reverse strand, counting down.
TCTTTCCGGATAAAAGACTGTTCGTGCGATTGCGGGCGGGAAATCTGTCAAGTGAATTCCCAATAAATTCAGGTGTGTTTCAGCGGGCGGGCTTGGAAATGACGAGCGGCTAACCCTGGCTACGGGTGGGAAAGGTAATGCCCAGCTTGCGGAGCTCGTCGTAATGGTACTTCTTGTAAAGAAGATCCCACTCCTCACCGCCCTCGGGGATCGTCCGCTTCTGGGAGGTGATCCGCTGGCGAACCACGGCGTCCATTTTCGCTTCTTCGATTTGAAGATCATTGAGGATCTTCAGAATTTCCTGACGGATGGTATTGCGTTCCTCGAAGATCTCCACTTCATCGAGCGCGTCGATGGCAGACATCATCTGGTGAGAAAGTTGGAGTATTTTTTCCCGCGTCATGGGCATAAAGATTCAGGTGATGGGGCTAGAGGACCACTTTCCGGTCGCGCACCAATTGCTTCTTCACTTTCTTGAACATCTCATCGTAGGCAGCGCCCGTGCGCTTCATCTCTTCCGCGTGCTGCTCAAGAATTTTCCTGACGTCCTCATTCAAACGGTCTTCCACACCCAGTTCGTCCAGCATCACCTGCGTCATCACTTCGGTGACGTAATCCGCCTGGTCAAACTGGACCAGGTTCGCCGCGCTGAGACGCTTAAGCACTTGCTTGGCCATGTAGGCTACGTATTCGCGCTGATAATGCATAGGGGGGGCGTGGGCCTTCCTTGACGGTCCAGATAGTGTAGTGTATAGTCTGAGGTTTGAATGTGTCAAGGCTTGACGAGCCAGGGACCGGGCGCCGGGTAAAGAAAAAAACAATTCCCAAGTTTCAGTCTGTTCCGGGGCGGTTAGCTCAGTTGGTTAGAGCGTCTGCCTTACAAGCAGAAGGTCATCCGTTCGAGCCGGATACCGCCCACCATTGTTTTTTCATCAGTTTGGGATCTGTAACCTAATGTTCCAACTGCGCGGTTTCGCACAGAACTGGAAACATCCGCGTAACCACTTCCCTTTTGTCCTCGAAAACAACCTGCGTCTATCTGTTCGAATGTTTGGGACGGCGCTTGCCATTTGCAAATCCGGTTGGCGTTTTACTTCCCGACGAATAATTGCTGTCCTCTCGGTTCCTAAGTTACCGATAAATTGACCGTAGTAGAACGAGTCACGGTCGTGTTGGAAGTGAGCGTGCCCGTGATGGTAATCGTGTAATTCCCCGGGGGCGTCGCGGCGGCGATGCTGGTATTTGCCGAACGACAAGCGGTCAAGCTTGAAAGAACCAGCATGGCCACACTCAGCATCGCGAGCTTCCAAGAGAGGAACATGGGGCGGTATCCCGTATTGATGCCTTCTCGATAGCGCTTCAGGGCAAGAAGTGCGGACCCCAGCGCAAACAAGCCCATGAGCCATAGAGTATAGGGCGGTGGTCCCCCCAAGGGAGAGGTTCGGCCCCCAGGAAGCAAGGCGGTTTTGTTCGTGAATATCGTCAAGCTCACGCTCGACGGTGACCCATTCGGAGTGACGGTAGCCGGAGAAAACGAACATCTGGCGCCGGTCGGCAGGCTGCCGCAACTGAGTGATACCTGTTGATTGAAGCCGTTGGACGGGGTAACCAGGATGGTGTATGCAGCCGACGAGCCTGAAACGATGGTATCAAGCTGAGGGGATCTAGAAAGTGAATAATCTGAAAAGAGAACGACCAGCGAGAGTGTGGCTGTTTGTGACCCACTGGTCCCGTTAACAGTAAAGTTAAATGGATTTGGCAACGCGGCACTTAGCCCACTCGCCGTCAATGTGCTGCTCTGCCCCGCGAAGATGGTGGCAGGACTAAAGGCGCATGTAACGCCCGACGAACAAGACAAAGTGATGTTGCCGGTAAAAGACGTGGCCGCTGATGCCGAGACAGTGTAAGTGGCGGAGGTGCTCCCAATAGGTACTGTCATTGTGGAATTGGTTGCGGCAAGGGAAAACACGGCAAGGCCGGTACCCGAGAGGATAACAGTTTGGGGGCTGCCACTCGCATTGTCGCTGATGCTCAAAGAACCGCTGCGTACACCGCTGGCGGTGGGCTGGAACGAAACACTGATGGAGCAACTCTGGCCGACGTTGAGCACATTCAAAGTAGCGCCACAGGTATTGGTTTGGACAAAGTCACCGCTGGCGCTGATTTGAGTGATATTCAATGTGGAGGTGCCGGTATTGCTGAGGGTCACGGTTTGCGAAGCGCTGACTGTGCCCACGGTTTGATTGCCAAACGATAAGCTGGTGGGCGAGAGCGTAACCGCGGTTGACGCGGCAACTCCGTTGCCTGTGACAGTGAAAGCATGAGGGTTGCCCGCTGCATTATCAGTAATAGTAATTTGTTGGGATTCCACGCCCACGGTCGATGGGGTAAATGTGACATGGATGGTGCAGGTTCCTCCACCGGAAGAGACTGTGCCGATGCAGTTATCGGTTTCAAAGAAGTCGCCGGTGGCGGCGATGGCCGTAATGCTTAGTGGAGCCGTGCCCGCGTTCATAATCTGAACGTCTTTCGGCGCACTCCTGACTCCGAGAGGTTGATTTCCAAAATCGATTTTGGATGGCACAATCGACATTCCGGGAGAGTTGGCGGTACCAATCTTGGCGATGAAAGCGTTGCCTGCCACCCCCGCCAAGCTTCCCTGGTAGGCCCCCGCGATGGCTGGAAAATTGCTGGATGCTGTGCTGCCAGTTGCGAAGGCGTTTCCAGTAGAATCAACCGCAATGCTTTGGCCGAAGTCTGCGGCGCTTCCGCCCAGGTAGGTCGAGTAGATGAGCGCGCCTCCAGAGGCGTTGAGTTGACTCACGAACGCGTCAGCACAAGGCGCCGTGCCGCACGAGCTGCCGCCACTGATGCCCAGAATCGACTGGACTGGCGCTTGTGTGGGGAAGTCGGTTGACTGGGTGAATCCTGTGACATAAGAATTACCGGAGGAATCCACCGCGATGCCGCTGGCCTGGTCCGCGCCCGTTCCCCCCAGCAGTGTGGAGTAAACCAAATTCGAGCCAGTGGAATTCAGCTTGCTTACAAAGGCGTCGCCTCCGCCGTGGTTGGTGCTTTGGAAGGCGCCGGAAGTTACTGGGAAATTCGTCGAATGACTCGAACCGGCAACGTACGCATTTCCCGAAGAGTCCAGGGCGAGACCAAACGCGCGGTCGTCTCCGGCGCCGCCCAGGTACGTGGAGTAAACAAGCGCGGAGCCACTGGGAGTCAATTTTGCCACAAAGGCGTTAGGACTCCCCGCATTGGAACCCTGGAAGGGATTCAGCGTGGGAAAGTTCGTCGAGAATGTATACCCTGCCACATAGGCGCTACCCGAACTATCCACTTTGATGGCTTGGCCAACGTCGGCTTGCGTTCCGCCCAGATAAGTGGAATATAAAATAGCCGTGCCGGAGAAGTTGACTTCCGCGACAAAGGCATCAGAGCCGCCGCCCGTTGTCGGCTGCAGCGCACTCACCACTGGGAAATTGACTGATTGGGTGGTCCCTGTCAGGTAGGCATTACCCGAAGTATCCACTGCTATAGCCTGGCCGAAATCTGCGCCCGCGCCTCCCAAGTAGGATGAGTACACCAAGCCGCTGCCAGCGCTATTAAGCTGGGCAACAAAGGCGTCACCATTGCCGCCATAAACCCGCTGGAAGGCCGTTGCGGAGGTTGGAAAATCTGATGAGGTCGTTGTTCCCGTCAGGAAAGCGTCCGATGAGGCATCCAGTGCAATTCCCGTAATTGTGTCGGAGCCAGTTCCGCCGAAATAGGTGGAATACACCAGCGCCGTGCCGGTTGAATTCAATTTCGCAACGAAGCCATCGCCATTGCCCGCGGATGAACTCTGTTCCGGGTTTAACGTGGGAAAGTTGGAAGAATTCGTGATCCCTGCGATATAGGCATTACCCGCGCTATCCACCGCGATGCCGTTGGCGACCTCTCCACCTGACCCACCAAGGTACGTCGCGTAGGTCAGCACCGGATCAATGATCAGGGGTTTTTGGTGATCATACCCAGCCACTTCAAAGTTCACTTCCTGCTTTCCGTTCAGCCGATAATGCGCGACCACCTCGCGTCGACGCCCTGCGCTTTCCTGGTAAGCCACAGGCCGATGAAAGCGGACTTCTCCCCCATTCACCTGCAGCACCAAGTCGCCTTGGGTGTCCACGTTTAACTTTTGCGCTCCTTCAATGCGCATCAGGATTTGGTCTGCATCGCTCCCCGGGCTTATCTCAAAGTCACTCTCAATCGTGTCCTGCCGCCCGTAGTAGACCAGGTCCACTCCGCGATACACCTGGCTATAGCGTACGCGGGCGTAATTGGGCACGTTGGTGTGCCACTGCGCAGGATCATTGCCGATGAAATAGTTGCTCCTGCCAGGTTGTTCGTCGACCCCCATTACTTTTGCCGATGAATTCGCACCCACCAGTTTCATCCGCAGAACACCATCCGTGATTCTTGTTCTGATGTCTGGCACATTCGGCAAGAGGCTCCCGGCGAGCGAAACGGCGCTATCATTCCCGCGCAAGCGGGAATCCATTCTTCCTGGATCCCCGCCTTCGCGGGGATGACGCGCTTTTGACTCATGGCTCTCTCCTGCTGACAACCGACGACTGACAACCGACGGCTTCTTTAAGGCAAGCACCGCTTCGTCCGCAGTCAAGAAAAGTCCGTACCCCCGCCCGCGCGCCAGGAATTTCACCCGGCGGTCTGTCTGCCCCTGATTGCGCTCAAACCTCATGGGGAGTCGCGCGTATTGCGCCAGGGCTCGAGCCGAAGATGTGACCCGGGTCGCGCTCGAGGGAGCGTGCCCCAATCCTCCTGCGCCCTGCCACACCAGGAATCCTACAATAGTCAAAATCACCGCAGCCGTGAGCTTTCCTACCATCGTCAAGCTGTGGCCACGTTCAGAGTTGGTGCAAGTCACAGGCACGTCGCTTCCTCCTCAAAGAATTGGCAACTTCCAATATCTGAGCTCCGGCAGTGCCGGATTAAATCGAATCCAAAATCGTGTTCACCGCCAGGTGAAGATAACCCAGTCCGTCTACTACATACCGACAGCAAGATTGACAGTGGTCGATCGCGTCACGGTGTTGTCATTTCCCAGAGTGCCGGTAATGGCGATCCTGTAAACTCCCGACGTCGTCCCTTTGCCAGTCGACGTTAGAGAGAATCCGGATTGATAATAATTGTTGCAGCCCATCCATGGGGCGACTATCACCAGGGTCACGCAAAGTGCAGCGAGCCGCAGACCCATCAAAAGCCGGGCGGGGATCCTTTCGCCACGTCTGCGCCAATCCCTCAGCATCATGGCCGAGAGAATAAATATCGCGAGGCAAACCATCCACCAACTAATACCGAATCTTGACAAGAGCCTGGAAATTGGGCCGGACGGATGATGGAGGGTGGCGCCAGTCTGTGCTGTGGTGTTGATGGTTAGCTTTGCCGTGACAGGCACTCCATTGAGACTGACAGCGGACGGTGACCACGCACAGGTGGATTGCGGCGGCACATTATTGCAGCCCAGAAGCACGACCCCGTTGAAACCATTGGATGGAGTCACCGTAACCGTGTAAGACGCGGACGCCCCTGCGGAAATTGTGTTCAGGGCCGGAGTCGCCGAGATTGAAAAATCACTTAGGAATAACGTTAAGGCGACACTCGCGTTCTGGGAGCCATCAGTCCCGACCACATTAAAGTTGAAGGGGTTGGCAGTGTTCGCGGTAAGTCCGGTTACGGTAACTGTACTGCTTTGTCCGGCCGTGATTGAGGGTGGATTGAATGAACAAGTCGCACCCGATGAGCAGCCCAGCGTGACACTATCCACAAAGGAGCTTGGCGCTGACACATTTACGGTGAAAGTGGTGGACTTCGTGCCGATCTGAATCACGCTGGAACGGCTGTTGGAAGAAAGTGAAAACACGGCATTCCCAGTTCCAGTAAGGGCCACCGTTTGCGGGCCGCTTGCCGCGTTATTCGCAACTGTAAGGGTGCCCGTCCGCTGACCGCTTCCGGTGGGTGTGAACGTGATGCTGACGGTGCATGCGTCGCCCACATTCAGCGAAGTGGGCAGCCCACCACAGGTATTGGTCTGCGCAAAGTCCCCCGTAATGCTGATGGCGGAAAGGGTTAATGATGCGCTGCCCGTGTTGGTCAAACGCACAACCTGCGATGGGCTGGTGTTGCCTACCACCTCCGCAGGAAAGCTCAGACTCGAAGGTGTAAATGTCAACGAACCCGCCGAAGACGCTACTCCAGTTCCCGTCACGGTGATTTGATGAGGGCTGCCAGCGGCGTTATCGGTAACAGTGATCTCGTCCGTTCTTGTACCCGTCGTTGTAGGGGTAAAGCTAACTTGAATCGTGCAGGATCCACCCGCCGCGGTTACGGTGCTCCCGCAGTTGTTGGTCTGCGAAAAATCTCCGCTGGCTGTAATATTAGTGATCGTCAGGGTGGCGCTGCCTGCATTGACCAGCGACACAGAGATGGGGTTACTCGTACTGTTCAGTCCCTGGTTCCCAAAGTTGACCTGCTGCGGGTTGAGGGATAGCCCGGGGAGGTCCGCACTATCAATTTTTGCTATAAATGCGTTCCCGGATGTTCCGTTGCCCGCATACGCACCCTGGAGGGCCGGGTCGATTATAGGGAAGTTCACGGAAGCAGTGCTGCCAGCCACATAGGCGCGGCCTGAGGAATCCACAGCAATGGCCTGGCCGGAGTCCGCGCCGTTCCCGCCGATGTAGGTGGAATACACGAGTTGGCCTGATGACCTTAACTCGGCCACGAACGCGTCAGCACATGAGCCCGTCCCGCAGGAACTAGCCCCGGAGATCCCCAGGATTCGTTGTAATGGATCCACCGTGGGGAAGTCACCCGACTGCGTGAAACCTGTGACATAGGCGTTCCCTGAGGAATCCACCGCAATGGCAGTCCCCTGATCAGCACCGGTACCGCCCAGGAGCGTGGAGAAAATAAGCCCGGAACCTCCGGCGCTGATCCGGCACACAAAAACATCCCCGCCACCGTGGTTGTCAAGCTGAAAGGCGTTGGAGGTTGTGGGGAAATCTGCTGATTGAGTGTCCCCGGTAAGATAAACATTCGCGCCCGAATCCAGTGCCAGGCCGAATGCTCTGTCTTGCCCGCTTCCGCCGACATAAGTGGAGTAAATAAAGGCGGTGCCGGTGGCATTCAAAACCGATACAAACGCGTCAACGCCTCCGCCGCTTGAACTCTGAAAGGCATTCTGCGTGGGAAAGTTTGACGAGTAAGTATAGCCGCCCACATAAGCGTTCCCGGAACCGTCCACGGCAATGGCTTGCCCGAAATCAGCGCTGCTGCCGCCGAGGTAAGTTGAATATAAGAGCGACCCGCCAGAGGGAGAAACTTTGGCCACAAACGCGTCCGAGGCGCCGTCATTCCCAATCTGCAGCGGATTAACAGTGGGAAAGTCAACAGATTCTGTCGATCCGGTCAGGTACGCGCTCCCGGAGGAATCCAAAGCGATAGCTCGGAGAGAGTCGGATCCGGTTCCCCCAATATACGACGAGTAAACCAGCGTCGATCCGGTGGCGCTAATTTTAGAGATAAACCCATCTCCGCCTCCACCGTAGGAAGTCTGGAAGGCGCCGGCAGTGGTTGGAAAACTCCTGGATGTGGTATTGCCTGCGATGTAGGCGTTCCCCCCAGCGTCGATGGCAATGCTTGTCGCGGTGTCCACACCACTGCCACCAAGATACGTGGAGTAGATCAATCCTGTTCCTGCGGCGTTCAATTTGGCAACAAATGCGTCTCCGTTGCCTGCATTCGTCGGTTGCTCAGCCTGCGTGATGGGGAAGTCAGTCGAACCGGTTATTCCAGTAACATACGCATTACCCGCGCTATCGACAGCGATGCCGTTGGCGACCTCTCCACCCGATCCACCGAGGTAAGTCGCGTAGGTCAGCACCGGATCAATAATCAGGTTTTTTTGGTGATCATACTCAGCCAATTCAAACTTCACTTCCTGCTTTCCGTTCAGCCGATAATGCGCGGCCACTTCGCGCCGGCGTCCTGCGCTTTCCTGGTAGGCCACAGGCCGACGAAAGCGGACTTCTCCCCCGCTCACCTGCAGCACCAAGTCACCTTGGGTGTCCACGTTTAACTTTTGCGCCCCATCAATGCGCATCTGGATTTGGTCTGCATCGCTCCCCGGGCTTATCTCAAAGTCACTCTCAATCGTGTCCTGCCGCCCGTAGTAGACCAGATCCACTCCGCGATACACCTGGCTGTAGCGTACGCGAGCGTATGTCGGAATTCCGGTGTGCCAACCCCGAGGATCGTTCCCCATAAAGTAATTACTCTTCCCTGGCAACTCCTCTACACCCAGAACCCGAGTTCCCTGCTGCGCTCCGGCCAGCTTAACATGTAGCACGGCTGGTTTTTGCACAGTGGAGATCGGCTGCCCCACCAACCCTGAATTGTGCTGCAAGGCAAGCACCGCTTCGTCCGCGGTCAAGAAAAGTCCGTACCCCTCGCCGCGTGCCAGGAATTTCACCCGACGGTCCGTCTGCCCCTGATTGCGCTCAAACCTCATGGGAAGTCGCGCGTATTGCACCAAGGCTCGAGCCGAAGATGTGACCCGGGCGTCGCGCGACGGCATCTTCCCCACTCCTGCCTTTGCACTTGGTGTTGAGAGTCCTAAAAGACCAAGCAGCATCAAGAAAACACTCATCGCTACCCTGTTCCCCTATATGTATGCGGTTGCATCGACGGAGATGTCGATGGTCGTGCGCCTCGGCGCTATTTTCCGGACGTTCCAGTCAGGGACCTGAACAGCGCCGTCCCGTCGAAGTTCAACATTACGTTAAGCGAATCATAGTGAAAGTGAACGCTGTGAGTGGCCCCGATAAGCAAATCAATATTCTGTGCGCGAGTAATCTCCGCCCAGGCAGAAACGCCGTTGTCCCGGGATATTGACGAAGGACCACTGGTCTCAAACGCACCGAAAAAGAGACGGTTATGGCTGCTATCCCCAACCACGGAGGAGCCCGGCGTGACGAGTCTACTGAAGATTTTCTGTTTCCCCTCGGGTAGCAGCCCATAAGCTGAGGCTCCGATTTTGTATCCGTGCCGGATCTCGTAGGACGCTCCAACTTCGCCGTCACCCAATCCCCCCAGGGTTTCATACGGTCTGCCTATGCTATACGGCCGCGGCATGTGATAACGGTCGATAGTTCCGTTGGAGATTCCGAGGTTGAGGAAAGGTGTAATCCCCATGAATTTTTTCTCAGGTTCGATGTGATTAAACCAATCAACTTTGGGACGGCCGGTCGTGTAAACTCTGACTGAACTTGACAGCGGAGCGGTTCCGGTAAGAACGGACACAATCTTGACCCCTGATCGAGTCAACGTGTAATGCAAGTCGATGTAAGGGTTGCCGAGCAAAGTCTCCGTTTGCCAGTCACGCCTGGTCACCAAAGTTAATGGACTTCGAACATAGAAAACAGGAAGTCCGATGTCACCTCCGAAGTGTTCATCCAAGTTGTAGCCGACGTTTACATCAACGCTCGACACCAAGCCAAGAGTATTGGAACCAGCCTGAGCTTGCACAAAGGCGGTTGGACCGGTCACGTCGGGCGCTGCCGGTGCAGGAGACTGGGCTGTTGTTTGTGCAAGAGCTGCGCAGGGTGTCAAAAGCAGAGCAATTAAAACAACGTAAGATAACCTCAATACGCCCCCCTATTCGTTATGTTAATGGAATCCCGGGCAGGTTGTGTGTCGCCGCCCACATCCTCATCTTTTCCAAAACAATCGGTGGTGGAACATAACCAATTTTTTTTGCCTCTTTGCAGGCCATGCTCGCTTCAGCCCCACGATTACATTTCAAGTCGACCGCACTACGCCTTATGCGGAGCGACCAGGCACTATGAACATCGTTCCATGCAATCTTATCCGCCCAACGTTCCAAATTTCCTTTAGTTAATTCTAGAATCTAAGATGGCAGATACCCGTCCAAAGGTTTTATGAGAGATGTAAATTATCCGTAGATAATACGATACATCTTCATAGCATCACCCGGCTTCCCAAACCACTCAGGTGGCCGGGTGTTCCCGAGTTGCCACACCATGAATCATGGCCGGTATCGGCGAACCCTGGGCAGGATGGCTCAACAAATCCAATTCGGAATAGTCCGGATAAGAAAATTGTCCCGGACATGACTTGATATCCAAAGTGCCGGATCTCTTCCTGGCATCTCTCCGGAAAATTTCCCCACTGTTTTTTTAGCGGCCCTGCACTTCCGTAAGCTTCAGGTCGAAATTCCGACCCGCAAATTGTACCACACCTTCAAAATGATTCACAGCTTAGATTGCTTGAAAAACAGATGGGTTTTTCCGGCGTGTGCAAGGCTGGCCTGTCTCCGTTCACCAAGCCATTTATTAATGGGGCTCCGTGGAGTTTTCTCGACTATGATCGGTGTGGCGCTGCGGGTGGTAACGAAAACTGGTCTATGATATTTCGCAGCAAACTTTTTAAATGTAAAATCGACGCAACTCGAACGGTGCGAAAGAGCGGTGGCGCGTTTTTCGGTTGCCAACCGCATCACAAAATAATATAGTTGGTGGGCGAGTTCGTGACTTACAAACAGTAGATTATCCGTTCGAGCCGGATCTCGCCCGCGACTTCAGTTCAGTGGTGAGTGACTTGCGCCGGGTTGAAAGCCAGGATTATATCCGACCTTTCACAAAATGAAAATTGAAGATTCGGTTTGGTTCACTTCGAGCATCAATATCAGATTGTAATCTCTGATTCGTCATTGGCCTTATACTAGTGGCCGCTGTTTTTAAGGGGACGTAGTTCAGTTGGTTAGAACGCTTGCCTGTCACGCAAGAGGCCGCGGGTTCGAGTCCCGTCGTCCCCGCCAAAATCCCGCATCATACCAAAGACCTTCAGCAGCCATTCCGAGCAAGGCACAAACGGAATGGCGGTGGATTTACGCTGCGCACCTCCCTGCCGGCGTTTGTTCTCCATCAAGCGAACAGAAGGCGAAGATGCATATTCAGCCTTAAGGGCCTCAAATCTCTCCCCTATTTGGCTTGTTGACATCGGTGTTCGATTTCGTCGATGATATACGGCTATGGGAACAGGCACAGCAGTTGCTTTAAGTAATCCCACTTCTACTACCAGCGCTTGCCGATTAGTTGTCCGGGATCAAAGAGGGTTTTCCGAAATATTGGAATTCGTTACGGCAGGGATCGAAATCGGCCAGCAAGTGGTGGCCATGGCCGGACCGACATGTCTTAAAGATCTTGCCCTCGGTCTCACCGAAAACGGCTTGCGACCCGAAGCGCTTATTCGCAGTGGCCGCGTGATATTCCTCACCGCGCCGGATTGTTTACCCCAACTCACTCTTCCGCAGGATCCATTGAAGCGTGGGGCCCTTCGTTTGAATGGCGCCGTCCTTCGCTGGGTCTCCGATTGGTCATGGGCTTATACCAAAAACGTCGAGCCGAACACCGTCCTGGATTATCAGCGCCGGGTTCATGATTTCGTTCGCTCCCTCACCCCGTTGTCGCTTTGCACTGTGCATTGCGAGAAGTTGGGACGAAGTTCGTTGCTCGCCATGGTCGCGGACCACCGGCGCGCCTCGCGAGTTGCACCGCGCTCTGTGTAATTCCCTCTCATTTTCCCGCACGAAAAATTAATTGGATGTCCTTGCGATGGAAATTGCCCATCGCTCCATCCTGATATAATGGGACGGTAAGTGCGCGTCGCGGGACGATCTTTATCGGTTCTATCCGCATTCGCAAGTGATGCAGCCTGAGCAAGGGACCAGAACATGCCAAACTGGCTCGACGGAAAAACCGCAGTGGTTACGGGAGCTGGCCGGGGCATCGGCCGGGCCACGGCTCAACTTCTGGCGGCTGAGGGCGCGCGGCTCATGGTGACTGATCTGGATGAAGAACCGCTTGCCTATACCGCCTCATCGATTCGGGCGGCAGGCGGGACTACTCATGCTCTGGTGAGTGACGTCACTGCGCCGGGGTTCCCTTCCCAACTTCTTGATGCCACGCTCAAACAATTTGGCGGGCTGGATATTCTGGTGAATAACGCGGGCTTTACCTGGGATGGAACGATTCACAAAATGACGGATGAGCAATGGCACAGCATGCTCAACGTTCACTTGACGGCTCCATTCCAAATCATCCGCGCCGCGGCGCCGTATTTCCGTGAGACAGCCAAACGCGAAATTGCGGAACGGGGCGCAGCTTCTCCACGCAAGATTGTGAACGTCAGCTCGACTTCGGGAACACGGGGCAACTTCGGCCAAGCCAATTACGCCGCTGCCAAAGCGGGCATCATTGGATTGACCAAATCCCTGGCGCGCGAATGGGGAGCCCTCAATATCCAGGTAAATTGTGTTGCCTTTGGTTTTATTGACACGCGCCTTACACAAAATAAAGAGACGGGTGAGCGCGTTCAACGTGGTGAAACTGGAGTCGCGTTGGGCATCCCTGCTGCCATGCGCGATGCCACTTTCAAGCTTATTCCCCTTGGCAGGCCCGGCACGCCCCGCGAAGCCGCCGGCGCGATTCTCTTCCTTGCTTCTCCGCTTTCGGATTATGTTTCAGGACAGGTGCTTGAGGTTACCGGAGGCTGGTAAAAATATTTCACATCTTGTCCGTAAAGAACTCACAGCGCGAAGGCAAAATATCAACAGCCGAATTCGATTTTTAATGTGGAATAACTGGCTGATCAGTCAGTGGAGGAATTCCCTGTCCAGGACCCATGCCCGGGTTTGGATTGGGCGCGCCGGGCGTTGCCGTCTGCCCACCTGGTCCAATGCCGGCGCCGATTCCGCCGGGCAGGCCGCCCACGGTAGGTCCGACGGCGAGAAATTCCCACTTATCATAACTGGTCTGGTCGTTAAAGACGCGAATGGAATTTTTCGTGCTGGAACTTGCCACGCCCACAATAAACGCCCCTGGCATTGGATTGGTAAAGATGGTCTTGTTTCCTTCATTTTCCTGGGGAGGTTGCACGTTGGGGGGCGATGTGCCGGGAGGCGTCTGGCCTGGCAGGTTCCCTGGTCTTCCCACAATGGGCATGGTTTTGGAATCAAGCAACATTCCGGCCGCATTGGCGTGGATAAGCCGCCATTGGCCGCCTGGGCTCATGGGGTCACGGTAGGCGTGACGCAGAAATCGATAGCCATTTGTTCGTTTCAATAGCTCGTCAATCGAAGAGGGAAAGCGGCCGAACTGCCGATGGAAAAACAATATGGCGCGCGCGTATTCATCCCCGCGAAAAATAAGTTCTTTTTCCTTCTCGCGCTGGCCAGCGGTATAAAGACTCGGCAAAGCGGCCGTCAGTGAAATGAGCAAAATCGTAACGATCATCATCAAGACCAGGAAGGCGTAGCCGCGATTTCGACAAGCGGAGCGAGACACAGGCGCAAGTCCTTTAAGGCATGATGGGCAATTCAACTGTCCGATGCGTGGATTGGTCGTAGACTTCTATCATCATTGGCGTCAGCTTGGTGACCTTGAATATTTTGTCGAATGTTTCTCCCTCGCGCACCACATAAATATCTTCGTTGTCGGAAATGATTCCCACTTTTACCCCTCCGCCCTTGTCCGTGTAGCCGATGAGTTTGATGGAAAGAGGCGGCGGCGGGGGCGGAGGAGGAGGGAGCTGGGGCCCGAAGATCCTGCCGCGCAAGTCCACCGTGGGTTTGGGTGCCGGGTATTCGAACGGATTGCGGTCAATCACGGGAAGCGGCCGGGATTGCTGATCGCTCAATAAATCCAGTCTGACTTCAGGATCGTACCGTGACAGCTCGTCTTTTTTAACGCCCGGTGGCGCCATTGGAATTCGTCGCGTCTGTGCCGTGAGCACCGGAGCCGCCGCCCGCTTTGGGGTTCCCACTCCAACTCCGCCGCAAGCCGCGAGGTTCGTGATAAGAACCAGGCCGACCGCACCCAAAACATCGCTTGCCCAATTTTCCACTGCGCTTCTAATTTTCATGGTGTCAAATACAATTGGGCTGCCAATCGCAGGGAAAGGTCCTTGCCTTCCCCGGATTCAAAAGTAAATTCACGAATCACAATAAAATCATCGGTTGTCGTTTCCAGGCCGTGGGCAAAATTCAACAGACTGGGCAAAGGTCCCTCCACGGTCATGCCGATACTCATAAGATCCAAAGGCTGGTCGCGCAGCGATTCCATACGGTAGCTGATGCCGGTCAGATTAATCCCGGAGTGTTCCGCCAGCCCCTGCACCAACCGGGTAGAGCGCGAATAACTTTTTCGTCTTGACTTCACCTCATTGCGGAGAAAGTTGTTGATGTCCTTTTCAGTCTGGGGCAGGGCGCTCTTATACCACTCCAACCGGGTGACCCTCGCTTTTTCGTTCTGAATGTGGAGGCGCACTTCCTCGGACTGCTCAAATTTCTCCTGCGCCAGGTTCACCAGAGGCCGAACCACCGCGAAATAGAGCACTACATCGAGGAAGGCCAACCCCAGGGCCACTCTCTCGAGATTGCGAGTTAAATTGTTTCTACGAATATTGGTCATGCCTTCGGCCTGTTAATGCGCTCCATCCCCCACATAGCGCGCCGTGCAAGTAATACTCACCTGCCCGGGGGTTGTGGCAACCTGCTCGAATTTCTGGTTGGTTACTGTCAAATCCGTGAAGTCAGGTGAATCCTCCAGGTTTCCCATAAAAGTTTCCACCCCGCCTTCATCGCGCCCCAAAACGCTAAAGCGCACGACGATGCCCTCCTTCGAGTGCGTGACTCCCAACGCCGTCAACCGAACCGTTGGAGGAATCAGCCGGGATACCTTTTGGGTCAGCCTGGTCAAGGTCAGTTGCCTTTGTTGAATAAGGTCATTTACAAAGTGCGCTTTCTGAAACACCTCGCGATCACTGGGTTGGTCCAGCTCTTTTTGCAAGGCCTTTTCCCTGCCCGTCAAATCCTTTTCCTTTTGGGAGAGACGTCCCAGATTCGTTTGGATCTTGTGGTATTCGCGAAAGTTGAAAATGGCCGCGTAGACAAGAGCCACCAGCCCAATGGCTCCGATGAGGGCGACGGGCGCGGCCCAAAAAATTGCATAGCGCTCCCGCGCGCTGGACACTGTTGCGAGGTTGAGGGAAATCTTCATGGCATTTTTATTTAAGGTTCGAGATGAGTCCCGCGACGGGCGCCCCTACCGAATCGAACACTGCTCTCTCCGCCGCCGGGAGTGTCGCGGCGAGATCAGCATGCGTCTCAAGATTGTGAACCTCCTTCAGGGTGGCGCGAGACAGTTCGGCGGCCAGTTCCGGTGTCACAGGAGGACGCGCGCAAACCCAGAGTTTGTCCACGTCAATG
>DASYXZ010000256.1:0-11905 GCA_035934315.1 Terriglobia bacterium | reverse complement strand
GTAGGCGGGTGCGTTGAGCGTGAGAGCAGGCCAGGCCGGACGCTGCTCCACGACATCACCGAACAACCAACGAACGACCTAACCGGAAGCCACGGTTCCCATCAACGGGACCGTGGCTTCTTTGCTTTTGGAGTGGTTGATACTGTGGTAGCGCGGGACGGGGTCCCACCCGCGGCTTGGTTTTGTGCCCGGGCATTCCGAATCCTGCGAATAATGGTTTGAAGAGGAACCTTTTCTTCGGCAAATACAGGAATAAAATCTTTGGTCGGGGCGCGCGGATTCGAACCGCGGACCTCTTGCGCCCAAGGCAAGCGCGCTACCAGGCTGCGCCACGCCCCGACTCCAGAAGGATGATTTATGAATTATGAATGATGGACGCCATGGCGTCCAGAGTTTCCTTGAGTCTCCATCAGAATTCGTTGCCTCTATGAAAGGTCTTGTGAATCTAAAACAACTTAATGCAAACTGGTTGACGGAAGTGCATGTGGGCTGGTGTCCGCCTGGGACTTCAAATCCTACGGGTCCGCCTATGGTGGACCGGTCGGTTCGATTCCGACACACTTCCGCCAAAGATTGAAGCTCCATTAATGATATGGCGGGCAGGCGAAAACCCAAACCGTTTCGTGCCGCGAAGGAGGTCAAGCGTCGCGCCCGATTGTTGGTTGGCGCGCCCCCGCCGGTTCGCCGAGAAGAAAGTCCCAAGCTCAAACCGCTAAAACACCGGAAACGCGAACTCGATCAGGAGAAGGAACTGCTGTGAGGGTTTATAGCGTGTTTCAATATTTCAATGTTGCACAATATCAAAGCCAGGGATAAGACTTGGCCGCCGTCAAACTTTTGCTTTTCTCCAAACCCCGCTTCTGACATCCACCGTTTTTTCTTGAAGGCTTGACCCAAGCCTAGCTTTTCGACCCTCAACCCGGTTTGAAGTCGGGCACGTGCTCGCCACTGTGAAAGAGTTCGGCGGGCTTGACCGACAAAAGGCTGGCAAGCGATTTTCTGATGCTGAGCAAATCTGCCTTGCTGAATCCGTCACCGGAAATTTCAACCTGTCCGTCCGGAGTAATCAGGAAAAATGTTGGAACGTGAGTCAATCCATATTCCTGCGAAGTTTCGTAGGGATCTTCGTCGATCAAAAGCGGAAACGTGAGAGCCCATTCCTTGGCGAAGCGCTGAGTATTTTGAGGGTTATCCTGGGAAATACCCCACACCTGGATGCCCGCGGCGCCCGCGGTCAGGAATTGACGGTATAATCGTTCTACAAAGGGAAAGGTAAACTGGCACGTGGGGCACGACACCTTGAAAAATACCGCCAGCAGCGGCCCCCGCGCCAGCGCACCCCGGAGAGAATATTTTTTGTCGTCCGTTCCGGTCAGTTCAAAGGGCGGAGCTTTTTTCCCCGCCGGCACGATGGACATCCGCTAATTCCTCCTGACAAACTGCCATGCTTATTTTACCAAAAGCCAATGCATACAGGGTCAGGCGAAATCAATTCCATGTTGCTCTGCACGCCCGAAATAATTTCCCTGAGGCTGGCATCTCCTGCAACGGTAAAGCTATCGGCGCAATTCCCTGAGCATTTCCTGCGCGGCAATGAGAACGGGATCCCACACGGTGGAGAAAGGCGGGGCGTAGCTCAAATCGAGCTGGCTTACCTGTTCAACCGTCATGCGCGCCTGAAGGGCAGTGGCGAAAACGTCAATGCGCTTGGCCACGCCCCCAGACCCCACCATTTGCGCTCCCAGCAAACGGCCACTGGCTTGGTCTGCCACGATTTTTACAATAATGTCCTTTCCTCCGAGATAACGCGCGTGTTCAGCGGCGCGAACGGTGGCGGTGCGGGCAGTGAAGCCGGCCTCTTTGGCCTGCGCCAGGTTCAGCCCCGTCCTGGCCAGCTCGAGTGAAAAAACCTTTACCGCCGCAGTCCCGACGATCCCGGCAAAACGTGAGCGCCCACCGGCGGCGTTATCTCCGGCCACGCGGCCTTGTTTGTTGGCGGTCGTGCCGAGCGGAAAATAAACGGCGCGCTCGCTGACCAGGTGCATGGCCTCCGCGCAATCGCCCGCGGCATAAATGGCTGCTTCGCTTGTCTCCATGCGGTCGCTCACGGCTATCGCGCCCGTCGCGCCAAGCTGAATGCCCGCTTGTTCCGCCAGTTGCACCCGCGGCCGCACTCCCGTCGCGAGAACCACGCAATCGGTTTCCGATTCGCCATTTTCCCAGGTTACTCGGCGCACCCTCCCTTCCCGGTCGCCGAGAAGCGCCGCCACGGGTGCGTCTTTAATCAGGCGGACGCCCTGGACTTCGAGCTCGTTTTCGATGGGCGCCGCGATGTCCTCGTCCACGGATTCAAAAAGGCCGGCCGAGCGCTCGAGCAGTGTCACTTTAATTCCGCGAGCGGTGAGCGCGTCCGCCATCTCAAGCCCGATATAACCGCCTCCGATAATCACAGCCGCGCGAGAGTGCTGTGCCCCAAGGTGCCCCTTCAGGGCCGCGGTGGATTGCAAATTAGAGACGTGGAAAATCCCATCCAAATCGATTCCGGAGACGGCGGGCCGCGCGGGCTCAGCACCCGTGGCAAGAATCAATCGGTCATAATGGATCTTTCTGAAATTGCCTCCGCCCGGCGGAATGATGGTGACGCTCCGGCTGCCGGGCGCAACCTCTGTGACTTCATGTCCGGTGAGGACCTGAATATTTCTTTTGCTTTGGAAGAATTCGGGCGAGTAGATGCGAAGCGCGTCAGCGTTTTGAACCACGCCGGCGATCCAATGCGGCAGGCCGCAGGCGGAGTATGAAATGTCCGGGCCCTTTTCGTAAACCAGAATCTCGAGATGAGGATTCACGCGACGCGCACGGCTCGCCGCGCTCAGGCCTGCAGCCACTCCCCCCACTACCACCAGTCGTTCAGAAGCCATAAGGTTCGACAGCTAGATTACATCAACCCTGGGGAATAGATAAATTATGTATTTTGGAAATTCGCCTGACGTGGCACGAGCATTTCGCCCGTGTGATTTTTTCTATTGTCAAGGCCCGAGGGCGCGTTGTCGAAGGCATGGATCACCGCTCCCGAGCAATTTCACGCCGCTCAGGTAGGAGCTTGGTCTGATCATAGGGAAGTATCCGCGCTGGGAACTCGCAACGACTTGCCAGATGGTGTAGATTATCCTTAATGCCGAAGGGCAGGGCGGGAGAATGATCGGACAAAACATTTCCCACTATCGCATTCTGGAAAAGATTGGCGGCGGCGGCATGGGTGTGGTCTATAAGGCAGAGGACACCCGGCTGCATCGGCTTGTCGCGCTCAAGTTTTTACCAGAGTCGTTGGCGAAAGACCATCAGGCGCTGGAGCGATTTCAGCGTGAGGCGCAGGCGGCATCCAGCCTCAACCATCCCAACATCTGTACGATTTATGAAATCGACGAGTATGAGGGCCAACCCTTTATCGCCATGGAGCTTTTGGAAGGGCACACGCTCAAACACCTGATTGAGAGCAAGCCCCTCAAAACGGATCGCCTACTCGACCTCGCCATCCAGATCACGGATGCCCTGGATGCGGCGCACAGAAAGGGAATAGTTCACCGGGACATCAAACCTGCAAATATCATCATGACCGGTGAAGGCTATGCCAAAGTTCTCGATTTCGGCTTGGCGAAACTAACGCCTCAAGCAGGGACACTGCATGGCGTGCCACCACAAAACGATGGGGCCACTGCCTCAATTGAATCCGCATTTCTCACCAGTCCTGGCGCGGCAATGGGAACCGTGGCATACATGTCGCCCGAGCAGGCGCTGGGAGAAGAACTCGACGCACGGACTGACCTGTTTTCATTTGGCGCAGTTCTTTACGAGATGGCAACAGGACTCCGTGCGTTTTCGGGCGTGACAACTGCCGCCATTCACGATGGAATTCTGAACCGTGCGCCGGCTTCGCCGGTCCGATTAAATCCGGACTTATCCGTCGAATTGGAACGGGTAATCAATAAGGCTTTGGAAAAAGACCGCGACCTTCGCTATCAGAGCGCCTCCGATCTCCGCGCTGACCTGAAGCGTCTGAAGCGCGACACCGACTCCGGGCGCGTGGTCACAGCCACGGCCACGCCGCGCTCTGGCTCCGTCTCAACAACTCCCCACGTGTCGGAAGAGCATCCTGAGCAGGCAATGGATCGACAATCACCTGGACGAATGATTTGGCCGATCGCAATTGCTGTGGCGCTCCTGGCTATGGTAGGATTTGTAATCTACCGCGTACGAAGACCGCCTGCACCGACTCGTGCCGAATGGGAACAGCTTACAGATTTTACTGATTTAGCCACCTCGCCAGCGTTGTCGCCGGATGGGCGGATGTTGGCCTTCATTCGGGGAGGGAATACGTTTGTCGGCAACGGAGAGATTTACGTCAAGTTACTACCCAAGGGAGATCCCGTGCAACTCACGCACGATTCGTTCCCCAAGATGGACCCGCATTTTTCTCCCAACGGGTCGCGCATTGTTTACACGGTGCCCTGGGACACGTGGGAAGTTCCCGTTTTGGGAGGGGAACCGCGACGCTGGCTTCCCAATGCCGCAGGTCTCACCTGGATCGACGAGCATCACCTCCTGTTTTCCGAGATCCAGCAAGGCATTCACATGGCGATCGTCACGGCGACGGAGAGCCGTTCGGAAGAACGTGACATTTACGTTCCGCCGCACGAACGCGGCATGGCCCACCGATCCTACATTTCCCCCGACGGCAAGCTCGTGGCGCTCGTAGAGATGGATAATGGAGGCTGGTTACGCTGCCGCGTGCTGCCGTTTGATGGGAGTTCTGTCGGCAGGCAGATTGGCCCTCCAGGCCCTGGCTGCACCAACGTAGCTTGGTCTCCAGACGGGAAATGGATTTACTTCAACACCGACGTGGGAAGCGGCTTCCACATCTGGAGAGAACGCGCGGGCGGCGGTGACTCCGAGCAAATCACATCCGGGCCGACCGAAGAAGAGGGTATTGCACTGGCGCCGGATGGGAAATCGCTCATCACTTCCGTTGGCCTGACGCAGAGCTCGGTTACGGTGCATGATTCGAAGGGCGAACGGCAGGTCTCAATGGAGGGGAGTTCATTTCTGGCCAGCCGCGGTTCACCGTTTTCCCCCGATGGCAAAAAGGTATACTACCTTGTACGACATGGCACCGGCCATTTTTTTAGCGAGGGCGAGCTGTGGGGAGCCGATTTAGCTTCGGGTAATTCGGAGCGTTTGCTGCCTGACTTTGAGCTGTCGAGCTATGAAATCTCGCCCGACGGCAAACATATCGCTTTCGCCGCTCTCGACAAGGAAGACCATACCCGGATATGGCTTGCCTCGCTTGATAGTCGCTTCCCACCCAGGCAGCTCTCCCTCAATCCGGGCGAGGACTCTCCCGCATATGACCGCCAGGGTGATATTTTCTTCCGGGCCTCCGAAGGGCAATCCAATTATCTTTACCGGATGAAAGGGGATGGAAGTGGGCGCGAAAAAGTTCGTCCAGATCCCATCATCTTTTTCAGGAATGTCTCACCGGATGGCGCGTGGGCGATTTGTGATGTTGCCGTGTCCGGCCAGGATTCCACCACTGCCAGGGAGGTGGCGATTCCCACCAGTGGAGGCGCGCCCCTAACGGTATGCGAAGCCGAAATGTGTAATTTCCAATGGACTTGGGACAAGCAATACCTTTTCTTTTCCGCTTCGCCGTGGGGCGCCGCGGGGACGCACTTGCGTGAAGGTAAGATTTACCAGAAAACTTTTGCTATTCCTACGAAATCATTCAAGGATTTTCCTGCACTCCTCGGTCGTAAACTGGATTCCGAAACGAACGGGGCCGCGATTCCAGGGACGCAGATCATCGACCACCAGCAGGCCGTTCCGGGCCCCAGCGCTTCGGTTTATGCACTGACCCAATCGACCGAGCACCGTAATCTTTATCGCGTGCCGCTGCCCTGAGAGGAGGCATTTTTTCGTCCAATATGAGATTACAGGAATTACCCGGGACAAAGAGAATGCAGCGAAATCATGTCCTCGATCGAGAGGCGCCAAAAGTTTAATGACGAGTGAATGTGTGACAAAAATTGAGCGCAGTGGGAGAATCGGGAGTAAACTTATGGAGTGGTGGAGTCGCGCAGGAGTGAGTGACAAGCGCGGAGAGGAATCACAGTAAGAAGTCGAATCGAGTTTTTGCCGGATATTTACAATGCAGACAGACGCCCAATCTTCAATGCCCGGACCAGACTTATTCGTCACGCATCCCAATTTCAGTGACGAAGTGAACCGGAAAATTGTGCAATCGGAGATCGAGGGTGGCGTTCACCTGGACAACCTTGGTGAGGGTGTGGTGCTGGAAGTTGAAACGCAACACCATGAGTACACCATCGTCAATCGCGGCGGAGGTCAGGCCCTGATCTGCGGCCATCCGAAATACTGCCCGGATCCCGTTGCGGTGCGGATTGATGGGTCCACCTGGGGCGGGTCAATGCTTAAGGTGCGGTATATCGGACGCGGGATGCGCCTGGAATTCCGGCACCCGGTTTATAACACAATCTTTACTTCCTATATTGTCGAAGTCCGCGTCGCAGACCACCTGGTGAATATGCCTGCCCCGTCCGTCGAAAACTGAAGCAGCATCCAGGTTAGTGGATGTGTTTGATCTTCTTCTGCATGTAATCCATCAACAGATATTGCCCGAGCGTATAGGGGGTGGTGAAGTAGACTTTGCCGCGGCAGATTTCCGTAACCTTCTGGACGAAGTTGATGAGCCCGTAATCGCTGGCCAGCATAAAAGTATTAATCAGAATTCCGTTGCGGCGGCAGCGAGCCACTTCGTGCAAAGTTTCGGAAACCACGAGCGGGTCGAGTCCAAAAGCGTTTTTATAAATCCTTCCGTCCTCAAGCGTGAGAGCGGAAGGTTTGCCGTCAGTAATCATCACAATCTGGCGCATGTCTTTCTTCTGCCGCGAAAGAATCCGCTGCGCCAGCCGCAGACCCTCGCGGGTATTGGTGTAATAGGGCCCCACCTTGACGCGCGCCAATTCTTGAAGCGGAATCTCTTCCGCTGAATCATGGAACAGCACCAGTTGCAGGGAATCGCCCGGATACTGCGCCTTGATCATATGTGAGAGCGCGAGCGCCACACGCTTGGCGGGCGTGAAACGATCCTCGCCATAGAGAATCATGCTGTGCGAGCAATCGAGCATGAGCACGGTGGCGCAGGAACTTTGATATTCGCACTGGCGGACCTGAAGGTCTTGGTACTCGAGGTTAATGGGCATCGTAAGGCCCTCGCGCCCGATGGCGGAGAGCAGCGTGGCGTTGACGTCCAGATTCATCGTGTCGCCGAATTCGTAAGGCTTGGTTGCGCCGTGCGACTCGACGCCGGTGGCGACGTCGCGCGTGTCATGGCGGCCAAAGCTTGACTTGCCCAGCGATCCGAGAAGGTCCTTCAGAGTTTTGTACCCAAGAAAGTCCAGCGCCTTGTCCGTGAGCTCGAACTTGACCGGACCTTCTGGTCCGGACGAAGCGTGCCCGGGCTGCTTCCCAGTCTGCGTTCCCTGGGGCGGGGGATTATCAATGGTGATGTAACCTTCTTCCGCCAGCCGCTGCAACAATTTGTCGATCAGTTCGCGCAACTCGGAGTTCTCGTAATTCGCCGCATTCTCCATCAGCTTTTTAAGCAAGTCAGGGGGAATCATTCCCTGATTGTGCATAGCATCAAGAAGCGCCTGATGGAGCTGCTCCATCGTTTGTTCGGGATCCATTTCATAAAAATTCGAGTATTGATTTTCGAACCCGCTCTGCAGCAGAAACTCCTGCAGCATCTGCATCAAATCTTCAGCGCTCACGCCATCGAAAGGGTCGGCAGTGTATTTGGAGTATTTGATGAATTTCATTGGACGATGTCCGTTGCCAGTGGTCAGTTGCTCAACCAAGCCATCAGCTTTCAGCCGTCAGCTATCAGGATTCGGACTCCATTTAATTCAACGGTCGCCTGCGCGGCGGGATGAATCCTCCGGGTTCTTCGCCTGGGGTTTCGCCGCGCGCAGGCCGCTGACGTTCGGCATGAAAGCCGAGTTCCTCATTGCGGCTAATCTTTTTTAATGCGTACAAGCCTTCCAAAATAAACTCGGCTCCCGCCACAAGCTGAGCCGGTTCGTCCTTGGGTTTCATTCCTAGAATATGAGTTTTTTCAAGCAAGCCCTGAATCTTTTTGAATTGCAAATAGATTTCGTCCGTGGGCGCGCCTTCAGCGTACTTCAAGTGTCCACCCATCTCGAACCACTGCACGATCGTGTGCATGGGAACGCTGTCAAAATACTTCTTGTAAACGCGGGCGGTGGCCTGGCGGATGATCTCGCGCGCCACTGTGTCCGCGCCTTTCAATTCGCCCTCGTACTCGAGCTCAAACTTGCCGGTGAGGCTGGGAAGGGCGGCGTAAACATCGGAGAGGCGCGCCACCGCCTGGCGCTCGTGATTCACCAGCGCGCGGCGCTCGGCGTTGGAAACCACGTTTTCAAGCGCGGTAATGGGCAGGCGTTGGGAGACCCCGGAGCGCTTGTCAATCTTCTTTTCCTGGCGCGCTTCGAAAGCGATGCTCTCCACCACCTCGCGCACAAATTGCGGAATGATGAGATGCGACCCGGAATCCGCGCCCTCGCGTTCCGTCCAGGCTTCCTGAGTGGTAATGGCAATGCCTTGTTCGAGCGTAGCCGGATAGTGAGTGCGAATCTCGGAGCCAATGCGGTCCTTGAGCGGCGTGATGATCTTGCCGCGCGCCGTGTAATCCTCCGGATTGGCAGTGAAGACCAGGGCCACATCGAGAGGCAAGCGCACGGGATAGCCTTTAATTTGAACGTCACCTTCCTGCATGATGTTGAAGAGGCCCACCTGAATTTTTCCCGCCAGGTCGGGCAATTCGTTAATGGCGAAAATGCCGCGATTGGCGCGGGGCAGCAGGCCGTAGTGGATGGTGAGCTCGCTCGAAAGCGCGTGACCGCCGCGCGCCGCCTTGATGGGATCGAGATCGCCAATAATGTCCGCAATGGTCACATCGGGAGTTGCGAGTTTTTCCACGTAACGCTGCTGGCGTGGCAAATACGCGATGGGTGTTGCGTCGCGGCATTCTTCAATACGCTCGAAGCAGGAGCGGCAGATGGGTTGAAGAGGGTCGTCATTAATCTCACAACCTTCGATGGTGGGGACTTCTTCGTCCAGCAATGAAATCAGCGAGCGCAAAATCCGGCTTTTGGCCTGCCCGCGCAAACCCAGCAAAATAAAATTGTGGCGCGATAAAATGGCGTTGATGATCTGCGGGACAACTGTCTCATCAAAGCCGATGATGCCGGGAAAGATGGGGTCCCGCGCCTCGAGGCGACTAATAAGATTGCCGCGCATCTCATCTTTCACGCTACGCGTTCGGTAATTTGCATGCTTTAACTCCCCCAACGTCCGCAGCCTTTGCATGGGTCTGACCCCCACAACGATTATAGGTGAGTCGTCAAGCCAACTCAACGCGGGGTTTCGCCGAGTTTATTCTCGCGATTTACTGAATCAAGATGCCAGCATCGTGAAATAAGCTCCGCATTCCCACGCTTAGGTTTGGATGCTTGCATTGCCGTTGCCGCCGGCCTTATTTCGAGTTTTTTGAACCATCTCGATTTGTGGAATCAGGACTTCGATCGCATCAACGACTTGTTGCAGCCGTTCCGGCTCATTGCGAACAACCAACATTTCCTGTTTGAAGTCGAGATCGAGCGGCAGGGGCGCGGCAATACGGAAGGAGAGGTAGCGATACGGTTTGGGGAGGTGGATGGGCATTTCGGAATCCTTATGCAACTTTCGCATGACTTTGCGGAAAAGTTCGATGGCATGCTCAGCATCAGGGTCGGGGGGAGTGTCGGTTCCTGCATCGTCATCGAAATATTCAACGCCGGCGCGGAGGTACGGAGTCTCATTGTCGTCAGGGTTGGTCACCAGAATCTCAAACCGCCGTGAACCGACGGTGAAGATGTCCATGCGGCCGTCCGGATATTTCCGCGTAAGGTTGATGACGCGGGCGCTGCAGCCGACGGTTTGAATTTCCTTGTCCTTGGCCAGCACCACGCCGAACTCCTGTTGCCCGGAACCGGCGGCCTTCGCCTTCAGGCATTCGCCAATCATAGTTTTGTAGCGATCCTCGAAAATGTGAAGCGGGAGGGGCTCTTCAGGCAGAAGTACAATTTCCTGAGGAAATAAGGGAAGCAAAAGTTCTTCCATCGAGAACGCCTCGCCTCAAAAGATTCTCCGCTTGAGTCGATCCACGGTGAACTTTGCCGTATCAGCCACCGCCATCACGGCCATCACTCCGGCCTGGACGGGGTCGGTGACCACAAGGTCGGCGGCTTCCGGAACGCTACCCGCCATGTTCAGGCTGATTACGAGAAGGCCTTGAGCACGCACGTCCCGGACGGCCTGCTCGATTTCGCCGCCCATCAGGGCGCCGGCAAGCACCAGGGCGCGGGCGCGCGGCAGCCGGGCGACGGCACGGACAGCGTCGGCAAGGGGCTGCTCGCCGACCAACGGAATGGTGTCTACGGAAATGTGCTCGCCGCGGATATTGTGGCGATCGGCTTCCGAAATGGCCCCGATGGCCACCTGGCCGACCTGCGCCCCGCCTCCCACAATAATGATTCGCTTACCATAAACTTTTTGGAGCGTTTTCACGACGCCCGCCTCGCGCACCACACTGAGAGCCCCAAGCTCCTCGATTAGCTTTTCGGGTGATTGGGGCAGGTCGATTTCAAAATAAATGCGAGTCTCCGGCGGATGGTCCTCAATGATCTCCACGGAAGAGATATTGCCTCGCTGCCCGGCGATGACTCCGGTGAGCTGGTGGAGAACTCCCAGGCCGGAATCTACGCGAACCAAAACGCCAATTTTGTCAGGCATGTGAACTCCGGAAAAAGAGGACTATAGCAGAAATCTCGGGCAAATGTCCGTCGGAAAAAGGCGTTCCCCTAAGCTTCAAGATTCTGGTCTGCGTTAATCGGAATCCAAAGAACTCCGGCGATAAAAGTAATCAAAGCGGCGAAGTCGAGGGCCTGGGTCCATCCCAGGTGCGTCGCGATGTAGGCCGTGAGAATCGGAGAGATCCAACCTCCAAGGTTGCCCCACATATTCATCATGGCGGAAAGCGATCCGGAAAAATTCTGCGTGAGATCATTGCAAGTGGCCCACCACGTTGAGGTGGAAAACATATTGAAGCCCATGGCGCCGGAAAGGAACACAATAGCAAGAGTGTTTCCGGGAGTATGAGCTCCCAGGGCCAGCAAAAGCGCCGAACTTGTCATGCCCAGCCAGACCGTCGCCTGGCGCCCTCGACGCTTGCCGAACTTTGCCACCGCCAGGTCGGAAAACCATCCGCCCAGGGGCGCGAGAAGGAGGACGGTAAGGAAAGGTGCGGCTCCCCAAAGGCCGCCCTGCTTCAAGGTCATTCCCCGGACGCGGATGAGGTAAAGGAAAAACCAGGTGTAGAAAATATAGTTGGGGTAACCTTCACAAAAATAACTGAACATCAATCCCCAGGAGGAAATATTTGTGAGAAGTTTTTTCCAGGGCGGATTGATTCCTCCCGAATGCGCGTGTTGCGCGAGCAGTGCCGGTGCGTTTGCCCGGGCACGAATAATTTCCAGTTCCTGCGCGTTGACGCGCGGGTGCTCCTCCGGATGGCTGGTCGCGTAGGTATACCAAAGAAGGGCAACGACAAGACCCATGGCCCCCGAAATATAAAAAGACATCTGCCAGCCCCAGCGTTGCATGATCGCGGTGATCAGCACGGGAGTCAGGGCCCCGCCGAAGCCGATGCCCATCAGGAAAATGCTGTTGGCCATTCCGCGGCGCGTGTCGCCAATCCAGAAAGCAATAA
>DASYXZ010000231.1:0-8888 GCA_035934315.1 Terriglobia bacterium | reverse complement strand
GTATTTATTCTGAGTGAGTCACGGCCAATGCGCTTCGAATGGGACGAGGGCAAAAACCGAAAAAACCTGAGCAAGCACGATGTTCGCTTTGAAACCGCAGTTCTCGTGTTCGACGATCCCTTCGCCGTGACGCAACGTGACACCGCCACCGAAGATGAGGAACGTTGGATAACAGTTGGGGCCATCGGGCCCGGTTCGGTACTTCTGGTCGTGCACACCTATTATGAAAAAGACAACGACGAAGTTATTCGCATCATCTCGGCTCGTGCGGCCGAGTCCCATGAAAGGAGAGTCTATGAGCAAGCTCACGCGGGAGCAGAAGCGGGACATCGCCGCCATCGCCGCAAAGCGGGACGCCGACATTGACTTTTCCGACGCCCCTCCGGTGCTCGATTGGACCGGAGCCGAAATAGGCAAATTCTATCGGCCGATGAAAAAGCCGGTCACTATGCGTTTGGATTCCGACATCATCGAGTGGCTCAAATCCGGTGGCCGGGGTTATCAGACTAGAGCCAATTGGCTTCTTCGACACGCCATGCTTCATACGGTGAGCCGGGAGCGCCTTGTCAGCCGACAGCGCAATCATCGATCTAGCCATGGCAGGCAAAGGAAACAGAGATTTTCTTAGCCGACGCAGCCTATGCCGCCGTTGTCAAGCGTCGACGGTGGCCACATTGTCTAAGAGTACGGTTGGAAACGGCCCCTTACCGAGGATGGCCTTAGCGTCCAGAACCTCAATACCCACCAATTGCTCGTCCGGGCCGATGTTCAGGCTTACTTCCTCAGTCAGACGCAACGTGCGGCACTGGTAGGAGCCTTCGAGGAGCCGAATATAAAGAGCATCCACTTCGCTGTCATAGCTGATCCTCATGGGCGCGCCCCCTTCAGAAATAAAACGTATACACCGTAACGAGTACCACTTAATTCTGCGCTTCTACGACAACCGGCTCGACCCGCTTTATGGCATAGAACTTTCCTTGCCACTCAGAGTCGCACTGAAAATTAAGGCGATAAATGAACCTGCCGTGCTTGGCTGGTTCGGGGGTGCCCGAGCGGTGGGGCTCTCAGAAATGCAGGCCCGACATCAGGCTCCGCACAGCAAGGAACAGAGGCGATAAAGCTCTGCGTTCGTTAGCCTCTGGAAATGTGGCGTCCTGTAGCCGCGACATCCAAACCCTCCGCTTATCTTGCCGATATAGGGCTCGACGGGATCGGGTTCTATCACGATGCCCTCTCCAAGAGCTTCACGTAGATACGGGTCGTAGTTCCTTCCGGTTGAAAAAACCACAACGCTTGGCTTTATGACCTTCTTTATCTCGTCCAAAAGGAAACCAAAACTGCGGAGGAAGCTGCGCATCTCCGCGCCTGGGTTTCCGCCGCCGGCCCACCCAATCTTAAAGAGGTTTGTCCAAGCAAGCTCTCTGAAGGATTTTCGCGCCCACTCCTCCCGCCGTTCGTAGCCCAGCTCTGGGTCACTCTGGGACACACGGCAAGCGATAACGTAAACCCGATGCCAAAAACGAGAATGGCAAGGCCCATCGGGATGCGGCGCTGGTAGCCCGCTATAATAGGGCTTCACTCTCTCTCGGATGAAGCATTCACTTCGAATGAGCGAATCCTTAGCGTCCGTAAGTCCCCGGAGCGCGCCGTGCCATTGGTTCGGCGCCTTTCCGACAAATAATAGCCGTGCGCGACTGGATTCGAACCCTTCGCCGACATAAGGAAGCTGCGGTTCACAGTAGTTTTCCTTCGCGATGCGGGAGGAGGCCAGCCTTTCATAGAGAAGTGGCAGTTGAAGCGAGTAGTAATCCAAGAGGTTCTTCTGTACTGACATAGCGACCGCACCTCCCGTGAGTTTTGAAACAGATCATATTGTGAGAACGAGTCCGATGTGAGTAGAGCATGTCCAATCCCTCATATTTCCAAGTACCTCACCAACAACCGTCTTGCGCGGGCTTGTACTTATTTTTAGAACAATGCTATTGCCTGGGTTTAGCCGTGTCAAGCTGCTTGCTCATCTTTAGAATTCGGGGCTTCGCGAGCGTCATCGCGGGATTTTAGATAGGCCTGCCATGTTGCGCGAATCTCCGTGTAAGTGGGGTCCATGTCCCATTCAATTTGGGCAAGGAGCATTTCCTCCGGGGTTGTGTGGTAGCCAAACCAATCTTTCCAGTTTTCATCGGGCTTGTACCGAACCCACCCTTTTCCTATGGCCCAAGAATAGGGACGATAGAGCTGATGACTGACCCAATCGTAAAGTGGCCGAAGCTTCAACCATAGCTCCCAGGTGACATTCAGGAGCGGCGAAGGCTCGAGAGGCTCGTCGCCCTCGAGCCAGTCCCGCCATTCGGTATAATCTTCTCTGCGCCACCACTCGCAAGCCATCCAGATTGCCAGAGGCAAAGCCACCAGCCAAACGCCATTAATACTCAAAATCACCTCCTTATGGGCTCCTCATAAGAGCGCGTTATGACGCGAGGTTCTCATTGGGGTGCTATCCCATTGAAAAAAAAGACCAAATCAAACCCCTATAGCTACATTTTTATTGCCAAACTCCAATTTATTTTCATTTTTGTACAAGGGCCACAGGATTTATTTTGCTTCCTCAATTATGGTGCAGATTTGGAAGGCCCCCAGGAGCCCAGAAATGTCCCGTTTTGATTTCGTAGCGATGTGCTTTGGCTTTATCACGCGCGCTTCAATCCCCTCTCCTGGTCAGCATTCCAATGCTAAAATGAACGCGGCTTAAAATTTGCCATGCCTCGTCAATCTGACACTTATTCTCGCTGGTCATTGGAAGTACAGCGCTGCGGGTTTTTCCATGCCGGCGACAGGGTAGGCGTGGCCGTATCCGGCGGGCCTGACTCGATTCTTCTGCTCGCCTACATGGATCAACTGGCGCGCGAGTTGGGGCTTACTCTGGCCGTGGTCCATTTCAATCATCACTTGCGGGGAACGGAATCGGACGCGGACGAACGTTTTGTGCGCGAGCGGGCCGATCAGCTTGGACTCGATTACTTCCCAGGCCAAGCCGACGTGGCCCGGGTGGCGCGCGAAAAGCGCCGAAACCTTGAAGCGACGGCGCGCGAGCTGCGCTACCGGTTTTTCTTTTCTCTGGTCAACCAGGGACGGCTGGACAGAGTGGCCACTGCGCATACCGCCAATGACCAGGCGGAAACAGTTCTTCTGCGGCTGCTTCGCGGGACCGGCACTCGCGGCCTGGGCGGGATTTA
This sequence comes from Terriglobia bacterium, assembly GCA_035934315.1. Classification (GTDB taxonomy): domain Bacteria; phylum Acidobacteriota; class Terriglobia; order UBA7540; family UBA7540; genus DASYXZ01. The sequence goes on along the minus strand of DASYXZ010000231.1, from coordinate 5,655 downwards.
TCCCGTTCTCGAAGGTAAAGTGGTTCGCCCTTTCCTGAACGTCACGCGGGCAGAGGTGGAACAGGAACTGGAAAAACGAAAATTGGAATGGCGCCTGGATTCCACCAACTTGAATTCAAAGTTCCGGCGCAACAAAATCCGCAAGGAGCTGCTTCCGCTGCTTCAGGAGGAATTCAATCCGGAAGTGATCCGCTCGCTCAAGGAGCTTTCCGACCGGGCGCGCGAAGATGAGGAATACCTGGAAGGGCAGGCGCGCGAGCGGGCTCTCGCGTGGCGGGTGCGTGAGGGGCAGGAGGAAAAAATTCCCACCCGCCCGCTGATTGAATTTCCCGCGGCGCTGGCCCGCAGGGTTTTGCGCCAGATGATTGTGGCGAGCCGTGGAAACCTCCGCGGCGTCACTTACAAACACATTGAGGCGCTCCGCCGCTTTGCCCATTCCGCCCAGAGCGGCCGCAAGCTGGAGTTGCCGGGCGGCTGGGAAGCGCGCAAAGAATTTGACTGGCTCATTATCGCGCCGGCGCATTCGGCGAGAGACGAATCCAATTTCTGTTATCCCGTTCAGGTCCCCGGCAAAATTTCCATTCCCCAATTGGGTTTAACCGTGCATTTCAAAATTGTTGGTCCGGAAGAGCCTCCGAAGGCGTATAATACTTGTGGATGGGCGGGCTTGGACCCCCTGAAATTGTCAGGTCCGTTGGTTTTGCGAAACTGGCGCGCCGGTGACCGATACCGGACGGCGGGCAGCCGAAGGATCCGGAATCTTAAAGAGCTTTTTGCACGGCGCAAGATTTCGCCCGGACGGCGGAAGGCATGGCCGGTGCTTGTGGCCGGAGAGGAAATTGTCTGGGTCAAAGATTTCCCACCCGCCGGTGACTTGGCTGCTCCACCTCATTCGAAGCAGGTTTTGATCCGGGTGGACAAAACGGAATCTAATTTAGATACGACGCAAGTAAAGGCAATATGAAAAAACGACCGAAGCGAACGGAGAAGAAGTCACACCGTGCAAAGCCGGTCCGCAAGCCCTCGTCGCCTAAAGTCGCGGGAATATTCCCGGGCGACCACTTACGTATGGTCTTCACAGAAAAGCAGATCCAAAAGCGCGTGGGCGAGCTGGCCGCGCAAGTGAACCGCGACTATCAGGGAAAGACTTTGCACGTGGTCGGGATTCTGGAGAATTGCTTTTTATTCATGGCGGATCTGGTTCGGATTCTCAACCTTCCGGTCATCTGCCATTTCCTGAAAGCCGAGATAAAGGACAACTCTTCGGGCGCGGTGGCTGTGCGTGAGATCGTTTACACCCCCAAAGTGGAAGTGGCGGGTAAGAGCGTCCTTCTGGTGGATGGGATCCTGCAATCGGGAGTGACCATAGACCATCTCGTCCGCATCATGCAGGCGCAACAAGCCGAATCCGTCAGCATTGCCGCATTGATTGAAAAGACCGACGAGCGCAAAGTGGATGTGTCCACTGATTATGTGGGATTCAAGACCCAGGAAAAATATCTGGTAGGCTACGGGCTGGGATTCCAGGAAAAATACCGAAATCTCCCTCATATCGCTACTTTGAGTTAAATTGAAAAAGTGCGCGGCATAATGGCACTTTTCAGCATCTAATAGCACGGAGCCGGAAAGATTCAGGCGCAGGCTCAGGTCCCGGGGGAAAAGGCCAGAGGAGAAAACGAAGTGAACTCAGCAGTCAAAAACATTATCTTCTGGGTGTTGATGGTGGCCCTCACGATCCTCGTTTGGGCTGTGGTCAAGAGCAATTCGGTCGATCACGTCGCGGACCTAACCTTCACGGGCTTCATGACTGAAGTCAACAACAGTAACGTGAAGGACGTGACCATAGCCGGAACCGACGCCACCGGAACGTTCAAAAAGGATGGCGCCAAATTTAAAACCACTGTCCCCGCCAATTACCCCGACCTCTATAAAACCCTTCAGGATAAAAGCGTCAACGTCACGCTCAAAGATAATTCCGGCAGCAACTGGATGACTTGGGTGGCTAACGGCCTCCCCATGGTCCTGCTGCTGGGCCTTTGGATTTTCTTTATGCGCCAGATGCAGAGTGGCGGCAACAAAGCCCTCTCCTTCGGCAAAAGCCGCGCCAAATTACTTTCCAGCCAGCAGAAAAAAGTGACGTTCAAGGACGTTGCCGGCGTCGACGAAGCCAAAGAAGAGTTGCACGAGATCATCGAGTTCCTGCGCGAGCCGCAAAAATTCCAGAAGCTCGGCGGCCGCATTCCCAAGGGCGTTTTGCTGGTGGGCCCTCCCGGAACGGGCAAAACGCTTTTGGCCAGGGCGATTGCGGGCGAGGCCAACGTGCCCTTCTTTTCCATTTCGGGCTCGGATTTTGTGGAGATGTTCGTCGGCGTGGGCGCTTCGCGCGTTCGCGACCTGTTTGAGCAAGGCAAGAAGAATGCTCCCTGCATCGTTTTCATCGACGAAATTGACGCGGTGGGCCGCCATCGCGGCGCCGGCCTGGGCGGCGGGCACGACGAGCGCGAACAAACTCTGAACCAGTTGCTGGTGGAGATGGACGGCTTTGAATCAAACGAGGGCGTCATTCTGATTGCGGCCAGCAACCGCCCTGATGTTCTTGACCCCGCCCTTCTTCGCCCCGGACGTTTTGACCGCCGCGTGGTGGTGCCTCTTCCTGACGTGGGCGGGCGCGAGGGCATCCTGAAAGTTCACAGCAAAAAAATTCCGCTTTCTGAAGATGTGGAACTTTCCGTTTTGGCGCGCGGCACTCCGGGATTTTCCGGAGCCGATCTCGCCAACTTGGTGAATGAGGCGGCGTTGCTCGCGGCGCGTCATGGGCGCAAGCAAGTCATCATGGACGACTTCGAGCAATCCAAAGATAAAGTCCTGATGGGGAAAGAGCGGCGGTCGCTGATTCTTTCCGAAGACGAGAAGAAGACCACTGCCTATCATGAGGCCGGGCACGCCCTGGTGGCGGCTATGGTGCCGTACGCCGACCCCATCCACAAAGTCACCATCATTCCCCGAGGCATGGCGCTGGGCGTCACCATGCAGTTGCCATTGGATGACAAGCACAACTACTCGAAAGATTATCTCGAGTCGCGCCTCGCCATCATGATGGGTGGACGCGTGGCGGAGGAAATTTTTCTGAATCACATCACCACCGGCGCGGGCAACGACATCGAGCAGGCCACGGAGCTTTCCCGCCGCATGGTTTGCGAGTTTGGCATGTCAGACATGGGGCCGCTCGCCTACGGCAAGAACCAGCAGGAAATATTCTTGGGCCGCGACCTGGCCACCCAGCGCGACTTTAGCGAAGACACGGCCATCAAGATCGATCAGGAAGTGAAGAAATTTGTGATGAATGGCTACCAGCGCGCCAAGGATGCGATTGACGGAAATCGCGAGGCGCTGGTGCGAATCGCTGAGGCGCTGCTAGTGCGCGAAGTGCTGGACGCGAGCGAAGTGAAACTGCTCCTTGAAGGAAAAGTGCTGCCTGAAAAGGTGGTTCGGCCCGAACCTCCCAGCGAAACAACCCAGGTCATTAAACCTCAACCCGCTTCCCAAATCCCCAGCCGCGAACGCCCGCAGCCGGCGTAGCCGGGGCTTTACGCGGATATTCCTTGCTTCTATTGGCTGGAGCTCGCTTCCCGCCACACCTGCAACTTGTCATTCCCGCACACGTCCGTCATTCCCGCGCAATCGGGAATCCATCCTTCCCCCTCCATACGAACGATAAATTATTCATTGCTTGCAAACCGTGAGACAATCCCGCAGACGGGCTAATCATGCCACACACAATTTAAGTGGTAAGGAGACTTCTATGCCTGCGATTTCGAGAAGAGAATTTCTCAAAAAGTCGGTGACAGGCGCCGCCGTAGCCGGTATGCTTTCCGCGGGTGCGCTGGACCTTCGCGCCAATCCCCTGGGGCTGCCCATTGGATGCCAGACGTGGCCTGTGCGCGCGATGATCGCCAAAGATTTTCCCGGCACGATCAAGCAGCTTGCCGCCGCGGGATTCCAAACCATCGAGTTGTGCTCGCCCGTGGGTTACGCCAATTCCGGCTTCGCCGGCCTCGCCCAATACAAAGGTGCAGAGCTGCGAAAAATGTTGGGCAATCTGGGCGTGAAATGCATCAGCTCTCACTTTGACATCAAGGAGCTCAGAGAAAATCAAGCGGACAGAATTGCCTGGGCAAAAGACGTGGGCCTGACACAGATGATGGTGCCCAGCCTCAACGGGCCACGGAATCCGACGATGGATGACGTAAAGCGCGCCGCGGACGAATACAATAAAATGGGCGAACGCGCGGCCCAGGCGGGCATCCAGCAGGGCCTCCACAATGAGGGCTTTGAGCTCACCCTGGTGGACGGCAAACGGACTTATGACCTGTTGCTCGGACTTCTTGACCCCAAGCTGGTGAAGTTCCAATTCCAGATTTCCACCATCAGCAGCGGCTACGATGCCGCCGAATATTTCACCAAATACCCGGGCCGATTTTTGTCCATGCACGTGCAAGGCTGGTCGGCGAAAACCAAACAAATTATGGCGGTGGGACAGGACACTCTCGACTGGAAGAAAATTTTTGCCGCGGCGAAAACCGGCGGCGTAAAAAATTACTTTGTCGAAATGGACCTGGACCTGATGAAGGCCAGCGTTCCCTACCTTCGCCGTTTAAAAGTTTGATGAAAAACGCCACGCGCCTGTCATCTGTGAAAGCGCGACGTGTCAAGTAGCGGCTCCGGCGGTTCGACGGGTTCGGGCCCAGTCATCTCTACGCCCTCAAAGGGGCATGAACATGTTCCGGAGGTGTGTCGCATTCATTCCGCGATCCCGCAGGCGCGGGAGAGGAATCTCGCACTGAGTTCTTGAGGCCCTTGCTTTTCCGTGCGCACGAAGACCTACTACGTCTACATCATGGCCGGCAAATCTCGCACGCTCTACACCGGCGTAACAAACAGCCTTGAAGTGAGAGTAGGCCAACACCGAAACAAACTCCACAAGGGTTTCACCGCCCGTTACAACATAAACCGGCTCGTGTTCTTTGAGGTCTTTCATGACGTGCTGGATGCAATCGCCCGCGAGAAACAAATCAAAGGCTGGGGCCGAATGAAGAAAATCGCCTTGATCGAGTCGAAGAATCGCGACTGGAAAGACTTGAGTGATGGATGGCCAGGCAGCCCTGCGGCAAAGCCTGCCGGGGACAAACAGACAGTGCGAGATCCTTCGGTCGCAGCTGCGACCTCAGAATGACAGCCCCCGCGTTTGGTCCACTATGTTGTCATCCTGAACGAAGTGAAGGATCTCGCTCCGGTCTTTTGGAGGGGAATCCCTCTCAAGCACTCGATTGCGCGACCTTCAGGGCCAGATTCTTCGCTGCCGCTCAGAATGACAATTTGGACGGGTCTGTCCCAGCGGGGCGCGAAGCCTGGAGGGTTGTCATTCCGATCCCGCAGAAGCGGGAGAGGAATCCCGCTCCGAGCCTTGAGGCCCTCCAGTTGTCATCCTGAGTCCGACGAAGGATCTCGCACTGAGTCTCGCCAGACCTGTCCTTGCCCGCCCGTTCCCGAGACAGCCGAAACAATGACCCGCGCAATGGACTCGCACTATCCAGGAACGCCCATTGGACATTCGATCAAGGACTATGGACGATCGCGGACGATTACCGTCCCCGT
>DASYXZ010000057.1:0-2975 GCA_035934315.1 Terriglobia bacterium | reverse complement strand
AAGTGTTTTTTACGCCAGGTGCTGGAGTGGCGGAGTGCTGTGCCTACGCAAGCGAATATGTATGTGTTTGAGAATCCACAGGTATTCGAGGAGGTGATTGCTGGGGTGTCTTGCCAGAGCGACAGCGTTCCAGGCAGGTCGCTGCCAACGTTGGTTTGTACATCTGGCTGGCCCAGCGCTGCCGCGCTCAAGCTGCTGCAGATGTTCGTCGATCAGTCCCCCGACAATCGGCTCTACTATAGCGGCGACTTTGGTTTGAAAGGCTTGCAGATTGCCGCCAGTTTGATGGCGCGCTACGTGGGGCGTTGCTACCCCTGGCGCTTTGATGTTGCCTCTTATCTGGTGGCTATGCAAGCCGGAGGAGTCGTGGCCAACGCAGTTGAGTTGGCCGGATTGAGTGCGTTGCCGGAGGTCTTCAGGTTACTGGTAGAGGTGATGCAGGAGAAGGGAATGTGGGCTTACCAGGAGGGTATTGCGCGTGTGCTGGCAGAGGATGTAAAAGGGTAGGGCAGAAGAGATGAGTTTTGAGATAGCTCACCCATTCGTGCCCACCTCGCTGTCAATCCCCACGCTAGATGGCCGCTTTTTCATCACCATCTCTGTCACTCTTTGCTGATTCCTCTTTCTTCTTGCCGTCAGGATGTTGTATCTCTTCTCGAATCTGGAGGTTTGCCAGCCGTGATTCTTGAACCATGAAATATGCTCCAGCGAGTATCATACACATTGAGATGATCGTCAGACTCACTGGAAGCCAGGTAAGCCTATCGGCCAAGTAACGGTCTACTGCAATAGAGAGACAGTCTAGCACCAGGATACCCACCGCGAGAACGAAAGCGGTTACGGCTCGCTCAGCCATCAACGAGCGTGTGGCATAGCGCTCAAGCCAGCGTTTCGATACATCCGGCGGCCATCCCAGCTTTCTAGCTTCCTCCTCGGACAGTTGTAATATCACTCTGGCACGATCAACGGTCCGTGCCAGTCGTTGCAGTGCTGTCGCCACAAGGGAAGCAGAACTGAGAATCAAAAGAGCAGGGGTAATCATCGCCGATATGATGATGAGGGCAGGGGAATTCGCGTTGCTCAACACGTTATTCTCCACCAGCCATTTCAAAGAGAATCCCGATGGCCTGCTGCGCTGTCGGTTGCGAGAAATCCCCGGCCAATTCTCCCGAAAGCGTCGCAATGGCGACGGTAGACGCCCCGGCCTGGGCGATGCGGCGCAGAGCTGCATCTTCCGTGCGCTCGCTGATTCCCGCGACTGCATCAATCACAATGAAAACACGATAGCCCATGTCGGAACCAGAAAGCGCAGGAAGTTGTACGGCAACTTCAGTAGCCGTTCCCGCAATCAGGATGGTCTTTCTCCCTGTGGCCTCAATGGCCTGTTTGATAGTCTGATTCTCGAATGAGTCGGCAGTTGTGCGATAGTAAACCGGCAATTCTCCCAATCCCGGCGCAATTTCCGGCATAATGCGTGCAGGGCTCCCATCCTGCCCCATGACCGCTGAGACAATCGCGGGCATCCCTAGCAAATGCGCGAGCCGTGAAAGCGCAAAAACGCCCTTCCGTAACCTTGCGTAGGGAACCGTGAGCGGCAAATCGGCGATGCCTGCTTGCAAATCTATGAACAGAACGAGTGTATCACTGACTTCTATTTTTGAGTGTTCCATATCGGTCATTCTCCTCTTCGCGTATTTCCAGTCTACATCCTGGATAGCAGAAACATCCCTCTCTCGCTGTTTTTTTCCGTCAGGGCAAAGGGTGCGTCGTAGCAGTGGCAACCCAGCGCTCCTCGAGTGAAGCCAGATAGGCCTGGTGGTAAATTGGCTCAAGGTTCGGACATTTTAGGTCCAATAGTCGGAAATCAGGCCGAAACTTCGGACAAATGAGCAACTATCCGCTCCCGAAGCGGACTGAGCTTCACAGCTGGTGGAAACCTGTATTGCAGCTTTCTCTTGAAAAATGGTCTGTTACCCTACAAAACGTCAGACCTTGGAAATCTGTCCGAAGATTCACCCATGTAAAATTTGGGTGAATCTTCGGACACAGAGGCCATCCACGCTCATTTTTGTCCGAACCTTGAGCCAATTTACCAGTGTGGATTGGTGTGTTTATTTCCGCGCGTGCTCCGGCTCACTTGGCTTATTTCCGCCGTCTGCCAGCCCTCATTTCCACCGTCCGCCGGGCTCCGTCCCTCCCATTTAACATAATTCCGGTATTATGAGACTTTGCCGCACTTCGGCGGAACCCTCCAATTCCGAACAGGGCCGCTTATTCCACCTATCCGCGTTCTCGAAGAGGCTCTCCACCATGCCGGTGACGGTGCCGCCGGTGGCGAACATCGCTGCGGGCATCACGCCGCCGTCTCCGGACGCCGCGTCGTCCGGCGGCGATCCGTCGTTCGCGGAATTGCCGTTTCCTTCGCACGCCATCAGTGCCGAGAAGGCGGCGGCCAACCAGGTCGTTTTTCGCATCGCTCCCTCCCACGTCGCGAAAGGACGCCAGGTAGGGTACCAGACGGCGAGTGCCAAGCGCGAAGGAAGGATGCGCGAAGCGCGAAGGAAGAATGAACTGCGTGCCGCAATGCTGGTCTCGAGACAACGGAAGTCGATTGCAGTCTGATAATGGCCATTTCGTCAACTGCTGGCTTCTCCGATTGGGCGCTCGGAGCGCGATTTCTTGATCGGGCGCGCGTGTGTCCCTTCTTGGTCGTAGGGAGAGTGGGCGATTCGATTGGATCAGTCTAACACCAAGGGCGGATCGATTCCCTCTTGGTGGGCAACCGCGGCGGGCAGGTCGAGCTGGCCGCGCGATCGCGCACGTCCTCGGGGAGGTGCACGGGACGGCAAGCCGAGGTGCGTGAGGATCTTCCGTGCCGTGCGCTCGTCGTAGACGACCGCGAGCGGGCGCATCGCTCCCTCGCACCTCGGGCATACCAGCACGTCGGCGGCAAACACTCGCTCCAGCAGCTTCGC
>DASYXZ010000213.1:0-7418 GCA_035934315.1 Terriglobia bacterium | reverse complement strand
CTATTCCGGCAAAGCGACCTGGCCGTCCATGCGGAAGTGCCCGGTGACGCTTGGGGCATCGGTATCAGGTTGACCGCCGCCAATGCTGATGCTGTATTCGCCGCTGGCGATGATCGGATTGCCGTTCTCCGTCACCATGCCCAGGTCCCGGTTCTTCAGCTCAAAATGAACCTTCTGGCTTGCGCCCGGTTCGAGGTGAATGCGCTGGAACCCACGCAGAGCGATTCGTGGCGCCCCATTCACTGGCGGGAATTTCAAATAGAGCTGGACGACTTCATCCCCCGCCACATTGCCTGTATTGGTCACTGTCACATCCGCCGCAACCGGATCGCCCGCTTTCACGTCAGCCTGTAGCAGATTGAGATCGCTGTAAATGAACTTCGTATAACTTAGCCCATAACCGAACGGATAGAGTGGCTTTCCCCGGAAATAGCGGTAGGTGCGGTTATCCATGGAATAGCTTTCAAAATTAGGCAGTTGGTTGATGTCCTTGTAGAAAGTCACCGGCAAACGGCCCGCGGGATTGTTTTTCTCGCTCAGTGTTTCTGCTATGGCCGCGCCGCCTTCCTCGCCGGAATACCACGACTCGAGAATGGCATTGGCGTGTTCACTGGCCCAGTTCACGGCCAGCGCGCTACCATTCATCAGTACGATCACCAGCGGTTTGCCGGTCGCTGCCACAGCCTCGACCAGGTCTTCTTCCGGCTGCGGAAGGTCGATGCTGGTGCGGTCTCCGCCGAGAAAACCGGGTTGGTTCACCGGCATCTCTTCGCCTTCCAGCCGGCTGGTAATGCCGACGACGGCAATCACAACGTCCGCGTTTTTCGCCGCGGCAATGGCGGCCGGATCGGGCACATGACTCTCAGGCGCCCAGACAAGCTGCGCCTCGGGCGGCCCCCCGCCGAAGCGCCCATACGTCAACTCCAGCTTCAGCGGATGTCCCTTCTCCAGGTGAACCGAGCCCAGATGCGATCCGTTCCCGAATCCCGACGCAACCTGTTTGTCCTCCAGCGTGAGGCGCGCGAAGCCGTTGGCCTTTACACCCACGAGGTATTCACCCGACTTGGCCGGATTCAGGAACCCGGTCCATTGCACGCCGATAGCGGACTTCCCTTTCGCCGGCTCGGGAAGGTTGCTTTCATTTAGGTCCACGTTCGGTTCGACGCGCGAAGTGAGCGGCGTAGGCGGTTGGCCCGATCGGCCGAAACGCAGGCCCGAGCTGTACTCGGCTTTCAGGCCAGGCTTGCCATCCGGCGTTGTCAGCATGGAGGCGGGCACGGGGTTTCCGGTCTGGTTGGAAAGGAACTGAGTTCCAGGTACAAAGGTGATCTTCGCGTCGGGAAATTCGGCTTTCAGACCTTCGAGCATGCTCACAGTGTGGGTCGGAGTGCCATTGTAGTTGCCCAGCAGGACTGCCGTCTGATCCGCAAGCGGTCCGACGACCGCGATCTTGGTAATGCCGGCCTTGAGCGGCAGGGTGCCATCATTCTTCAGCAGTACTAAGGATTCATTGGCGAGCTTGCGAGCTAGCGCGCGGTGCTCGGCGCTGTCGAGTTCCTTAGCATTAATCTTCGTGTAAGGAACCATCTCCGGAGGATCGAACAAGCCCAGCTTGAACCGCGCCGTGTAAAGGCGGATCAGCGCCGTGTCGATCGCGCTTTCTGGAAGGTAGCCCTCCTGGACCGCCTGGATGTACGGCTGGTAGTCCGAATCGTTGGGGAATTGCGTGCCGTAGCACTCGTTGTCCATGCCCCGCTCGAGTGAGATGGCCGACGCCTGGGGCTGCGTAGGACGGTAATGATGGCCATTGAAAATGTCCCGGACGGCGTCACAATCAGAGACCACATACCCTTGGAAGCCCCACTTTCCGCGTAGCTGATCCTGTAGCAGGAATTTGTTGGCGCAAGCCGGCTGGCCATTGATGGCGTTGTAAGCGCACATGACCGATCCGGCGTGGCCTTCCACGACGGCGGCGCGAAAAGCCGGCTCGTAGGTGTCGAGGATATCGTGCTTGCTCACGTCCACGTCGGTGAAGTGCCGCGTCGGTTCCGGGCCGCTGTGCACGGCGAAGTGTTTGGGCGTGGAGATCACCCGGTAGTACTTCGGGTCGTCACCCTGCATGCCTGTGACAAATGCGACGGCCATGCGGGCGGTCAGGAAAGGGTCCTCGCCATAAGTTTCCTGCCCACGCCCCCAGCGCGGATCACGGAAGATGTTCACGTTGGGAGACCAAAAGTCGAGGCCGTGAAAGATGATCGAATTCCCGTTGCGCACCGACTTGAAATTCACCACGCGCCCCTCGATGCCAATGGCAGTGGCCATTTCGTGGATGCCGGGCACGTCGAACGTGGCGGCCAGGCCGATGGGTTCTGGGTATTCCGTCGTGCCCGCTGAGGCGACGCCGTGCAAGGCCTCGCTCCACCAGTTGTAAGATGGGATGCCGAGGCGCGGGATGGCGCGCGACTCGTTGGTGAGCTGCGAGGCCTTCTCCTGGAGCGTCAGGCGGCTCACCAAGTCAGCCGCGCGCTGCTCGGGCGTCAGGCTGGGATTCATGTAAGGCAGTTTCGCAACATCCTGTGCAGTCGCAGTGCAGGCGATGAGAGCGAAACAAGTGATAAGGGTCACTAAAATGCGATTTGCAGAAAGGCTCATCATTTTTCTCCCCATGGCTGCCGAAGCAGCAGCCGTTCAATTTTGCGAAGATAGCTTGGGCGCTTCAGAACCATCGAGAAAGATAATGTCGCGCAGCCGGGCTGAACTCTGGTGTGCACTTTACCCTCAGGCGAGGCTCAACTTGAAAGCCACGGCAAACTCTGAAGGCGGTATCACCGTGAACCGGGGCCAGTCGATGCGCAGTCCCTCGGCCGACTGCGTGAAGCGCATTTGTTCCGGCGAACCCAGCAGCTCAACATTGGCCACCTTCGCCGGCTTGGCGGCTGAACTGCCAAACGATCGCAGGAGCACTCCCCTCTGGGGCCAGCCGAGGACGATGGCGTAAACCACAGTCCCGGCCTTGTTGCGCGTATAGCGGATATCGCTCGCGTCAAGCTGCCCGATGGAATTCCCCTGGAATGAGCCGGCCTTGATCATATGCGGGCCCTCGCCGAAAACCGCCCAGGGGCGCGTGCCGTAAATCGCTTCTCCGTTGACCTTGAACCATTCTCCAACCTGCTCCAGAATGCGCCGCTCCTTGGAGTCGATCGTGCCGTCGGGTTTTCCGGGGACATTCAACAGGAACGTGCCGTTTTTGCTTACCGTATCCACCATCCAGTGAATGACCTCACTCGGCGGCAGATAACGGCCGTATTCCCCGGGCCAGTTGTACAAGGCGCGCTGGTAATGCCACTCGCCGATGCACGTTTCCGACTGCCAGGGATAAGGCAGAATCTCCGCGGCCAGTCCGCGCTCGATGTCCGCCACCACCGATTTGTAAAGCTTGGCCGGGACATTTTTGACGTTGATGACGCCTTCCATTTTGCCGCCGTTCACCGCGAGGTTGTGATTGTAATAGTATGCGCCCACACACATGCCGCCCCAGCCGAGAGGGAATAGCGCGTTGTCGAAATAGATCAAATCCGGGCTGTGCTGATCGACCAAGTCACGAGTGCGATCGTAGAAATTCTTGACGTATGAAATGTCCGGCAGCGCGTCGAAGGGATGCTTCGGCGCATAAAGCTGCTGCGGATCGTAATCCTGCCACCATTCGTTGCGGCCATCGGCCAGGGTGAGGCGGCCGTCGTACGGACGTCCCGCCAATGGCCCCGTCGCATCAGTGCTATGGCTGGTCTGGAACCACCACCAGTTGCGCGCCTGATGCACGGTGACGCCAAAGCGAAGATTGCGCTTCCGCGCCTCGGCGGCCCAGGTTCCGATCACGTCGCGGCGCGGGCCGATATTGGCCGCGTTCCAGACGTGATGCTTGGAGTTCCAGGTGTCAAAGCCGTCATGATGATTGGCGAGCGCCACAAAAAACCTGGCGCCGGCGCTGGCGTACAAATCCATCAGCTCGGACGGCTGCCAGTTCAGCAGCGTCCACTGCGCGCAAAGGTCCTTATAGCCGAATAGCGTGGGCGAGCCGTAATGCTCGAGATGGAATTTGTTTTGAGGGGAGCCTTGCAGGTACATGTTGCGCGCGTACCAATCGCCGTCTTCGGGTACGCACTGCGGGCTCCAATGATTCCAAATGCCGAACTTGGCGTCGCGGTACCATTCGGGACATTCGTACTGAAGCAGCGATTCCCATATGGGTTTGTATGGCCCGTCGCCGGCCAAATCCGGAATGGGCGACATCATGGGCACACCATCGTGCGAACCGCCCGCCACAGGCAGGTCCGGCGGATTGCCCCAGGCGGAGGGCTTCCAGTCTTGGCTGTTCAGATGCTCGGCAACAATGCTCCCGTCACGGAAGGCGTAAAAGACGCGCTCGTTCCCGGGTCTGGCGCAATAGGTGGCGTAATCCTCGGTGTATTGGTTGAAGCCCGCCGCGGTTGACGTAGTTCCGCTTTGGGCGGCGGGAGTCTCTCCATTAGACGAGAGCGTAGAACCAAACCCGCGGTGCGTGGCGCCACCCAACGACAGGGCAGCCGATTGGGCAGCCAGGCCGCTGAGCATAGATATGAATTTCCTTCGTTGCATTTTACAGGTCCCCTTTCGACGTGCTCTCATTTAAACCGCATATTCTATAACAATATTGGCCAGAGGCACGGAATGGTCACAAATTTCCTTCGCTCGACGCGCTGGCATCTGCGAGTCCGGGGGGCTTGCCTCTTCAACCCTGTAACTGCCTTTCTGGAATTCCCATGCAGAGTTTTTGCGGCCGACAGCCAGCGCGCTTCACGGGCATCGTAACGGCGGCCCGTCCCGGAAGGCGACATAGGCGCAAATTCGCGCAAAGCAGCTTCGCGCACGGCTCAGGCTCTCAAAAGGTTCGAACATGTTGATGCTGACATGGTGGGTAAGAGCAAATCGAATATTTGGTGCGGAAGGGGGGACTCGAACCCCCACGGTCTTGCGACCGTCAGCCCCTCAAGCTGGTGCGTCTGCCAATTCCGCCACTTCCGCACTTGGAGGCCTGGAAATCAAATCAATTCGCCCACGAAGGCGAGAGGTCCTGTCCACTTACTTCTTCGCCGGAGCCGGCGATGCAGGGGCGGGCGAGAACGGAGCCGGCGCCAGAGGAGCCGGGGTCGCTGGAGTGGTTTTCGCAGGAGAAGTCTGGGCCGGAGCCGTCTTGCCCGGAGTTTCCAGCACCGACCGCCCCGTGCGCTTGGTCGCCCACACTGAAAGGGTGATGGAAGTCGCCGCGAAAATAGCCGCCAGCACCCAGGTGATTTTTGCCAGAGTTGACACCGCGCCCCGCGGCCCAAAAGCGGCCTGGCTGACTCCGCCAAAGGCCGCGGTAATGTCCACGTTCTCCCCGCCTTGAATCATCACGGAGATGATGAGCAAGATGCAAACCAGAATGTGAAGTGCCAATAATGCCGCAACCATTTTTCCTCTTCCGGGCGATGCAAACTCTTATGCCCGTTGGTAATTGACGATAGCGGAAAAAGAGTCAACCTGCAAGCTTGCTCCGCCCACCAGCGCCCCGTCAATTTCTTCCTGGGCCATCAACCGGCTGATATTGTCCGGCTTGACGCTGCCACCGTAAAGGATGCGCAGATGACCCGCGGCTTCATCACCGAACTGTCCGCCCGCCAAGCCGCGTAAAAGATGATGACTTTCGGCAGCCATTTCCGGCGTCGCCGTGCGCCCCGTGCCAATCGCCCAAACCGGTTCGTAGGCCAATATGATACGGGAAATCTCCAGGGGGGTCAATCCGTGAAATCCACCTTTGAATTGACGCTCCAAAACTTTACGTGTTTCGCCGGCCTCGCGTTCCTCCAACGTTTCACCCACGCACACGATGGGGACAAGCTCGGCAGCCAGGGCGGCTTTTAATTTTTTATTCACCTCGTCATCAGTTTCACCATGGTCGCGACGCCGTTCGGAGTGGCCGACGATCACATGCGTGCACCCGGCGTCCCGAATCATGCCGGTGGAAATGTCTCCGGTGTGCGCGCCTTCTTTATCCCAATGGCAGTCCTGAGCCGCGACGCCTATGTTGCTGCCGCGCAATACCTCCGCCACCGCCCGTAATGCCGTGAAAGGCGGAGCCACCAATATTTCACAGTGATCCACCCTGGCGAAGCTGGCGCGGAGTTCCTTCACAAACTCCACTGCTTCGATGATGGTCTTGTACATCTTCCAGTTTCCGGCAATCACGGGTTTACGCATATCAATTTCGGAAAATTGCCGGCGGGCAGCACGTCAGCCGCCTTCCCAACTGCCTTCTGCCTACTGCCGACTGCCTACTTTTTCTCGGTCAGCGCTTCCACGCCTGGAAGTTTCATCCCGGAAAGAAATTCCAAAGTCGCGCCGCCGCCCGTGGAAATATGGGTGATTTTTGATCCGACTCCGGCCTTGGCGACCGCGGCCACGGAATCGCCGCCGCCCACAATAGTGAGCGCGGAGGAAGCCGCCACGGCGCGCGCGATGGCCAGCGTCCCTCCAGCGAACTGTTCAATTTCAAACACGCCCATGGGCCCGTTCCAGACGATGGTCTTCGCCGCCGAGATGTCCCGGGTGTATTCGACGATCGTTGCCGGCCCGATGTCCACGCCGATTCGGTCGGCAGGAATGGCACGGGTGTTCACCACTTGCGCGGCGGCTGCAGCGTCCACTTTCTCCGCCACCACATGGTCAATAGGCAATAGCAACTTGATGGTTCGCCGCTCGCCAAACTGTAACAACTCACGGGCCAATTCCAATTTGTCTTCTTCCACCAGCGACCTGCCCGTGGGCATACCCTGAGATCTCAAAAAGGTATACGCCATCGCGCCGCCAATCAGGACGCTATCCGCGTACTTCATCAGCGTTTGAAGCAAATCAATCTTGTCTGAGACCTTGGCGCCCCCCACGATAGCCGTATAAGGACGCTCCGGATTTTTTATAGCCTTGCCAAGGTATTCGACCTCGCGCTCCATTAAGAGTCCCGCCGCGGCGGGGGACAAAAATTGAGTAATGCCGGCAGTTGACGCGTGGGCGCGATGGGCGGAGCCGAACGCGTCATTCACATAGACTTGAGCCAAATTTGCCAAATGGCGGGAGAATTGAGGATCGTTTTTCTCTTCTCCGGCGTGGAACCGTAAATTTTCCAGTAGCAAGACATCGCCATCCCGCAGCGAGGCCGCCAGTTTTTCCACCTCCGACCCGATGCAATCGGGCGCGAAAGCAACTGGTTTGGAGAGCAATTGGGACAGCCGCGCGGCCACGGGCCGCAGGCTCATCTTGGGGTTGGGTTTGCCCTTGGGCCGCCCGAAATGAGAAGCCAAAATCAGGCGCGCTCCTTTGTCAAGCGCCAGTTGGATGGTGGGCAG
>DASYXZ010000212.1:0-4472 GCA_035934315.1 Terriglobia bacterium | reverse complement strand
TGCGCGACCACCAGAAGAAGTTGCAGGAAGAAATCGAACGGCAACTCGATCATCTGGCGGGGCAGTCGATGCAGGAGCTGCGCGACCAGCACAAGAAGCTGGAAGAAACGGTGCAGCGGCAACTCGACCAACTGGCCGCGTATCAGCCGCCTCCGCCACCCGCTCCCGTGGCGCCGCTGGACAAGTTGCTGAATTCCGTCCGCAACCTCATCACGGCTACATTACCGGAACAAGTACTGGAAGTATTGACAGAAGAAGCCGTACTAATGGGCGTGCGTGCCGCCGTGTTTGACGTTCGGGGCAAGTCGGCCTGGGGATCGTCGGCGCACGGATTCGATCTTTCGGAAAAAACTTTCCGCGGCTTGGTCGTCCCTCTGAATCAGGAAAATCCCTTCCGTCAGACTTTTGAAACCGGCGATTCCGTGACGACGACGGCCGATCATCTGAAGAAAAACCGCAACATCCTGGACAAGCTGAAGCCTGGGAAGGAAGATGAAATCCTGCTGCTGCCCGTTCGTTCCGCCGGATCGGTGTCCGCCATTTTGTATACCGACAATAGTGGAAAAGATTCGCCGCTTCCGGTGGACGCTTTAAAAATTCTTTCAGAGTTTGCCGGCGCCCAACTCGACCGCCTGATGGCGCTCAGCGGCGGCGGTCCAGAGGAGACAGAAGAAAAAAAAGCCCGCTTACCGGAACCGGAACAGGAACATGAACGGGAAGAAGATCAGGAATCAGCGGCCGCGCCTGAAACGGCGCAAGCAGAACCGGAACCCGCGAAGCAGGAACCGTGGGAAGAGGCGGTGAATCAAGGAGCTGCCAGGCA
The DNA here is from genome assembly GCA_035934315.1 of Terriglobia bacterium. GTDB lineage: Bacteria > Acidobacteriota > Terriglobia > UBA7540 > UBA7540 > DASYXZ01. Next base: position 3,649 of record DASYXZ010000212.1, on the reverse strand, counting down.
GGCTTCAGAGTCCGCAGCAGTAGAGGAAAAGCCGGCCCCACCCCCAGCGCCTGAGCCAATTCCGGAAGCTCCGCCACCTCCGGCTCCTGTGTCCGCGGCGCCAGACGTTTCGCAGCTCAGCGAAGAAGAACAGAAGTACCACAAAGACGCCAAGCGATTTGCCAAGCTTCTGGTTTCTGAAATCGATCTCTACAACAAAACCAAAGTGGCGGACGGGCGCAAGAACAAGGACCTCTACAAACGATTGAAATCCGATATCGAGCGCAGCCGGCTTACCTTCCAGAAGCGATTTGCAAAGACGGCGGGAAAACAATTTGATTATTTTCACGAAGAATTAATTCGGACCCTCGCGACCAACGACGCTTCTCTTATGGGACCGGAATATCCCGGTTCATCCGCGTGAAGTCCCGACGCAAAAATTTAACGGGCGCGTGCCTGGCGGCATTCCTGCTGGCGTTTGGCGCAAGAGCGCGCCCGCGCGCCCAGACCACGTCCGATGCGCGGGTAGCGCGTCTTCGCCTCCTGATATCAAGCGCGCAGGAAACCCGCGGTTGGCCCGCGCTCAGGCAGTTTGCGGAATCGACGCCCGACCCCGAGCAGAGGGATCAGGCATATTTCGCCCTGGGCTATCTTGAATATCAGGCGAAAGATTACAGCAGCGCCTCCGACGACCTGAAGCGGGCCGCTGAAACTCAGTTCTCCCTGGCCGATTACGCGGAATACTATGGCGCCGCCGCGGCTTATGCAGACATGCAATCCCAAACGGCGGTGAACATTTTGGACGGATTTAATTTCCGCCATCCGCAAAGTGTTTTGCGAATTGATGCTCTGGCGCTTTTTGCAGACGCCCTGCTCCGGGCAGCCCAGCCCGAGCGCGCCATCCAAACTTTGATGGCAGAACCACTGACACGGCAGCGCCCCACTCTAGACCTGCTGTTGGCGCGAGCCTACCAGGCCGCGGGGAAATTGAGCCAGGCCGTCCAAAGTTTCCAGGATGTTTATTACACTTTTCCAACGTCGTCACAGGCGCGCGCGGCGGGTGAGGCTCTGGATGCTCTGCGCGCCCAGTTGGGGGCGGAAAGGTTTCCATCAGCGGGCGAGGAACTGGAAACAGTTCGCGCTGAATCACTTTTTCACCACTCGCGCCTCGCGGAGGCTTTGAAAGAATTCGGGATGCTCTTGGAGAAAAAACCTTCCAGCGACTTTGCTCCGCGCTGGAAAGTGGGCCGGGCGCGATGTCTTCTCCATTTGAAGCGAACTGCGCAAGCCCTTGACCAGCTCCAAATCAGCTTCCCCAAAAATCCCGGCGCGGATGCGGACCGCCTGGAAGCCCTGGTGGAAGCTTATATTCAGCACGATAACAAAGTTGCGATGGATTTAATTCTGGAGCAGCTTCGCACTTTGTACCCGCATTCGCCCGCTTACGCTGCGGCGCTTGACGCGGCGGGAAATCATATTGTTCGCCAGGGCGATTGGCAGTCTGCGGCGCGTTATTACCAGTTGTTGGGCGAACTGTTTCCCGAGACGCCTTTGGGCCAGGAAGCGAATTGGCGCGTTGCGTGGTCATATTATCTGCAAAAGGATTTCGCCAAAGCGCGGCAGGCGTTTGTGGAACACGCGATTCGCTATCCCACCTCGCTGCATTTGGCCGCAGATTTTTATTGGCTGGGCCGCTTGGCGGAAAACGATGGGGCAATTTCCGAGGCGCGCGCCTTCTATGGTTTGGTTCAGGCCCGCTGGGCGCAAAGTTATTATTCATTCGCGGCGAGTCAGCGCCTGGCCGCGCTTCCGCGCCCGCCGGGGGCCACGGACAAGGTTGAATTACAAACGAGATCGCTGGCAGATGATTTGGCCCAAAGAGTTCCGCCGCCGTCACCCCCCGCAGATTCGTGCCCTCCCGCCCAACCCCTGCCGGTGCTGCGTTCGTTTTCGATTCTCGCATCGCTTGGCCTGGACGACCTGGCGATGCAAAATCTCAAGGCCATCGTGCTTGAGCGGCCGGGGTCAACAGCGCTCTTTATCGCCAAGAGCCGGTTTGAGGCGGATAAAGAAGAATACAACCCGTCGGTTATTGATGCTGGCAGGGCAGTTCCGTTTTTTGCCGATTATGAATTTTCCGACATGCCTCGGGAAACATGGACCCTTCTCTATCCCACCGTTTACTTTGCGCTGGTGGAGGATGAAGCGCGCAAGCGGGGCATTGACCCTTATCTGATGATGGGGCTCATACGTCAGGAGTCGGCGTTTGATCCCCATGCGCTGTCAAAAGCCAGCGCGCGCGGCCTGATGCAGATTCTGCGGGGCACGGCGCGAACTCAAAAAAGCGGCCGGGGTGCCACGGCCCGGCGGCTTTATGACCCGGCGTATAATGTCACCGTGGGCAGCGAGTATTTGCAGCACCTTCTTGATTTGAATCAGGGTATACCGGAACAAGCCATGGCCGCATATCATGCGGGTGAGGAGCGGGTGAACATTTGGTTGAGCCAACACACGTTCAGCGATCCGGCGGAATTCCTGGAGAGTATTCCCATTCCGGCTACGCGAGCCTACGTGGAGAAAGTTGTGCGCGACTCAGCTATCTACCGCCGGTTGATGACGGGAACGCCGGTGTTTAAGAAGTGCGGTTAGGAAGTTATGAATTATGAATTAAAAAAGGTGATGTCATTGCGTGGGCTGCTGATTCCCTTTTCATAATTCAGACTTCATAATTCATAATTTCTTTTTGACTCTCAACTTTCAACTCTGAACTTTCAACTGTTATGAAGAGTTCTGCCGTCTCGCTCAAGTCGAAACAGTTCACCGAATCCGTCATCCGGGAAATGACCCGTCTGGCGATGGAGCACGGCGCCGTGAATCTGGCGCAGGGCTTTCCGGATTTTCCCGCACCGGCTGACGTGAAAGAGGCCGCCGTGCGCGCCATTCGCACCGACGTGAACCAGTACGCCATCACCTGGGGGGCGCGCGAATTTCGCCGCGCCATCGCCGAGCGGTTTGAACGCGATTCGGGCGTGGCCATTGACCCGGAGCGCGAGATTACCGTCTGCTGCGGCTCCACCGAAGCCATGATCGCTTCCTTGCTGGCGGTGGTGAATCCCGGCGAAGAGGTGGTGATCTTCGAACCCTTTTATGAGAATTACGGGCCCGATGCGATTATCTGCGGCGCGGTGCCGCGCTTTGTCAGGCTCCATCCGCCCGACTGGACGTTTGATCCGCAGGAACTGGCCGCCGCTTTTACGGAGCGGACTCGGGCCTGCATTTTGAATACGCCCAACAATCCGACTGGGAAAGTTTTTACCCGCGAAGAATTGGAGACCATCGCGGGTCACGTGCGCCGCTCGAACGCCTACGTCCTGACGGACGAGATTTACCAGTACCTTGTGTACGATGGCGCCCGGCACGTTTCCATGGCGTCGCTTCCCGAAATGCGCGAGCGCACCATCACTATCAATGGAATGTCCAAAACTTTTAGCGTGACGGGATGGCGCGTCGGGTATGCCATTGCGCCCGCGGAAATTTCAAACGCCATCCGCAAAATGCACGATTTCCTCACCGTGGGCGCCGCGGCTCCCTTGCAGGAAGCAGGTGTGACGGCGCTGCGGCTTCCGGAAACGTACTATCAAAATCTCTGCTCGGAATATCTTCGACGGCG
>DASYXZ010000204.1:0-2691 GCA_035934315.1 Terriglobia bacterium | reverse complement strand
GGGCGCCAGGCGAGCCGCGTCGCGAAAGGCGGCCACTGCCGCATCCAGCGTGTCTTTCAAGCTCTGCCTATAGTCAGGATCCATGAAACCGTGGCGAGCGTCGGGCATGATGGATTCATCCAGCTTGCGCTTCCGCATCAGCGCCCGGGCGAACTCAAGGTGGATCGAGGGATCTTCCGGCTTCCGGCGGGCGGTTTCGCGCAATTTCTCAATCGCCTTCGCCAGGGATGATTGCTCGTCTGTCTTGCGACGCGCGCGGCGGTTATCGGCGATGGCGAAGGGGAGAATGACCAACGGCGAGACGACCGCATACAACAAGAACAGGAGGGGAGAACCTGCAATCAGAGCCATGCCCAGGCCGAAGGTCCGACCCCACACGGTAAATTCGGGAGTGTGGACACGCGCCACGGCCAGAATGATTACCGCCAATAGGCCGGTAGTGGATAATGTGACGAAGAGCGCGAGCGGATAGGCTGTATATCAACGCAGGTCACTGTGCCTTGCAAACAAGACTGAGGAGAAAAGGGTAGCCACACCGAGCAGGACGAGCAGCACCGGATGGTGGAGCGCTTTTTCAAAAGTATCCACTCGTTCGCCAGTGACCAGGAAAATTCCCGCCACCAATAGCCAGAACAAAATTCCAGGATATGTATGCGCCGTGTTTTCAACCTTGATGCTCATGCGGCGTAACCTCGCCTGCGCGCCGGCGTCGGAGGTTGATCGATGCGCGTTTCGAGATCGGGGGCCGCGCCGGTTTCGCCGCCGGTTAAGGAAACCTGGAGCGCGAATGTGGAGGGCGGCGCCGGCCCCAGACGCGGAGCGAGAATCTTTGTCTGAAGGAGACCGAAACAGAAATCGAGAAAGGGATCGGCTTTGGCCTCGAAGAATACCGCATCGTTGGGAACCAATCGACCGGCAACGGCCACCGCCTGCGCGCCCGCGCCAGAGGCCGCACTTCCCTTCCCCGATTCTTTCTTCAGCAGCACTCGTTCTTCCCGAAAGGCTTCGTGAGAAATGAATAGACCGGATAGGGCGGCGCTATATTGCTTCATATCCGTAATATTCTGCTGCACCCAATACGAGCGGAGGTAGGGGCTGCCCGCGAGCTTTTCCAGGTTAAGGACCATGCGCAAATTGCCCGGCGGGCCGGCCGCGGTCACGGAGCGAGACCACCAGGCTTCGTCGCGAATGCTGCGATCGTTCGGGGAGCCATCCTTCGCGCCAGTCTCCCCTGCGCCACTCTTCTTTGCGCCATTCTGGGCGCTGGCCTGGCCGCCCACGTTGCTCCCGGCCATCAATTGCAAGGCGCCGGCCATCAGGTCCTCTCGCGTGGCAAGAAGCAGGAGGTCGCCGCTCGAGGCGAATGCCACTTCGCGTCCGGATTTGGGGTCGCGGCGAAAATAGAAAGTGATTCCGCCGGCGCTGCGCGTTTCAAATTTCGAGCGCGATTGCCAAAGGGCGGTGTGAATCGACTTCGCCGAAGGCAGGCGCATGATGGCAACGAACTGAAGCTTCCCGATATCATGCAGCGCGAAAACGGTTTCGCTCCCCGCAACCTGGGCAAGGAAGTCCATGTCCGGCGGAAGACCTGCCGCAGCTTGAAATTCATTGGCCGCGTCCTGGAGGCGAAGGAAAAGGCTCGAGCGGGAAAAAACTTCGAAATTGGCGCTCTTCAACCACTGCTGCTTCTCGGAAGATTTGTTCCAAGCGTCGAGCAGTGAAGCAAAATCCCTGGCCTGAAGAACCAACGCCGCGTCAGGGGGAAGAAATCCGGAAAGCTCCGGCGGAGGTGGCGAGACTGACTGATAAGCCGCGATGCCGAAGCACGCGGCGCCGAGCAACAGAAAAATGACCAGTCGTTTCATGGCATCATACCTCTCATGGCTTCTTGCTCCTGCGGCCCGCCGGAGCTCGGCGACCGGGAATCTTTATTTCCGGCGCGGCGCGCGCCAATAACTTCGGGCGCACCACGCGGTCCTGTTCGAGAGCCTGGTGCAGAATCGGCTGCCGTTGCGCTGCGAGTAATTTTTGATATTTTTGACGATTGCCGATTTGGGAGGCTTCAGCGCTCGGTAGTTCAATCCCACCCGCAGACAGTCGTTCACTATCCGCTTCAATGGTTTCCCTGAGCGGCGGGCCTCGGCTCAAAGTCAGGCATCAACGTCTGGTTCAAGAGTGAGAGTTGTTCGCACATCTTGATGCTACTAGGCAGCCATCATGATATCAAATACTATACTAATCCAGCCCCGTGGCGCGGCCGGCCGTGAGCTTTTCTAATTGGCGCAGCGCGGTTTCGTATTGGGGAAACTGTTTCTCCGAATTGCGGAATTCAGATGAGTGCACCACTCGACGGTGCCCGCGCCGCTCGGTGGGAAATCGCATGTGAAGCATCTCATGAAAGACAACATACTCCACCAGATCGCGCGAAACTGAGGGCGCATCCAACCAGCGCGTGATAGTGATGGTTTGATGGGCGTCATCGTAATGGCCCAGAATCCTGCGCGACCGCTTCCGGCTCCATCCCAGGCGCGCGGCGGGAAGCTCGCCACGGAAAAACTTTTGGTTCAACGCGGCGAAGGTTTCTTCCAGGTCAAAATGGCGCCCCCGCGGAGGGAGCAAATGTTTTTTTCCGTGCTGGCGCCGCGCTTCATCAATTCGAAGGCGAACGGCAGGCTTGAAGACATGGGCCAG
>DASYXZ010000199.1:0-20435 GCA_035934315.1 Terriglobia bacterium | reverse complement strand
CCCTGTCCGGCATAGGGATTTTTCCAGGAGTCAACTTTGGCCGGAGCCTTGCCCAACTCTGCTCCCAATTCCTCAGGCTTGGGAGGCTTTTTTCTACCCAGCGTAATTCCGCATTCCAGGAGTAGAACCAACAACAAAATCCATGGAGCTTTTTTCATATCGACACTATTTGAAAATATTTTGCGTTCGGGCGGAACCTAGCGAAACATCTGACGCATTCGCCGGCCAAATCCCCCAAATTCCTGAGAAACACCGAAACGAATCAGGAACCGATGGCTGTTTTGAGTCATCCCGAAAGTGGGCGAGATTCGAAACGATGTGCCATTCGCAAGCTCCCAGGAAACAACCGGCGCGACGTATTGGGATGTCCCTGCAGTTGTGACGCGGTCCCAGTCGCCCAGGCCACCATACAATTCGACGCCGGCCCGAAAATTTTCACGGCAAAAATTGCATGGGTGAGGCGAGGCCGCGAGAGCCAAGGGCCGGTTCAAACCCAATGCGTAACCGAATTCCCATGGAGCGTTGGTCAGATTCTTCTCAAAGATCAGATTTTCTGAAATGTTCCATCCCCTGACCTCGCTCCCCAGAATCAATTTTGCCTCAATCTCCCGTTCCTTTTCAGCGCGAGTTTCGGCATTGCTCGCGGCATGGTCGGTTTGAGAGTCGAACCCCACCACTTCCTGTAAAGTCTTGCTTGCAGCGTTAATATTCTCAAGTTCGACGTATAACACCGGGTTAATCCAGTGTTCCTCGCGCAACGGACGGAAACGGTTTTCCAAACGAAATCCGGTGAAGACGGTGCTGTCGCGCCGGGTCGTCTGGCCTTCGAGATAAAATTCTGTGGTCCACCAGCCCTTGACCCCATATTCAATTTCCGTCCACGAAGCGAGAAAAGAGTTGCCATTCCTGGGCTTGCCGAACACCGGATTGGCGCCCACTTCAAGGCTGCCCGGCTCCTCCATGTGATGATCGTAAGTGACGAAATACGGCCCCTCGCCTCCCGTCGCTTTTATGCAGACCAGGAGAACCGCAACCGCCAACGCGAAAGTTGTTTTCATGCGGAAGTTCAGCACATTGAAAGGCATAATTCTCGAAGATGATCCAGATATTTATGTCAGTTGCAAATCAATCGCAACTGAATCTTCAGAATAACCTGAACCTTTCAAACTGGCAACCGAACAAAGTTCATGGCAGCGGTACACCTTGATGCAGCGGCGCTCGACGAGCGGCCAAAATGCTGATGAATCAAGGACGGCGGTAGTAGACACCGCTACCACGGGCCAAATCGGGCCTCTACATGATTCATCTACCAGTTGGGATACCTGGCGCGCATTGTTTCATGCGGCAATTTTGTACTTGTAATTCGCTACGGAAACAAGAAACACACAGTCCCGTCTCGCTGTGGATTATCCGTGGGGCTTGAGGAGAGTCGCTGACCGGCGACTACGGAGTACAAGGTCCATAATCATTAACCAAAGACTGAACATCCATATTCATATTGCCGCCGCGGTCTTTGAATTTATTTCCTGCCAGTTCCACTCTCTCTCCGGGCTTCAACTCCACCGTGTCCGCGACAATTCCGTAGGTCTGATTATCTTTTTCGTTCTTCAATTGGATGCCCGCATCGGTTTTTTCAACGCAACCCACAATGGAGCCCTGGGTGACGGGCTGGTCCTTATGGGATTTATGATGCATCAGGTACAGAACAGCAACCACCACAGCCACTCCGGCAGCAACCAGAACAATCGCGGTCGTGTGGCCGTTGCAGCCCGTGGACGAACTATTGGCGCTGCTGCAGGGGCCGGTAACGACCTGCGCGAAACCCGAGGAACTCAAAGCCAGACAGAGTAAAATTCCCAGCGTGACGCGAAGCAAGCACCGTGAAACCATCGAATTCTCCTTTTCGGTGGAGATACATTACAAAATGTCGATGAAAATTTCCAGCCGGAAAATTACGAATCGCTGCCCTATTGGACGCGCGTCGAGGACGTGCCCCCGACCGCAGGCTGTTCGCCTTCCTTCTTCAGCATTCCGAATTGCTGCACCAGTGACATCGTTCGCTTGGCTCCATCGCGAAACAGCAATTGGCAATTTTCAAAGCGCGTGTTGATCCAGTCAAAGTCGCCACCCGAATAAAAAAGCGAGCACTCCCGCACCACGCAGTTGACGAAAAACAGTTCCTCCAGAACCAGAGTTTCCTTGACCAGCGTTTGGTTCTCAATTTTCTTCATTATGTCTCCTCTCAATAGGGACCGGTCTAAATTCCGGCGCGCCCGGACTCTGGTGGATTGCCCCACCGTCTTTTTCCAATGACCCGCGAATACAGCCAGGTCGCGCGCCATTGTAACACGCAGGCTCGATGACCTGACTCAGAACAATCGACCTCTCGACTTTTCTTCTACTCACGCTCGCAAATTATGGTGACGACCTCTTTTGTAGCGGCGGTCTCCGACCGCCGTGTTTTCGGCTCTCAGAGAGCGCCGCTACAACGAATGAGTGTCACCATAATTTGCGAGCCTCAATAAGACGCCGGCTGATGTCCCTCTATTCCATTAAGACATGGGGATGATATGCTTCCACAGCCTATCTGAAGACGGCCCCTGGCTGGAAGGGTGGCATACAGAATATGTAGGCGCATATAACTGACAATAATAATAGGAGAATTACAATGCCTGGAATTCTTGACCCAAAAGTCGAGCCCTACGTGAATTCATTGCTTCCGGTGCGTGATGCCGTCCTGCGCGAAATGGAACGCTATGCCGCGAAACACAAAGTTCCCATCATTGAGGCGGCTTGCGGCAGGCTGCTCTACCAGTTGGCGCGGACCATCAAGGCGCGGCGAGTTTTCGAGATGGGCTCAGCCATTGGCTACTCCACGGTGTGGCTGGCGCGCGCCGTGGGCCCCAAGGGAACCGTATTTTACACGGACAGCGACCCGGCCAACGCTCGCCGTGCTGAAGCTTATTTGCGCCGCGCCGGAGTTCTCGCCCGGGTAAAGATTCTACGGGGCGACGCTCTGGAACTATTCGATTCAACCCCGGGACAGTTTGATTTGATTTTCAATGATGTTTGGAAAACCCAATACCCGGAAGTTTTTCGCCGCGCGGTCCCGCGGGTACGTATCGGAGGGCTTTTTGTCACGGACAATGTCTTGTGGTCCGGCCGTGTGGCGCGCCTTCCCGCAAGAGGCGACGCGGAGACGCGCGCCATTCGGAAATTCAATCGCCTGATTTACCATTCGTCAAAATTGTTCACCACCATCGTTCCGCTGCGCGATGGCGTGGCGGTGTGTGAAAAGATTGCTTAACTGAAATCCAAGGCAGCCACTACCCGCGGAATAGATTGCGCAGCAGGAAGACCAGATTGGCAGGACGCTCGGCCAGCCGGCGCATGAAGTAAGCGTACCATTCTTTTCCAAAAGCGACGTAGACGCGAACCCGATAGCCCTGGCGCAACAGGTCACGTTGCAACTGGCGGCGGATGCCGTAAAGCATCTGAAATTCAAATTGATTCGCCGCCATGCCGTGCGCCCGCGCGTAACCCTGGGTGGCGGCAATCATTCGCGGGTCGTGGGTGGCGATGGCATGGTACTCTCCGCTCGAAAGCAACGCCTCCATCAGCTTTATAAAGTTGCCATCCACGTCCACCTTGCGCGGAAACGCCACCTCGGGCGGCTCCTGATAAGCGCCCTTCACCAGGCGGACGCGCGCCCCCTGCTTCACCAAGTCTTCAACATCTCTCGCGCTTCGATAAAGATAAGATTGGATCACCACGCCCAACACATCGCGCGGTGCGCTGGCCTGATAAAAAACCCGCAAAGTGCTTTCTGTATACGCCGAGCCTTCCATATCAATCCGCACAAAATTGTGATGCTGGGCGGCGCGCTGCGCGATAGTATCGAGCAACCGGCCCGCCAAATCTTCATCCATGGCCAGACCAAGCTGGGTGAGCTTTATTGAAATATGCGAACGCAGCCCTTCCGCCGCGAGGCGGTCAAGAATTTCCAAATACACCTGGCACGCGCCCTCAGCTTCGGAGGCAGCTTGCACGCTTTCGCCCAGGCGGTCGAGCGTCGCCTCAAACCCTTCGGCGTTTAATTGACGGACCGCGCGCATGGCGTCCTCCACATTCTCACCCGCGATAAATCGCAGCGCCATGCGCCGACCCAATGCGCTTTGGGTGAGAAGGCGTTTCAAGTTTTCTCGTTCGGAGAGATACAGGAGGACGGAACGAAGCATGGAGATTTGAAATTTACGATTGCTGATTTCGGGCGGCGATCTGATTCTGAAATTCAATCATCAATCTTCAATCGCGCTCATTTTTCCGCTTCCAAAAACCTTTCCGCATCGATGGCGGCCATGCATCCTGATCCCGCGGCGGTTACGGCCTGCCGATAGACGCTGTCCTGAACATCGCCCGCGGCAAATACACCGGGCACGTTGGTTTTGGGGCCATCATGTGTTTTAAGGTATCCCACTTCATTCATCTCAAGCTGCCCCTTGAACAAATCCGTGTTGGGCGAGTGGCCGATGCCGATAAAAAGTCCGTGGGTTGGCCTCACAATCTCCTCTCCGGTTACAGTGTTCTTCAGTTTCACTCCCGTCACATGGCCTTGCTCAACATCCAGGACATCCGCCACCACAGAGTTCCAGACGGGTTTGATTTTCTCGTTCCGTAGGATCCTGTCCTGCATGATTTTGGACGCTCGCAGTTGATCGCGTCGATGCACCAGAGTAACTTCCGTAGCGTAACGCGTGAGGAATATTGCTTCCTCCGCCGCCGTATCACCGCCGCCGACTACCACCACCGGCTTGCCTCGAAAGAAATATCCATCACACGTGGCGCAGGTGGAAACTCCGTGTCCCAAAAGTTTTCGCTCCGCATCCAGGCCCAACATTTTGGCCGTGGCGCCGCTGGCGATGATGAGGGTGCGCGTCTCCAGCCGCTTAGGCCCCATCTCCAGACTAAACGGGCGGCGCGAGAGGTCCACGCGAGTCACATTGCCCTCCAGGAATTCCGCTCCAAACTCCGCCGCCTGTTTTTGCATCATCTCGATGAGCTCAGGCCCCTGCACGCCTTTGGGAAATCCGGGATAATTCTCAACCAGCGTGGTCAGGCTCAACTGCCCGCCCGCCTCGTGACCCCGTATCACCAGGGGCTTCAAATTGGCGCGCCCAGAATAAATGGCCGCGGTCAGTCCGGCACATCCGGAACCGATAATCACCACATCACGCATATCCGTCACCTTCCTTGAAATTTCCAACGATGCAAGCGCTCAACTATGTTACTTGAAGGCCAAAACTTCCTACAACACATTTCCCGACAGCCGATCACGAGCCCCGCGCCTCAAGACATTTCCTTGTTGCGCTTTCTGTGGATTTGATGCCACCAAAGCCCGGACGTTTCAGTGCGCACATTTTAGTTGATGACAAAAACGCTCTGGGACCGCGCCTTGAATGCTTTCGCAATCCGTATCGTGATAGGATGAAGCAAGCCGAAGGATTGACTATGGATGCAGTTCTCGTCGATCGCGTTACCAAGAGCTACGACTCTGTAACCGCCGTCAACGATCTGAGCTTTGCCATCAAACAGGGCGCGGTGTTCGGATTACTGGGGCCCAACGGCGCCGGCAAGACCACGACTCTGCGGATGATGATGCGCATTCTCGTTCCTGATACGGGAAACATCCGCATTCTGGGTGAGCCGCTGACCGACAAGACGCAGGACCTCATCGGCTATCTCCCGGAAGAACGCGGCCTCTATCAGCGTATGGAAATCGGAAAGATTCTGGTGTTTCTTGGCGCCCTGAAGGGATTGACTGAAAAGGAAGCCGGCCGACGCACCGGCGCATGGCTCGAGCGATTCGAACTCACCAAGTGGACGAAAAAGAAATTGATTGATCTCTCGAAGGGCATGCAGCAAAAAGTTCAGTTTATCGCCGCCGTGATTCACCAGCCCCCGCTGTTGATTCTGGACGAACCTTTCACCGGTCTCGATCCTGTCAACGCCATCCTGGTAAAAGACATCATGCTGGAATTGCGCGCCCAGGGCGCCACCATCATTCTCTCCACCCATCGCATGGAGCAAGTGGAGATGATGTGCGATTCCATTTGCCTCATCCATCACGGGCGAAACGTTCTCCATGGCGATCTCCGGGCCATCAAAAAGTCATACGGGAAAAACACGCTGCGCATTGAATGTTCCGGCGACGGAAATTTCCTGAACCAGTCGGGGCTGGTGGAAAACGTCAACCATTTCGGCGAGGTGACTGAAGCGAAGTTAAAGCCAGGCGCCGATCCGCAGGAAATCCTGAAGGCTGCTGTCCGACAGGGCGTGCGCATCAACCGCTTCGAATTGGTGGAGCCCCCGCTGAACGACATCTTCATCGAAAAGGTTGGAGGCGCCCGTGCGTAAATTCTGGCTTATTGTTAAACGAGAATACGTGACCCGGGTGCGTACCAAGGGTTTCATCTTCGCCACCATCCTCATCCCGATTCTCTCCACCGGATTTTTTGCGTTTTCCATTTTCATGGCGACGCGCCAGAACGACCGAACGATGAATATTGCCATCCTGGATAATTCAGGCGGCTTTGCGGATGCCATCTCAAAAAGTTTGCGCAACAATCTGCCCAATGGCCTGCCCGCTTTCCGGGTGGTCCAAACGATTGACCGGCCCTCGTCTGAAAAGGATGCGCGCAAGGAATTACTGGCGCAGGTGAACGCCGGCAGTTTGGACGGTTTCCTTGTGCTGCCAAAAAACATCACAGGTGCAAAGGCGGCGGAGTTCCACACGCGGAATACCGGCGATTTTACGCTGGAGGGAACCATCGGCCATGCGGTTAGTGACGCCGTCATCACCCGGCGCTTGAGCGATCGCGGCATCCACGTGGAAAATCTTCGTGATGTGATTCACAACGTTGAAATCAAAATGGTCAAAGTCACCCGGCAGGGCGAGACCGAAGAAAAAGGCCAGACTTTTATCACCGCCATCGTTTTGGCCATGCTCCTCTACATGACATTGATCATGTATGGCATTGTCACCATGCGCTCGGTGCTGGAGGAAAAAACCACGCGCATCGTCGAGGTTCTGATTTCTGCCGTTACGCCATTTCAGTTGCTGGCGGGTAAAATTATTGGCGTGGCTGCCGTCGCCTTCACCCAATACCTCATCTGGATAACCTCAGCTTCTCTCCTGGGCGCATACGGCGGGGCCATGGCGGCGGCTCTAAGGCCCGGTTCGTCAATTCCCACCCTGCACGTCCCGCCCCTGGTTCTGATTTCGCTGCCGGTCTACTTCCTGCTGGGCTACTTCCTGTACGCCTCGATGTACGCCGCCATCGGCGCCGCGGCCTCCAATGAGCAGGACGCCCAGCAAATGCAATTGCCCGCAACTCTGCCCATAGTCATGAGCTTCATTATGTTCAACGTCCTATTACGTGATCCTAATTCAACGATGTCCGTCGTCCTTTCTGAGATTCCCTTCTTCTCGCCTATCTTGATGTTGCTCAGGATTTCCGTGCAAACGCCTCCCCTCTGGCAAATCGCGCTCTCGATTCTCCTCCTGATTCTTACCGCGTTGGGCGTGGTCTATTTATCAGCCCGAATTTACCGCGTTGGCGTATTGATGTACGGCAAGCGACCGTCGCTGGTGGAGATTCTGCGCTGGGTCCGTTACACATGAAGTTGGATTTTAGGATTTGAATTTGGGTTTGCATCAATCTCTTGCGCGAATCGGTTCAAGATTCATCACGGCGCCCCCGAATCCTGAAGAAAGCCGCACTGTAACCATATCGCGCGGACCCAACTGCACGTGCAAATCCTGCATTCGCTCCATCACAAACATCCTGAGCGCGTTCTCGAGGACGGGCGGGTGCCAGGTGTAAATGCCCACGAGTTCCGGGGAAACGCCGAGCCAGCGTCCGGCAGCGACACGCAGGGCCGCGAGAGCGGGAACCCGTTCGCCGTCCCTGATTTGCCACAGCGGCCGTTCGGCGCGCTCCAGATTAAAACTCTGAGTGTCAGGAACGTAGGCCAGAACCTCTCCGTCCCCCTCCGGAGTGGTGATGGAAAAGTAGAGGCGTTCCTTGGTTTGCGACAACGCCCGAAACCAATCGGAGTTCACGCGAATCGAGACACGCGGCAGGTTGACGCGCTGTGCCGATGGCAACGCAGCAAGACCGGCAGCGAGGCCGGCCTCATTATCAATCAAGTCTGCCAACGGTAACACACCCAGCGAATCCGGTGCTCGCATGGGGGCGCCCGTCAATGTAACGGGGCGGGAATTTGCGGCGCCTTGCGCCAGCTTCCGATTTGGCGTTTCTATTTTGCCGGGGCTGGATGGGACAGCCGTTGGATTCGGTTTGGCCGCGGCCGCTGCGGCAGGCATCACTGGCGGAACGTTTTTAGAAACGACGGCAGGTTGCGGTTGAACAGGAAGGGGTGGTGGGTTCTCCATGAGTTCGCGCGGAATCGGCTGGCCCGCAAACGGATCGGGCGTGGTGGTGTCAGCCTGCAGCGGCGTGGGCCTTAGCGGCTCAGGGCGGAGAGGCTGGACCGGAGCTGACGGGGGCCCAAACCCCGGCAGCTCCGGCGAGGGTGATTCGGCCGTGACCGGTTCGGCCGGCTGGGGAAGAGGTGTTGTGGTTTCGTTGGAATTATTGGGCGTTGAAATATCTGTCGGGGCTCGTAGCGGCGGCGAGTGGAGTTCGACGACGTTTTCCGCAATAGGCGCGTCGGCAAAACTCTGAAACTGGGTAACTATAATTGACAGAGAAATCAGAGTGCTCAAGAAGAGTACGGAGAAAGCAAGCGCCCACGGATCAGGCCACCCCGTTTCAAGCAGGGCAAAGCGAGGCGCGCCGCTGCCCTCGGGTTTCGATTCGCCCGTGGGCCGAAGGATAATGGCATCCGCCCAGTTCTCAGGTTTGGTAGCGGGAAAAGTAGCTGGCATAACTATCCACGGTACTCGCGTACCAATTGATGTAGGCCCAAACGTCCTTGGAATATTTCTTATTAAAAACTCCGGGACCCGCCACATATTTCGCCGCGGCGCGCGCCATGCTTCCTTCTTCCTGGTAGTAGCGCGCCAGAAGCATCGTTCCCATCCAAGCGTTGAATTGCGGCTCACTCAGGCGGCGGGCGGGCCAGCCCTCCAGGGTGCAACGCGTGGGCATAATTTGAAACATCCCCACTTCGCCGGCGGCCCCGCGCGCCGGATAAGGATTCATGTGCGACTCCATCCACGCAACCCCAAGAGCCAGGGGCACGGGAGTTCCATTCGCTTTTGCCCACCGCACAACCATCAGGTAGGTTTCGCGATTGATGCCGCCGCGATCCGTGGTCAACGACGCTTGTGGATTGTCCGGAGCTGTGGAATCAGGTTGGCGTGATTCGTGATCGTCCACCGGTGGATGCGAATAGGAATCAGGCTGGCGCGATTCGCGATTCTCTTTTGATGAATGCGAGAAAGAATCCGGCACGCGAGGCTGAGGGAGCAACTTTTCCTCCGGTTGGAACGGCCGCACATTCGGTTGGAACGGCCGCACATTCTGCGGCGCTGACGAGTCGGTGTTATCTTCCGGTGAATCAGAACTCCTCACACCAGCGCGAACTTCCTGCACCGTGCGGCGAAGGTCGTCATAAAAAGCCTGGCGAGCCTCTCTGTCATCGTGCAGGCGCTTCAGGTCCTCGCTGATGCGCTGCGCTTCGGGATCAGGTGTTTCAGAAATTTCCGCCGGCTCGCTGTTCACTCGCCGCAAGGGCTGGTTGACGGCCGGAGAAGTACGAATCACGGCAAAGTTTTCAGCCCGGTCAGGTCGCGCGCGTGCGTGATTTGCTGCCCCCCGCCGGGTCCGTCTTTCCTGAGTTCCAAGAATCGGCGCCATCGCGCGCGAAGGATTGGGCGGTGGCGGCGGAACCTCAATGGGACCAGTTTCCGCAGCCTCCGACCTCGGATTGCCCGCAGGCTTCGCCGAGTATCCGGGCCTGCGGCTTAAGGTGGGTGGCGGTCCTTCCTGGGCGGCCCCACGCAGCGCGACGGACGCCAGGAAAATTAATCCTGCGCCTGAAAATATCAGAGAGACGGATTTTGTGATGGTCCTCACGCGAGTCATTCCTTTCTCGTATCGTTGAATGACATTGCTCTTTCAAATACAAACGCATTTGCAGTGGTTACTAAACCCTCTCACCCCCACGGAAGCAAGGAGAGAAAAAGATCAAGGTAGCCCTCGCTCCTTGAGGGGAGAGGGAGAAAACAAATTACCTTAACCCTCGCCCCCTTAGGGGAGAGGGAGAAAACAAATTACCTTAACCCTCGCCCCCTTGGGGGAGAGGGAGAAAACAAATTACCTTAACCCTCGCCCCCTTGGGGGAGAGGGTGTCCCGCGTCCGCGGGACGGGTGAGGGGGTGACCAAAATTTCTAAGTTGCAACATTACTTTCCCCGCTTCTATTAGTTCATCGGGAAGCAGTCGCTCTCGTCGCTTCCCAATTGTGTTTGTCGATTTTCGCTTGCCCCACGGTGAAATGTGCTTCCACCGGCTTTCTGACGTAGTACGCATAGCGGTCTTCCAGTTCGTTGGATTCGAGTGGTTTGTCCGGCACCCCGCAAGCTTTGGCCCCATATTCGGCCCGGCACGTCTCTGAAAGCACGGCAAGATGATTCACTTCGTTTTCCAAATCCGCGATTGGCGCGTGGGTGGCCTTCAGACATATTTCTGTCCGCTGTTTGGCCAGCGCCGCCGGCTCAAAGTTCACGCTCTGCGCGCGCGCCATGGGGACGAACGCCATCAGCAGCATGGCGGCAGCGCTGATCTTGAATGGCTTCCCGGCAATTACAGAGCCAACATTTATTCTTGATCGAGTAGTGCGCATAGGTTACTCCCCGTGCATGGCTTGGCGACAAGCTTTTACATCGCCTGTATTTTGAATGCAGTCCCGCATCTGTTCCAATTCAGCATCCGATTTGGTGGTTGACTCCGGCCCCTTGAGCTGGTTCTCAACCTCGGGACTGGCCGAAAGGTGTTCCACCGCCGCCAGCGCTTTGCGACCTTGCTCGAGCGAGTCCTCAGCCTGGGAGCGAACCACGTAGTACTCCAGCTTGCTCGCCAGGCGCAGGCGGTTCTGGCGCGCGGAGAGCGCGTCCGCCGTGAAGGTCTTCGCTTCTTTCTCGTAGGCGTGCTCCAGGGCCTGGAGCTTGGTGAGCTCTTCCGCCGCGTCTGTGGCTTCCTGTTGGTTCTGCGACAATTGGGCCGGAAAATCTTTCTCACTGCGATCCGTTTCCGACAACCGCCGGTCGATCTCGCGCATTTCCGCCAACGTCTCCGGCGACATCGGCTGGCGGGCCAGATTGGCAAGCGCCACCTCAAGGTCCGGACGGCGCGACGCGCCGTTATTTTTGTTTAGCTGGTCGAGCGTCTCACGTCGTTTGGCGATGAATTCCTGCAGAGCCTGCGCCTTGTTTTGCACGTCATGAGCCTGTTCCGCGTAGTCGGAGGAAAGTTCTTCGCTGGTTTGCTCGCGATCGAGTTCGTCACTCAATTCCACCTGGACTCTGCGGGGGTCGGCGAACCGCTCCAGGCTGGGATCACCCATGCTCACTTTGGAATAAGAAGACATGCGGTGTTCGCGCTCGAGATGACGCTGCATATACTCTCCCACGCGTCGATGCACCCGCACATCAAATGGTTCGGAATCCAATGGCAATTCACGCGCGCCCTGCGTGTCCGCCCCAACGTCGGGTGTATTACTCAGCGAGTCCGGCGCCGGGTTATCCGCGTTTTCTACCGGCGTTTCAATCGCAGTCTTGTCCGGCGTTTCGTCGGCTGTCGCCACCGGTGTAGTGTTGATTCTGACAGAACGTGCAATGTCCACCGTGCCGGACGCTGCCGTTTCAGGAGGGGGCGGCGCGGCCGGCACCCTGGTGGACGCGGACTGCTGCGCGAGCGCCAGACTTGCCATCGCGCAGCAAAACAAGACAACTATTAACGCGCGCTTCATTGCATATCCTCCACCAGCGCCGCCTGCACCTGCGGATCTTTCAAAAGCGGGTCGCGCTCCCAATCCGCTTCGGTGCCGCGAATCATCACCACCAGATTGCGGGCCATTTCCGCTCGCGCCGGCGCTGTGAGTGAAGAAGTTTGGGATTCCCGATATGCCTCTCGCATCAGTTTGAGCGTTCCATTACCGTGATCGCCTTTTTGGTAGCGCGCCACCGCTTCCAGATATTTTGCAAACGTCCGGTCCACGGCCGGACGATCTTTAAATCGAATATCTTTCAATTGCTCGAGCACCCCATCGGGATCTGTTTCAAGTTGGTCCGTCATCGCCAGCAAGTCTTCCGAAGGTGGAATCACTTCGCCGCGGCCCCAGCGCGACGCTTGAAGCCGTGCGCCATCATCCTCCACATCACCCGTGGGGACGAAAGACACCGGCCGGCCAATTACAAACTCCACCACCGTGCCCGCAGGAATAATGAGGTCCGGACCGCGCCGCACCACTGTCCATGCGCTGGCAATCAACAAGCCGCCTCCGCCGCCCACGGCGGCGCCAATCGGCCCTGCAACCGCGAAGCCAGCCCCGGCGGCGATCGTCACGGACGCAAAATCCACGGCGCCATCCTTTATCAGTCCGCGATGTCCATGCGCGGTGCCCTCGCGGTCGACTTTGCGTCGATTCAAAACTGTCGGATAACCGTCCAAAGGAATCACTTCACCGTTCGGCGTCCTCACCGAGTAAAGCCCCAATCGCAGCTTCGAGCGGCCTATCAAGTGCCCGGCCCGTTTGCTTTCCAGCACCGCAATGTTGATTCTTGTCCCCGATGGCAGCGCCACCTGCCCATCCGGTGCCACAACGTCCTGCACCAGTGTGCCGGAAACGGTCCGCACGGGGCCGAACGAACGCCACTTGTAATAATCTTTGGTGCCAACGCCGCGTTCGAGACGTACCGCCAACTTCGTGCCGGCTCCAACCCGAATGCGCGTGCCAGCTCGCGCCGGATTAGGAATACAGGTGAAAGCGATAACGATGAGCGTGAGCTCAGTTAATTTCTTTCGCATGTTTGTTTTTACCTCGTGGAGTTTGAAAGCAATCGATAGAGCAATTAAAATGCCAGTTGGCTATAAAATATGGATGCGTGACGCGCAGGCGGGATTACGGATAAGGCAGTTATCCGGCTGGAAAAAAAGCTTGCGCTAAATGTGGCCGGCCAAACGCAAACCTCAGGCCGCGCATGAAAATGTCAGAACACCAAGCAGCGAATAAGACGAAGGCATTATCCTGCTTTGGTTTACGGAATTGTCTGCCACGCCCTTCGTGGTACTGTTCCGTTTCACATTCGTGCCAATTTGCATGGACAAAAGGCTGTTTGATCTTCTGTGGCGCGCGACATTTGGATGCCGGTGTAGGTTCCATTTTTGGCCGAAATACGTTCAATAGTTTTTGAGCGGCAGGTATAGTGACATTAGTAAAACGAAGAGCCTGGCAACCAGTTGGCTATATTTAACCACCGCAGGTGGTTGATTTCGGCCAGCGAGGGCGTCCCGTATTTGGAAATAATGGCCCTCGCCCCCTTCGGAGGAGAGGATGGTCCCGGATGGCCGGACCGGGTAAGGGGGGGCTGGCACAAGGGCATAATCGGAACGCGGCATTAGCCACCAATTATTTTACGTCTTTTGGGCATCACAGGTTGTCTCGCGGAATTTTCACCTCACGCAGCACTCGCCGCGAGGAATGGGCGAGCCGTGCGGGCAAGTGAGCGGGTGATGGAGGAAGGTGCAAATTTTTTCGGTGACCTCCGGGCTCAGAGTATGTTCGATTCTGTGCGCGCTATCGTGGAGCTGCTCCACATTCATTCCAAAAGTATCGAAAAACAGACGCTCGGCCAGACGATGGCGGCGAGTGGCAGCCACGGCGCGCTTTTCCCCCCGGCTGGTCAAACGAAGCCGGCCATCAGAAAGCGAAATCCAATCTTCCTGCGCCAGCAGCAGGAACGTTGCCCGATTGTGAGAGAACTCGGGCAGACTGTCCGTTGCGATTTCTGCTTTTCCGCTGTCCTCGCGCGCATGCCATACGGCTTGCAGCAAACTGTCAATCAGATCTTCCTCGTGGATGGGCAAGTCGGAAACTTCCGTCAGCCGCCCGTGATGGAGCTCCACGCGCCGTTCCGCCATGCGCCCGATTTCCGGATCGTGCGTCACCATCAGAATTGTGTGACCCTCGCGGTGCAAGTCCGCCACCAGGCCCATCACAATCGCTTCATTCACCTCGTCAAGATTACCGGTGGGCTCGTCCGCCAATATTAAGTTGGGCTGGTTGATGAGGGCGCGCGCCACGCAAACCCGTTGCTGCTCTCCGCCGGAAAGTTGTGAGGGCAAATGTTGCAGCCGGTCCGCCAGACCCACGCGCCGCAATGCTTCCGCGGCTTCCTTCTCTTCCGCCAGGCTGTGGAAATATTGGGCGAGCATTACGTTTTCGACAGCCGTCAAATACGGAACCAGATGATACTGCTGAAAAACGAATCCCACTTTTTCCGCCCGGAAACGCGCCAGCTCGCCCGCGGAAAAGTTCGCGAGATCATGGCCGTCAACCAGCGCCTGCCCTTCAGTGGGCGAGTCAAGGCAGCCGAGAATATTCATCAGCGTGCTCTTGCCTGAACCGGACGGGCCCATGATGGCCACCCACTCGCCCTTCTCCACCGCAAAACTAACGCGGCTGAGAGCCGGAACTTCAACGCCGTATTTTTTCGTCAGATCACGAACTTCAATGAATGACAAAAATCTATTCTCCTCGAAGCACCCGGGCGGGCTGAATGTAGTGCACAATTTCCACCGGGAAGAGTGTGGCCAGAACGGCCAGCGTCATGCTCGCCATACAGACCATAGGGAAAGTCCACCACGTCAGGCTGAGACTGACATTAAAAAGATGCCGGGCCATTTGATGAGCCAGGGCGAGCCCCAATCCAAATCCCGCGAGGCCACCGATCGCGCCCAGGGTCGCGCCTTCGCTCAGGAAAAGTTGCATCACGAGCTGGTCGCTCGCTCCCAACGATTTCATCACGGCAATATCCTTCCGGCGTTCAAGCACAATCGCCGTCATGGTGGCCGTAACGCAAAGCGCAATGATAATCAGAATCAGGCCGGTAAGGGAAAACATGACCCAACGAATGGTATCTAAAACCTTCCCGGCGGAATAAACAATCTGTCGAATGGGACGCACCTCAATGTTCGGGTAACCCCGCACCGACTGAGTCAATTCACCCAAGTCGCGTTCAACCTCGGCCGCTTCGCCGGGCACGAACATCTGCACCAAACTGATTTTACCTTCCAGCCCTCCCAGTTTTTGGAGCGATTCGAGAGGGACAAAAACCTGGTCATCCTCCGAAGTTCCGGTGGATAGGATACTCGATATTCGAAAAGATTCTCGCGCCATCTCGCTTTGACCCGCGCCCGTGCTGGTCAATCCAAGTTCAATCGAATCGCCCGGGCCCAGCACCAGCCGCGACGCGATATGCGTGCCGATGGCGCAGGATGCCCCGGCCAAAGCACTGGGACTGCCTTTGATGCGCCATGAAGGATACAAGCGACTGAGGGCGTTGAAATCCGTGCCCACAGCAACCACGTTTTCAGGCTCGTCCGGCCGCGCTGCCGCCTGGCGAGCTTGCCCCTCTGTTTTACTTAGACGGGTTACGACGTAGAGCACCGGGACAGCTGAAAATCCACTTCTGCGTTGAGCGAATGGGGTTAGACCTCCCATCACACTCTGGTCTATAACACCAGTCATTATATCTGAATTGGAGGTACGCCCTGATGAAGCAGCGGGCAATGCCCGATCCATTGCGCCGGGCAAATCGCCCGGCGCCAGGACGGCGTTGGGGCCATAAGCGCGGAACTCCTGGGTCATTTTGCGGCGCGCATCGCCGTAAAGATTTAAGAGCATGGACGCCACCGTGGCGCCCACCAGGACGGAGCCAATAGCCAGCGCGGCCTGTGGGCGCTTTACGGTGAGCGAGCGCAGCCACAGCCGCCAGAAGAGAGATCGCCGAACCCGGGGTTGGTTGTTTATTTGGCTATTCATTTCTCAAAGCCAGCGCCGGAGATATCTTCAAGTCGCGGCCCAGGGGCAGCGCGCTTCCCACAAGTGTAACCACCAGAGCCAGGGCCAGGGCGGTGGGCAAAAATATCCAGTGAAAGCTGGTAGGCAGACCAAAAATTTCAATCGAAAGTCGCCGCGCCATCAAGCTTCCCGCAAAGTACCCGACCGCGCCTCCCGCCAGGCCAATGCTGGCGGCCTCCAGCAGGAAAACGGTGGCCACGCGCGCGTCCGTCGCACCCAGCGACTTGAAAAGTCCAATTTCGGCGCGCCGTTCGAGCACAGTGGCCAGCATCATTGAAGCCACAGCCAGGGCCGCGGTAATCAACGCCGCCGCGGCCAACAGCCACATCAAGATGCCCACGCGGTCGAGAATTTTTCCTTCCGTATCGGCCACCTGATAAACCGGGCGCGCTGCAGCGCCCGGCATCGCCTGCTCGATTTGGTAGGAAATCGATCGCACGTAGGGCGAACAATTCCAGCGCTCGAACTGGTCGGGCGACATTTTACTCACGTCGGAGCGCGCAAAGGCATCCTCCGGCTTGGTCAGCGCGCTCACCTCCACGCGGCGGATTTTACCTTCCAGGTTCGCCACTTGCTGAACCGTGGCCAGCGGCGCGAGTAACTGGTCGTCCTCGGCGCCGCCGGTATCCAGGATGCCGCGCACTGTCAACTGATATGTAGAAATTCCTTTTTCGGGGCGGCTCGCACTCGCCACAGCGGATGAAATTGACGTGCCATCACTTCCCTGCCCCGTTGGGTTTCGTGGGCCCTCCGTCATCTGAATGGAAATGGATTGTCCCACCTGAGCCCCCAGCCGATTGGCCAGACGTTGCCCGACCAGACATTCAAATTTGCCCGACGATTCCCCATCGTCCGGCCATGCCCCCTGCACTTTCCAAGCGGGGTGTAGTTCCTTCAATCCGCTGCGAAAAACCTCACCTTTGTCCACCTGAATTTTCTCATCGAACCAGCTCCCCACCAGAACTTCAGGGCGGCCCTGAATGGTGACGGGAACATAAAGGAACGGGGCAAACGCCATAACATTATTTCGCCAAAAAATTTTCTTCAAATTGACCAGGTCGGACTGATTCAGATACGCTCCGCTTCCGGCGGGGCGATAGTCCACGCCGCCCACGGCTACGGACAGGCTGTCCGTCGCAGGCGTGACGGAAATATTGGCGCCGAACGAGCGCAATTCGCGGTTCACTTTGTCGCCCACATCCAGGGCAATCGTCCCCACCGCAGTGGCCACGGCAATGCCCAGGGCCACGGCCGCCACACTCAGGGCTTTCCTACGGCGACGGCGCATCAACGATCCGCGAATAATCCGGGTGAGCATATTTTTATTGAAAATATTTTGCGCCAGCGGCCAGGGTGCTTTCGGAAAAGGTCAGGGCGTTGCCATCCACCACATAGTTAATATGCACCGGATTGCACCCGCCGGCCAGGCCGATGGTGGGCACATAAATGGCCGCCGAACAATTCCGGCAAATAACATTTTTTCCGTCCTGGTAATACCCTTTGCTCCCGCAAATGGAACAGGCATCAAGGCCGGCGCGCACTGTGTCGGAATCATCGAGGATGGCAATCAAGCGAACCTCGGCGCCGCCCACCGTCACCACATAGCGATGCAACTTGTGGTCGGCCAGTTGAGCGGCGGGGATGCGGAGCACCCCGTTAACCAGATTCACCGGCACCGGAGGCGTCATGGCCTGCGCGGCGCGGGAATAAATAAATTCAGCGCTGATCAGTACGATAATCAGCAGGCTCACGCCGCTGGCCGCCATCTTCCAGAAGTGATCCCGCTGCCGTTCCGCCATCGCCTTGCGCCGATCCGGCGCCGCAAGCGCCGCCTTATCAGCCGCGGTAGCGTCAGTGGCGCGAATTCTTTGGGCAATAATCAGGAACAGACAGAGCGCGACAATCACCACAAAAAAGAACGCGTCGTTGTTCACAATGGGGCCCACCAGCGCCATTTCGCGCTGGCTGGAGGGGATAACTTGCGCCTCGGATAGTTCGTGGACGCCGGTCACCAGCAGTTGCGCCGCCACCACGCCCAGCACGAGACTGGTGACCGTGAAAAATTTTCGCAAGTCCACTTTAATACTGCCCTTGAAGAACGCGACGCCCAGTCCGATGGCCAATATTAAGCCGGAAATGCCGCCGATAAAATTGAGCAAGTCCGTGGAACGAAAAGAAACCGCGGCGAGCAACAGAACGGTTTCAATGCCTTCGCGAAAAACCATCAGGAACACGAAGAGAAATAATCCCGCGCTGGCCGCGCGCGTGGGCTGCTCCGCCAGGCTGGAAAGTTTGGTTTCAATTTCCTGCTTCATGCGTTTGCCAGTTTTCCACATCCAATAGACCATACTCGCCACAAAGGCCGAGCCCGCCAGCATCAGCCAGCCTTCATAGGCGTCTTCGCTCACTTCCAAACGATGAACAAAATACGCGGCGGTCAGGCTCGCTGCAACTGCCGCAAGCACGCCCCTCCAGACAATCCGGCTCCAGGTCTCGCGGCCCGTCTTGGCGAGATACGCCAGCACGATGCCCACAATCAGCGTGCCTTCCACGCCTTCGCGCAGTGTGATGACGAGAGACTGGAACATAGTAAATCGCTTCGAGTCAAAACGGAGTTGCCTGGCACTCCATTCAGTATCAGTAATAATTTTATACGAGACGGCGAGTTTCCGTCAAACGAGGCATTAAACACTCACAATTGACTGGCGGCATTTAGGGCGTGCGCGGCGCGGCGGTAGCTTGCGATGTTGACGGGAGGAAATGAAACGATTTCACAATTTTATTAAACACCGCCTCCTGAAATTGAAAGGTCTCGGCCGAGGTCATTCCAACAATGCCGTAAACCGTGGAGCCCTGCACCACGCTAACCGCAACACCGTGCCACTCGGCGCCGTCAATCAATCCGCTGAAATCGCGGCGGATGGCGGGATGCCCGTCGATTTGCGTTTCCGATTCGGAAAGTTTTTTGTAATCCTGGTAGATCGTGCGCAGGTTTGATTCCACAATATCGTTTTTCAAATCCGGCATCCCGCTCCACACTTGACGATCGACGAAAAGCACGGTTTGTTCGTCCTCACTCGCCAGCGCCACCAGGGCGGAGACTTTCCCCCGCGGCAACTCATGATAAAACTTCCAGTCGGGCGGCTTATACATAACAAAGTGGAAGGTATCATTGAAATAGTTATTCCCTTCCTCGTGTTCAGCCATGTGGGCAGGCGGCGGTTCGTTCAGCAGCCGGCTGACGGGCGGCGCCTGCGGCACTCCGGGAGTTGGCGGCGAGCCAATGCGAGCCGGGACACCCGGGCTGGCGCGACGTTCCGATGCGGGTTCCGCACCTTCAGGGCGTGGGCCGTCGCTTTTGCCTGTGGCGTTGCCAGAAGGCCCGTTGGCGCTCCCGCGCGCCTCAGCCTTCTGCGGACTTTCT
Organism: Terriglobia bacterium; assembly: GCA_035934315.1. Taxonomy (GTDB): domain Bacteria; phylum Acidobacteriota; class Terriglobia; order UBA7540; family UBA7540; genus DASYXZ01. Next base: position 902 of record DASYXZ010000199.1, on the reverse strand, counting down.
TTTGCGGCGCCTGCGGTCACCTTGATGGAAGCCACTTTATCCCGTCGCACCAGGATGAAACCGAATTCCGTCTCCAGGCGGAACATTCCATTCTCGAAACCCACGATGGTTCCGGAAATCTTCCGGCCGTCTTTCAAGCTCAGTTCGTCAGCCGCCGCTACGGACGCGGAATAAAAGACCAGGAGCAAGAGGAACAGCGGCCAGCGCGCGACGATCAGAGACGAGCGGGAAGCCCGTCGCGATGGGTCGCCCTGCTTCATGGTTCTCAATTTACAATTGATCATTTCTTACGAGTATTTTCTTAACACGCCAATCACCCGCCCTTGAATCTTCACGCTGCGCGCCGGCAGGATGATGGGATCCATCTGGGCGTTGGCGGGCTGCAATCGCACTTTTCCGTCAGGCTCGTGGAAAAAACGCTTCAGCGTCGCGTCCGTGCCGTCGGTGAGCGCCACCACAATTTCGCCATTCGTCGCGGTATCAGCGCCTTCCACCAGGATGTAGTCGCCGTCGCAAATATGGTCATCGACCATGGAATCGCCCTTTACCCGAAGAACAAAAATGTTGCCTTTGCCCGAGGCGAAATCGGCCAGCGAAAAAGTTTCCGGATTGGCGATGGCCTCCACCGGCCGGCCCGCCGCAATTCGACCGAGCATGGGGAATTCCATATTCCCCAGCGGGCCACCGTGGATGGCCGCCAGCGCCGGAGCGCCATGGTCGACGTGATGGCGCGAATCGCCGCCCGATTTCCGTCCCAGAGATCGCAGCGCCGTCCTGGCGAAAGGGACGGAGCCGGGCACGGCCACCACTTCAACCGACCGGCTTTGATTATACCCCCGGCGGATGAAACCTTTCCTCTCCAGCGTGTCCATATGCTTGTGCACCGTCGCGAGGGATGAAAG
>DASYXZ010000189.1:0-25041 GCA_035934315.1 Terriglobia bacterium | reverse complement strand
TGTCGTGTTGGGCAACAGCGTCTGCCCCCCGATCGTCGCGTTGGTGCCGCCTGCCACTGATCCGATGATGGCCGACGCGGCAAACGTCGGAACCACGCCCACCATCACGGCGAGAATTACAAACAGCGACATGCTCAACTTTATATTTTTGCCCGACATGGTTAATGCTCCTTATAGTTAGTTTGGCCAACCCTACGCTTCTCAGCATCAAGCTCAAAGCGCTCATACTCAAAACTTAATTCCATTCAATAACGTGGTGAGTTTACGTTATCGACCAAACTCTTGTCAAGAGTTTATTTTCATAACTTTCCCCTTTTTTTTATGTCTCCCATTACTTTTCTGAGTATGCTCCCCCCCATCGCCCAGGTCGCATAGTGTTCCCTTCCACACGCCAACCGGCCCCGCTCCGCCAAACACGGTTTCAGATGATTCCCCGAATCCTTCGTCTTCAAGCAGCATTCAGAGCGGTCATCGGTCTTGATCATTGGGCCCGGCTTACTTGAGTCAGAATTTCTGGGGCAGGAAAATCCAAGAAACAAATCGCCGGGAAACAATTTTTCCGGTACAATTCTCAATCACCCAGTTACTGACTGCGATAATGTTCGGCCAGACGAGGCGTAGCTTCGCTGGTAAACTAAATCCATCCCACGATTGATGGCGAGCCCCATGCATTTTAGCAGCGAGTTTACGATGCCGAAAAAAGCAAAGTGCAAATACTTGGCGGAGGTTTTCAAATGCGGATTGGAGAGGCCTTATTAATGATGACGCTCGCGACAGGCGCTTTTGCGCAGACCCATGACATTGATATTCCCTACCAGAAGTTTGTTTTGGATAACGGCCTCACATTAATCGTCCACGAGGATCACAAAGCGCCCATTGTAGCGGTGAACACCTGGTATCACGTTGGTTCCAAAAACGAGAGGCCGGGCAAGACGGGTTTCGCGCACCTCTTTGAGCACTTGATGTTCGGCGGGAGCGAGCACGCGCCAGGCCGGTATATCGACGCCATGGAGCGCATCGGCGCCACCGATCTGAACGGCACCACGAATTCGGACCGGACGAATTATTTCGAAAATGTTCCTACCTCAGCCCTCGATTACACTTTATGGTTGGAGTCTGATCGCATGGGACACCTCCTCGGCGCCCTGGATCAGAAGACTCTTGACCTCCAGCGCGGTGTAGTGCAGAACGAGAAACGGCAGGGCGAGAACCAGCCCTATGGGGTAACCGAGGAATTGATCACCAAGAACACGTATCCTGCCGGCCACCCGTACTCATGGACAACGATCGGCGAAATGGCGGACCTTGACGCCGCCTCGATGAAGGACGTACAGGACTGGTTTAAAACTTATTACGGGCCGTCGAACACGGTGATTGTTATTGCCGGAGACATTGATGCCAAAACCGCGAAAGAGAAGGTGGAAAAATATTACGGGGACATTCCCGCCGGTCCACCGGTGGCGCATCAAGAGGTTTGGATCGCAAAAATGACCGGGACTCACCGGCAAACCGTTCAAGATCGCGTTCCCCAGGCCCGCGTATACAAAGTGTGGAACATTCCGCAGTTTGGCAGTGCTGACGGTGTTTATCTCGATCTGGTGAGTGATGTCCTTTCGGAAGGAAAAACTTCCCGCTTCTACAAACGCCTGGTCTACGACGATCAGATCGCGACCGACGCCAATGCGTTTATCGATCTCGGCGAAATCGGCGGCCAATTCTATGTTCGGGCCACAGCGCGACCGGGCCAGAGCCTGTCCCAAGTGGAGAAGGAACTGGATGAGGAGTTGGCCCGCTTCCTTAAAGACGGCCCGACGGCGGAAGAGTTACAGCGCGTGAAGACGCAATACATGGCAAACTTTATTCGCGGCATCGAGCGCATCGGCGGGTTCGGAGGAAAATCCGACCGGCTGGCTCAAAATCAGGTGTACCTGGGAAGCCCTGACGCTTACAAAATTTCGCTCAAGCGCGCTCAAGAGGCTACGGCGGACGACTTGAAATCCGCGGCCAATCGATGGCTGGCAGATGGCGTGTACGTCCTTGATGTGCTCCCATTTCCTGAATACAAGACCGCTTCCACACACGCGGACCGCTCCAAACCTCCGGAGCTTGGCGTGCCACCGGAGTTGAGACTGCCCAAATTCCAGCGCGCCACACTTTCCAACGGACTGAAGGTGATCCTCGCGGAGCGGCACGAGGTCCCACTGGTGGATTTCTGGATGACAGCGGACGCGGGCTATGCCGCTGACCAATTTGCGGCGCCCGGAACCGCCAGCATGACTTCCGCGCTGCTCGACGGCGGCACGGGCACACGAAGCGCGCTCCAAATCAGCGAACAACTGGCCATGCTCGGAGCCCAATTGAATGCAAATTCAAACCTGGACCGCACCACCGTGCGCCTTTCGTCGCTGAAAGCGAATCTCGACCCGTCGCTTGAAATTTATTCCGACGTGATCCTGCATCCCTCATTTCCCGAATCGGATTTCAAGCGCCAACAAAAGCAGCAGATCGCCGGCATCCAGCGCGAAGAGAACACTCCGGTTCAAATGGCGCTGCGCGTTATTCCGGGATTGATTTACGGACAGGGCCATGCTTATGGAAATCCGCTGACCGGCTCCGGAACTGTTGCCAGCGTGGGACGCATGACCCGCGAAGACCTGGTGAAATTCCACCAGACGTGGTTCCGGCCCAATAACGCGACGCTGATCGTGGTGGGGGATACGACACTGGCCGAAGTCACACCGATGCTGGAGAAATATTTTGCCGGCTGGAAGCCCGGCGGAATTCCGAAAAAGAATATCAGCGATGTTCAGCTTGCGCCCAAGCCGATGGTTTATCTCATCGACAAACCGGGCGCTCTCCAATCCGTCATTATCGCGGGGCACGCCGCTCCGCCTACGGCCAATCCACGCGAGATTGCCATTGAGGCCATGAATGACGCTCTGGGCGGCAATTTCGGCTCCCGCATCAACATGAACCTGCGCGAAGACAAGCATTGGTCGTATGGCACCCGGAGTATTCTGGTGGGCGCCAGAGGGCAGCGGCCATTCATCACCATTGCGCCGGTGCAAACAGACAAGACCAGGGAAGCCATGGCGGAAATGGATAAGGAATTTCGGGACATAGTGGGCAACCGTCCCGTCACGCCGGATGAGTTGGCGAAAATTCAGGCCAACGAAACACTCAGCCTTCCGGGCTCGCGTGAAACGCTGAACTCCGTGGGGCAATCGATTATCGACCTTGTGCAGTTCGGCCTCCCCGATGATTATTACCAAACTTACGCAGGTAAAGTTCGGGCCCTCAAACCATCGGACGTTGATGCCGCCGCCCAGGAAGTGGTCCGCCCCGATAATATGGTGTGGGTGGTGGTGGGCGACCGCGCCAAAATCGAAACAGGTGTTCGCCAATTGAATCTGGGTGAAATCCAGTTTCTGAACGCCGAGGGGAAAAAGATTTAGCGGCGAAAAAGTTGTCGTCTGGAAAAAGTAATAGTTCGGTCCAGGCGCCGCCGGGAATCGAAACCGGCTTTTTTACCTCCGATCGCTGAATTCTGACAGGAGAACCCACCATGCGAGTGAGCAGAAGTAAACGCGCCTTAATGATAGTCGCATCAGGTGTTGCAGTCATTTTTATTCTGATGCCGGCGATTCTTGGACAACAAAATCAGCCGACGCCGGTTCCGCAGGCCGATACCTGCACCACTGATCCGGATGGCACGGCGCATATCACGCGCGTGGTGCCTGTGCCGAAGACGATCAGCCATGAAGCGCAGGCGTTCATCTCGCGCCCTGGCCCAACGGGGCCGGAGCCCTCACTCGCCGAACGCCGTGCCGGAACTGACAGATTTCGAGTGGCCCGGGCTGCGGAAGCGCGCAAGCTTTTTCCGGTGAACGTCGAAGAAAAAACAATTGGCGGCGTAAGATGTGACGTGATTACTCCGCTCAGCATCCCCGCGGAAAAACGAAACCGCGTGTTGATTAATGTTCACGGCGGAGGATTCGTTTCGGATTCGGGCTCGCTGGTTGAAGGAATCCCCATTGCCTACCTCACCCACACCACGGTGATCTCGGTTTATTACAGGTTCGCGCCGGAGTATCCGTTTCCCGCCGCGGTTGAGGACACGGTGGCGGTCTACAAAGAACTTTTGAAGACTTACAAGGCAAAAAACATGGGCCTGTTCGGAACCTCGGCCGGCGCCGTGCTCACGCCTGAAGTCGCCGTCCAGTTGCGCCGCGACGGTTTGCCGCTTCCCGCCGCCTTGGGAGTCTTTTCCGGAACGGGAGACCAGAGCCAGCCCGGAGAATCGCGGGCGATCTTTACTCTTCGTGGCTTCGATGGGCACTTAAATCCGCCGTCAAAGGAATACGTGGCAAATGCCTATGTCGGCAACACCAATCCCAAAGACCCGGTGCTCTCTCCGCTCTATGCGGACTTGCACGGCTTCCCGCCCACGCTTTTCATCACCAGCACACGCGACATTCTGTTGAGTGGGACCACCATCCTGCACCGTGCCTTCATTCGTGCCGGCGTCTCCGCCGAGCTTGTGGTGTTTGAAGCGCTGCCCCATGCCTTCTGGTATGACTATCATTTGCCCGAGACCACGGAGGCGCTGAAAATCATGGCGAAATTCTTCGACACGCATCTTGGCAGGTAATTCCGGCGCCGCAAGCAGCGCCCGCCGGAGTTTTTTAGTTTATGGGCGTAGATTGCCCCATGGAAGTTTTGGTAGCGCTACCGGGAATCGAACCCGGGTTTTCAGATTGAGAATCTGACGTCCTAACCCCTAGACGATAGCGCCGGAAAGGCAAGGTCTAAGTCACCAGTTTTCGGCTATCAGTCAAAACCTTCGGCGATCACTCGCAGCCGAAGCCACGCCTGAGCGCGGACAACAAACGCCGGAAAGAACCTTCCTGTATTTTGCCATCGAAAGGGCCTAACTGACGACTGATAACTGAAGACTGTCATCAGAATTTGGTGAGCGACGAAAAATTGAAATCGCGAACCTTCATGGCGGGCACCACCATATCAAACGATTCCTCGCCCGACGTGCGCTGGGGCACGCCCAACATCTCCACCTGCCCGAGCATTTCGATGACGCTTTGATTGAAGCGGAAATTTTTCACGCCATAGCGCACTTCCCCGCCCTCGATCCAAAACGTGCCGTCGCGCGTCATTCCCGTGAGAATTTTCTGGTAAGGGTCAACGTCACGGATGTACCACAGGCGGGTGACCAGCAATCCGCGGTCTGTGGAGCGAATCATCTCCTCCGTGGTCGTTTTGCTTCCTTCCATCACAATATTCAACGGCATTTCGCCGTACTCGTTGGGAAGTGGGAATCCGTGACCAGTAGGCTCCACGCCGGCTTTGTGGGCAGTGGAACGCGCGTAGACCAGATTCTTTACCACACCTTTTTCAATCAGTGTCACGCGCTTGCGCGGCATCCCTTCACCATCAAACGCCGCCCCGCTTTGCGAAGGGTGAAACACATCGTCGTGGGCATTGATATTTTCGCCGAAGATTTTTTTCCCCACGCGATCCGTCAAACAGCTTCTTTTTTCCTGCACGGCCAGCCCGCCAAAATCAAAAAACAAAAAGCCAAGGAGATCAAGCACCGCGGCGGGTTCCAGAATCACTGTGTATTTTCCCGGCGGTATTTCACGCGGTTCGCGGCTATCCAAGGCCTTGCGGGCTGCACGATCCGCCAGAGCTTCAGGAGCAAGCTCCTCCCACTGCGGCGAAGTCTTTTTCGCCCAGCCGGAACTTGACCCCTCCAGCATCATGGTAACGGAGAATTCCGAGGAAGTTTCCTGATGAAATGCATTCAATCCGCGCGAATTGAAAAGCGCAAAAACTGAGGCGGAGCTCGAAAAAATTCCCGCCGCCGTCAGGTTGTCCTTCTCCGCGCGCGCGATGGCCAGCTTCACTGTCTCAGCGCGGGCCTGGGGGCCGAGGGAAGCCGTCTCCTCGAAAAAGCGGTTGGCGGACCGGTAAGTCTGCGGGCCGGGCATGGGAAGCATATCGGGATCGGGCGGCTGCAGGCGCGCCAGGGTGAGCGCCGCCTCGCAGACCCGGCGGATGGAATCTTCATCAAACTTATTGGTGGTGGCGCGCGCCGTGCGCTGATCGGTTACGGCGCGCACAGAGAGAGATGCGCTCTCTTCCGCCACATTCTGATGGATGATGTTATTGGCGAACCGCGTGAGAGCAAAAGATGTGGATCCGATGATGGCTTCCGTCTCTTCGGCGGTGGAATACTTCAGGACTTTTTTGAAAAGCTCTTCGGCCTTTTGGCGGGTCAGAATCATTGAGTGATTTAGCGATTGATGATCGGCCGATGCTGATCATGACGAAGCAAATCGGCAATCGAAAATCAACAATCTTCAATCGGAATAGGCAACTCCCACTTTCACCTTGCGAAACCGCGCCGGCGCCGCTCCGTGCCCTGTGCCCATGGTTTGCATGGGCTGTCCTTTGCCGCAGTTGGGCGTTCCCCACAGCGTCCACGATTCGGGCCCGCATATTGCATCACAGGAATTCCAAAACTCCGTGGTAATGCCGCCGTAGCTCGGGTTCTTCAGCATTCGCGTCTTTTTTCCGCCCTTGATTTCCCAGCCGATCTCCGTGCCAAACTGAAAATTGTACCGGCGATCGTCAATCGACCAGCTTCGGTTGGTTTCAAAATAGATTCCGTCATCCGTGTCGGCGATCAGGTCGTCCAATTTCCATGTGCCGGGCAGCAGGCTGACGTTGGTCATGCGGATCAGCGGGATGCGGTTCCAGCCGTCGGCGCGCATCGTCCCGCTCGAACGCGGCTGGCCAATCGCCGCGGCGGTTTCGCGCGACGTGAGGTAGCCCACAAAGAGGCCGTCTTTGATAATGGGCGTATTCTGCGCCGGCACGCCTTCATCATCATAAGCAAAAGTTCCGAGACCGGGCCCGTGCGCGGGCGTGGCATCCGCAACCACATTCACAATGTCTGATGCATATTTCAATTTCCCCAGTTTCTCCAGCGTCAGGAAACTCATGCCGGCAAAATTAGCTTCCGTACCCAGCACGCGGTCAAGCTCAATGGGGTGCCCGACAGACTCGTGAATCTGCAAGCCGAGTTGCGAGCCACCCAGGATAATGTCTTTCACACCGGACGGGCACTGGTCCGCCTTGTGCAGCGCCACCGCTTCTTCAGCAATGCGCCCCGCGTTGGCTACGAGGTCAAGCTCTTCCACCAATTCGTATCCCCGCGTCTGGTACTGGCCGCCAAAAGAGTTGGGAAAGGAACGTTTCTGGATATCGTTTCCTTCGAAAGCGGTAGCGGCAAATCCAGCGCCCGTTTGGGTTTTCTTTTGATAAATCTCGGAGCCGAGACTGGAGAGAAAAAGCTGTTCGATGCGGCGAAAATCCATAAGCGATTCGGTGTGCGTCACGCCTTTTACGCGAAGCATTTCCGCGTCCACCTTCATCATTAATTCCAGGCAAGCAGAGACGGGCACGGTGAAAGGATCAATGCGGCACGGACCCTGCCAGCGGTCCACAATCTTTTCTTCAGGCGCCAAACGGACTTCCTCTATCTTGCACAGTGCGCTGGCCTGCGCAATCTCAACGGCTTGCGCCGCCGCGCGCTCCGCTCCTTTGCGCGTCACATCGTCAGTCGCGGCAAAACCCCAGGCGCCGTCCACTACCACGCGAACACCCAATCCGAAGGATTCGGATTCTCTCACCTGGGCAGGTTGGGCATTTTTCGTGGAAAGGTAGCGCTGGCGAATATCATTCACCCGCACCTCGGCGTATGTGGCCCCGCGGGCCAGCGAAGTGGAGAGCGCCCATGCGGCAATGTCCTTCATGGGATTATTTCTCCGGCGAGGTAGGTAGCATGTAGTAGGTGGGGTAAAGCAAAAAGATGGCAGGCCTTATGTTCGCTTTTCCCACATGCCACCTAACTACCTGCCACCTACAAATCAAGTTCCTTCCGACCATGAAGCGAGATATTCTTCCTGCTCTCGTGTAAGTTTATCGAGGGCGATGCCCATCGCCTCGAGCTTTAAGCGTGCCACCGTCTGGTCAATATCAGTGGGTACAGCGTGGACCTTGGCTTCGAGTTTTTTGTGGTTCTTCACCAGATGTTCAACCGAAAGCGCCTGGTTGGCAAAACTCATGTCCATTACGGCGGCCGGGTGGCCTTCCGCCGCCGACAGATTAATCAGGCGGCCTTCGCCCAGCAGATAAAGCTTGCGGCCGTCACGCAAGGTATACTCTTCTACAAATTCCCGGGTAGTGCGCTTCCCCAGACTCATTTTTTCCAGGGCAGGAATATCAATCTCCACGTTAAAGTGCCCGGAGTTGCAAATAACGGCATTGTCTTTCATCACTTTAAAGTGATCGCCCACCAGAACGGATTTGTCTCCGGTGAGCGTGACAAAGACGTCGCCGATCTTCGCGGCCTCGGCCATGGGCATCACGCGGTAACCGTCCATCACGGCCTCGAGCGCGCGGGTGGGATTGACTTCCGTAATAATGACATCCGCCCCATGACCCTTGGCGCGCATGGCCACGCCGCGCCCACACCATCCGTAGCCGCTGACCACTACATGGAGGCCGGCGAAAAGAAGGTTGGTGGCGCGAATGATGCCATCCAGGGTGGATTGGCCCGTCCCGTAACGGTTATCGAACAGGTGTTTGGTGTCAGCATCATTGATTGAGATAACAGGAAACTTTAAAACACCTTCCTTGGCCATGCTGCGAAGGCGAATAACACCCGTGGTGGTCTCTTCCGTTCCACCCAGAATTTTGGGAATCAATTCCTTGCGTTTGGTCAGGATGGTGGTCACGAGGTCGGCGCCGTCGTCCATGGTAATCTGTGGCTCGTGGTCGAGTCCTGAAACGATGTGCGAGTAATATGTGCTGTGGTCTTCACCTTTAATGGCGAAGACAGGAATCTGATAGTCCTCCACCAGCGATGCCGCCACGTCATCCTGCGTGCTGAGAGGGTTTGAAGCGCACACCACCACGTGCGCGCCGCCGTCACGCAAAGTAATCGCCAGGTTGGCGGTTTCCGTGGTGACATGCAGGCAAGCGGATATCCGAATGCCTTCGAGCGGACGCTCTTTGATGAACCGCTTGCGGATCAACTGGAGCACCGGCATCCACTGGTTGGCCCACTCAATCCGGAGTTTGCCCTTGGGAGCCAACTTCAGGTCTTTCACGTCACTCATCACCTTCTTGGTCGCGCTCATTTTTGTCGCCATCTAAATTCCCGCCTCCTGTCGCAGGGCCGCAGCCTTGTCAGCTTTCTCCCAGAAGAACTCCGGATCCGAGCGGCCGAAGTGGCCATAAGCCGCCGTCTTCTTGTAAATCGGACGGCGCAGGTTCAAGGACTCGATGATGCCCCGGGGCGTCAAATTAAAGTGTTTGCGAATCATCTCAACCAGTTTGGCGTTACCCACTTTGCCAGTACCAAATGTATTGACCATCACCGAAACCGGCTCGGCCACTCCAATCGCGTACGCCAATTGGATCTCAACCCGCTGCGCGAGGCCGGCCGCCACGATGTTCTTGGCAATATATCGGGCTACATAAGCGGCGGAACGGTCCACCTTGGTGGGATCTTTTCCGGAGAAGCACCCGCCGCCGTGGTGGGCGGATCCTCCGTAAGTATCCACGATAATTTTTCTTCCCGTCAGTCCGGAGTCGCCCACGGGGCCGCCGGTGACGAACCGGCCCGTTGGATTAATGTGGTACTTGGTATTTTTGTCCAGCATGTGGGCAGGCAGCACAGGTTTGATGACACATTCAAGCACGCCCTCGCGGATCGTTTCGTTGGATGCCGACGCCGCGTGCTGCGTGGAAATCACCACCGCGTCCACGCGCACCGGCGTTTGCCCGTCGTATTCCACGGTGACCTGGGACTTTCCATCCGGCCGGACGAAATCAAGAATTTTCTTTTTCCGGGTCTCCGCCAGGCGCATACAGAGCTTGTGCGCCATCATAATGGGGAACGGCATCAGTTCGTCCGTCTCATCGCAGGCGTAACCAAACATCAGGCCCTGGTCCCCCGCCCCGCCGGTGTCCACGCCCTGGGCAATATCCCCGGACTGGCTGGTGAGGTTCACCGTCACTTCGCAAGTGTCAGCGGTAAAACCGCCGGCGGGATCGACGTACCCGATCTGGCGAACCATATCCCGCACCAGCTTTTCGATGTTCGGCTTGGCGGATGAGGTCGTCTCGCCCATCACGTACACCGTGTGATCTTTTACCATCGATTCGCAAGCCACGCGCCCGGTGGGGTCCACGCTTAGGACGGAATCGAGAACGGCATCGGAAATCTGGTCGCAAACTTTGTCCGGATGCCCTTCGGTCACGGACTCCGACGTAAAAAGATAACTCTGCTTCGGGTCAGCCACGCAGGCCCTCCTTGGGTTGTGCTTTCTGTAGAGAATTTTTCATGCTGGGCAAACTTCGAGAATATCATCGGGTGCGAGGGACTGTCAACGAATTCCGGCGCGTGGAAGTGGACTATTTAGAGGCGCTGCTGGACTTTCTGAAGTGCCAAAGCACTGCAAAGGTTGGTATTGAATATGCCGCGATGTTTAGTAACCAAGCGTAAAAGATTCAAGGAGGATCCTCGGAAAAAATATTCTCAGCTTGAGCGCCGAGCAGCAGACCGAGAATATGAAAACCTGGAATACTCAGATTCATGAAAATTGTGTCCCGGAATCCCAGCATCGATAGGACGAAAGGTAGCGACCCCAAGAGGGTCCCCGTGCCTGCAGCAATGGCCAGCCTTTTCTTCATAAATTCACCTCGATAATCTACTCCACTGAGGAATCAGCCAAGGGCTGAGGAAGTCAAAATAGCCCCCTACCCGGCGCGATACTTTTGTTGACCCCAAGCCCCCAATGCTCTACCATTTACTGTGCGACCTCTTAAAGGGAGAATGGCCTTGAAATTTCAAATCGAACTGGATCGCGAAGAGGATGGCCGTTGGATTGCCGAAATTGCGGCGCTCCCCGGAGTGATGGCGTATGGCAAGACCAAGCATGAAGCAGTGGCCAAGGTTAAGGCGCTGGCGCTGCGCGTGCTAGCCGACGAGGTTGAGAAACCGACGCAACAGTCCACCAGGACTCTTGCCGTATCCATTGCCTGCAACCATTGAGCCATTGGCCAAGTACAAAAGCCCGCAAGGTCTTTACCGCCCTGCTTAGAATCGGTTGGTCTGTAAAGGCGCGCAAAGGTTCATCTCACGTCCAGTTGACCCACCATAGTCAGGGGTGAATTTACCTGGGCCTTTCACGACTCCGATGAGATTGGGCCAAAAATGCTTGGCCGCATCGCCAAACAAACTGATTTGAAAGTAGAAGACCTTTAATTGCCATCCGAAAAAGCGCTTCGACATCCACACCATTACGTACTCACGCGGTAGGTACAGACAAATTACATTCCAAGCCTTCCGCCCCCATGGCGCGGTTAGGCCGCTCACCCCGACTTGGCCACGCCGCGCCGTGCCATCAAATAAGCTTTAATGAAAGGATCGATGTCGCCCTCGAGGACGCGGTCAGCGTCGCCCACTTCGAATTTGGTTCTCGTGTCTTTCACCAGGCGATAAGGGTGGAGCGTGTAGGACCGAATCTGCGAGCCAAACCCGATTTCCATTTTTGAGTCTTCGAGTTTCTGCGCCACTTCGCGCCGCTTCATCAATTCCAATTCATATAGTTTCGAGCGCAGCATCTTCATCGCCACTTCTTTGTTGCGATGTTGCGAACGCTCGTTCTGGCACTGCGCCACGGTGTTGGTGGGGATGTGAATGATGCGCACCGCGGAATCCGTGGTGTTCACGTGCTGCCCGCCCGCGCCGGTGGAGCGAAAGGTTTCGACTCGCAGCTCGTCGGGCTTCAGCTCCACATTGATGGTCTCATCGATTTCCGGGCTGACGAAAACCGATGCGAATGACGTGTGCCGCCGCTGGGCCTGGTCAAAGGGCGAGATCCGCACCAGACGATGCACGCCAATCTCTGAACTGAGCAGTCCGAAGGCATACTCGCCAGCTACAGTGAAGGTGGCCGACTTCAATCCAGCCTCTTCACCCGACTGGTAATCGTTCACGGTGAATTTAAAACCGTGGCGCTCCGCCCATCGCTTGTACATCCGCAACAACATTTCCGCCCAGTCCTGCGATTCCGTCCCGCCGGCGCCCGGGTGGATGGTAACAATCGCGTTCAAGCGGTCGTCGTCGCCGGAAAGGAGCGAAGCCGTTTCCAGGCGCTGCAATTCTTCAGCGAGCGCGTCGATTTCGGTCCGCAGCTCGCCCGCTACGTTTTCGCCTTCTCGCGCCAATTCAAAATAGGCGTGGATGTCCGCGATTTTTTGACCCAGTCGCTCGTCCGTTGCCAGGGTTTGTTCAAGGCGTTTTCGGCCGGGAAGAATTTTCTGGGAAGCTTCCTGGCTCTGCCAGAAATCGGGCCGGGCAATCTGTTTTTCGATTGCTTCGAGCTCGCGTCGGCGCTGGGGAACGTCAAAGGAAACTCCGCAAATCGTCCACACGCTTTTTGAGTGTTACAAATTCGTTTTCTAAAACTTCAAGACCTTCAATCACAGCGGCTCCTTCGAGAAAAGTAGTAAGTAGTCAGTAATAAGCTATCAGCCGTCAGCTTTCAGCTTCGCGTTCATAATTCATCCTTCATCCTTTAATCTTTTACCTTTCACCATCCATCCCGCAACGAGTGCTGCGGACAGGGCGGCACACAGCCACGCGAAAACGTCTCCGTGCGCCGTGTAAAAGGTCTGTCCCGCGAGGTAACTGAAATGTACCGGCAGAACCAACTGCTGGTGCCGCGGCAAAGTTGCCACCACACGGCCGTAGGGGTCAATCAACGCTGTGATGCCATCGTTGGTCGAGCGCAGCAGATACCGGCCATTCTCAATGGCTCGAAATCGCGCCATCTCCAAGTGCTGGAACGGAGCGGAAGAATCTCCGAACCACATATCGTCTGAAATCGTCACCAGCACGGTGGCGCCCTGGGCCGCCAATCGCCGGACCAGTTGGGGGAAAATCGCTTCGTAGCAAATAAATATCCCGATGGCTCCTTGCGGCGTCCGGGCCACCTGATATTTCGTTCCCGCAACGAAATCGCCCACTTCCAAAGTGATTTTCCCAATCTTACCGGGAAACGCCCACTCCGGGACGTACTCCCCAAAGGGTACCAGATGAATTTTATCATACTGCAGGACCTCACGGCCCTGCGGGTCCAAAACGATGCCGCTATTCCGTGGGCGGCCGCCATCCTCCGGCTTGGACGTCATCGTCCCCACCACGACATAGGACCCGGTTTGGCGCGCCATATTTTCCATCGCCTGGCGGAAGACCGGGTCGCGATCGAAATAAAAGGGCGCAGGGTTCTCTGACCAGATCAAAAGTGGTGGTGAGGCGCTTACTCCGCCCTTTTCGCGAGCCGCGACGGTGATTCCCACCAGCCGCTCGAGTTGGGCGGGGTCGCGCCACGGCGCCCAGTGCTCGAGCACAGCGGAGTTCAGCGGGACATTGGGTTGAACAAGGATTGCTTCCGCCGATCCCGGCGGCATGGCAGGCGGAGTCACCAGCCAATTCACCGCGATCAAGAAAACAATCCAGCTCGCCATCGCAATTCGTGCTGCTCGTCCGCGAGAATCGAGTGCGACCCAGGCAAGCAAGGCGCTGGTGGTCGCCGCCAAAAACGAAAGCCCATACACCGCAGTATAACTTGCGAGCCTCTGCAATCCATTCGCCTGAACGGCGTATCCGAGGAGGTTCCACGGAAAGCCCGTGATCAGGTAAGTTCGCGCCAGTTCCATCGTCACCCACAGGAATGGGCTGAGCAGCAGCGCGTAGGTTGGCGACGAGCGGGCGACCCAGGTTACCACCAACCCGAAGGCACCGAAGAAAACAGAAAAGACGATGACAAAGAGCAGTAAGACGCCAATCGATAAGAGAGGCCCCAACCCGCCGTGGATCTCCATGACATAAACGAACCAGTAGCAGCTCCCGGTGAGGAATATGGCGCCGGTCAGATAAGCAAGAAAGAAACCATGTAGACGACGGGGCTCGTTGGCGAGGGCGGCCAACAACGGCGCGCAGGCAATCCAAACCAGCAGGTTCCAGTCCAGCCATGGGAACGCGGCGAACAAGAGCGCTCCACTCAGGACGCCAGCCCCGTAACGGACTGAAAGTTTTTCGAGTGGTTTCCAGGCGGTTGAAATCAAGTTAAGAGTTCAAAATTAAGAGTTCAGAGTTGATCATCAGACTATCCAATGATTGCCGGCTAATGGCGAATCCCTGTGGCCCTGTTAAGTATGGACTGTTAACTTTCCACTGTTCTTCTAATGCTTGATGAACGGCTGCTTGAAGCCGTCCTGGATCAGTTTAGCTTTTACTTTTTCCGCGCTTTCACGTGTGGCAAAAGGTCCTACCTGAACCCGAAAGAGGTTGTCGCCGGCGTGGGCTTGCTCGGGCGTGACAAAAATGACGGTGTAACCAAGGGCTTTCAGAGCCTTCACCATTTTTACCGCATCAGGCTGAGTGGAAGTTGCGGCAACCTGGATGAGAAAACTTGATCCTCCGACAGCCGGCTCGCGGAGTGCGGTCGCGCTGGGAATTCCGGCACGGGCAGTTGAATTCGAATCCGCAGGTTCCGCAGGCGCGGCGACAACGGAAGACTCTCGAGAGTTAATCGCCGGCTTTGCACCCGCGTCTGTTGACGAGGACAACGGCTGCGGCCGCATCGGCGCCGGTTGCGCGTCATTTGGAGCCATTGTATCGTCCTTAGACGCGGAGGCGCCAGGATCGTCAGCGGCGCCGGGTGAGTTCTGCGCCGCCACCGGCGGAATGTCCGAGGGTTGCGACACACGCTCAGTGACCGGCGTCAAGGGGGTCTCCCTTTCATTATGTCCCAGCCAAAATCCAGCGGAAAAGAAAACCCCACATATCGCCGTGCCAGCCAGAAACAGCATAACAAGCTGTCCTGCCGAAATACTTTTTGTGACGTCTTCCGGATTTTCACCGCGGCCCATAGATCTCCTCAAAGAAGTTTACAGTTGACAGTTGCCAGTCAGAAATACAATACATGCGCGACAGGTTGCCGGAAATCCCCATTTTCATTTTGGCAAAGCTCCGGGCGCCGGCGGGGTTGGCGGCTGTGTCGCAGGCGCGAAGGGTTTTCCGAGAATGGCCGCCAGCAAGTCGACGGGCAAAGGAAAAACAATGGTCGTACTTCTCTCAGTGCCCAACTCGGCGAGGGTCTGAAGGTAGCGGAGCGTGATGGCCACGGGCTGCCTGGCAATGACTTCTGCCGCTTCCGCCAACTTGGCTGCCGCTTGAAATTCGCCGTCGGCATTGATGATCTTTGCCCGCCGTTCGCGCTCAGCTTCGGCCTGGCGCGCGATAGCGCGCTGCATATCCTGGGGCAAGTCCACCTGCTTCACTTCAACTTTGGTCACTTTGATGCCCCACGGCTCGGTATGCTCGTCCAGAATTGATTGCAGCCGCGCATTCAGCTTTTCGCGCTGGGAAAGCAAATCGTCCAGCTCGTATTCGCCGAGCACCGACCGCAAAGTGGTTTGCGCCAACTGTTCGATGGCGTAGCGGTAGTTTTCAACTTCATTGAAAGCTTTTTGCGCGCTGATCACCCGAAAATAAACCACGGCGTTAACTTTCAACGAGACGTTGTCGCGCGTGATGACGTCCTGGGGCGGAACGTCCCAGGTCACGATGCGCAACGATATTTTCACGATCTTGTCGATGGGCCAAAGAATAAAGAAAAGCCCAGTCTTGTCGGTTTTCTGCAGGCGGCCCAGCCGGTAGACGACGGCACGCTCATACTCCCTGACTACATTCACGCAAGCCATTATCCAGAAAAAGAAGATAATCACCGCAAAGATCCCAAAGCTCATAGCGCACTCCTTTCGAACTTTTCGACCTGATTCAAGGTCACCGGTTGTCGCGGCGCTCTCTGAGCGCCGAAAACTCGGCGATCTCGCTTCGGCGAGCAGGCTCCGACCGCCGCTACAAATCAGTTTGCCTTCGCGCTCAGTCTAACGGTATTCGGACACAGGTTCAACCACCAACGTAAGGCCGTCCACTTCGCGCACACGGACGCGTGCGCCTTTCAAAATCTTGCCGCTGGTTCGGGCTTCCCAAATTTCTCCATGAACAAAAACCTTGCCTTGCGGCTCGAGATCGGTTTGCGCGGTTCCGACGGAATCAATCATTCCCTCGCCCCCGGTGACGACTTTCTGTTTGCGCGCCGCCAAGGCAAACCGCAGCAAGATCACCACCACGACCGCCAGCGGCAGGGTGACACTCAGCGAGGTGCCGAGGCGAATCCCTGCTCCGGGCAACGGAGAATCGATGAGGATGAGCGAACCGATCACCATGGCCACGATCCCACCGAGAGCCAGCACACCGTGTGAAGTTACTTTGGCCTCCATCACGAATAAACCAATCGCAACAATGATCAAAAGGACCCCGGCATAATTGATGGGCAGCAGGTGAAACCCATAGAGGGCAAGAACCATGGCAATGGCGCCCACAACGCCCGGCGCCACCATTCCGGGATGAGTGAATTCGATGTAGAGACACAGGACGCCGATCGCCCCAAGAAGAAAAGCGATGTTTGGGTCGGCAATTCGTGAAAGGAACCGCTCGCGTCCCGTCATCACATACGGATCAATCTCAGCGCCGGCCAGGCGCAAGGTGGTGGTGGAATCGTCAAATCGCTTGATGGTCTTGCCGTCGAATTGGGTGAAAATGTCGGCGGGCGTGTTGGCGATGGCGTCAATCAGCTTTCCGTCCAGCGCTTCCTTCTCCGTATAAGACTTGCTTTCCCGCACGCCATCTTCTGCCATTTTTGAATTCCGCGCGCGCTTGTCCGCCAGGCTGCGAATATACGCAGCCGCGTCGTTTTCAACTTTGGCAGCCATCGTTTTGCCGATGTCCCCGCCGCCCATCATCACGGGGTGGGCAGCGCCCGTGTTTGTTCCCGGCGCCATCACGGCAAGGTCACCCGAAAGGAGAATAAAAAATCCCGCCGAAGCAGCGCGATGTCCGCTGGGCGCAACATAAGTGATCACGGGCACGTGCGAAGCCACAATGGCGCTGATGATTTCGCGCATGGAGGTGTCTAGCCCGCCCGGGGTGCTCAGTTCCAGAAGCACGGCGTTGGCGTGGATCTGGTTGGCGTGGCTGATGCCGCGCGTCACATATTCCGCGCTCACCGGCTCAACGATGTCATTCAGGTCAACCTCAACAACAACTGGCCGGGGGGTGGTAGTTTTCGGAGTAGCCTTGGAAAGCCCGAAAAGGAAAAACGCAAGAGCCGCCACCGCCGAGGCGCCAAACCGGATCAGGAAGGAGGCGCGAAAGAACCGGGACTGTTTGAGGTTCATGGCGTACTCCGCGGAGTCGGCGCGCGCCCTCGAATCTGATCCATCAATTGAGCTGCCTCACTATTGCCGGGTTCCAAGCCAAGCGCGATTTGCCCCTGGGCGCGGGCGGCATCCAGGCGGTTCATGGCAAAGTAAACCCGCGCCAGCAAAATGTGCGCCGCCACACTATTCTTTAATTTCAATGCTGTCTCAATCTCTGCCGCTGCTTCCTGATGCTTGCTCTCCGCCTCCAGTACCTGCGCGAATATCAGGTGGGCTTGATCATCCTGCGGAACCAGAGAAACAGCTTCGGACAGTTCACGGTCTGCTTCCGCCAATCGGCCTTCCGCAAACAGTCTCTTCCCATCGGCCAGATGCACCTCAGCGTGTTCCAATGGGGGCTTCCTGGCCAGGCTCTGCTCCATCGCGTTCTGGACGGTGAGCGCGAGCAACCTGAATGCCCGGCCGTCATAATTCTTCTTAATCCGCGTTTGCGGCAGAATATCGTCATCTGTTATCTTGGAGATCGGTATGCCTTCGTGGTCCGCGATCCACTTCCGCTCCACCTGCTGCCTTTGAGAGTCCCCCAGCTTGCCTGAAACGAGAGCCAACAGGGAATGCGCGCCGGGATCGTCATCATCGAGGCTCAGGGCTTCTTTCAGGTATTTATATGCCTCATTATATCTCTTGAGATACCATAGACAGACTCCCATGTTGAAAGAAAAATCCGGGTCCGTGGAATCTGCCTGATAAGCCCGGTTAAACTGGACAAGGGCATCGGCAAAGTCATTCCGGTGTGCTTCCATCACCCCCAGATTATTTGAAACTTCGGTAAGGGGAATTTGCCTTTCCAGGGCTGTGAACGCCTGTTCGGCCACCGCTTCGTGACCCAGGAAATATTCACCGACCCCGATGTGAAAAAGCGACTCCAGGTAGTTCGAGTCGCGCTCATCGAGCTTCCGCAACCAGAGCACGGATTTCGCATAGTCCTTCTGGTCAAAATAAAAAAGGCCAAGTTGGAATGCCGCCTGATGATCCAAGGGGTTTCGGCGGTCCGCTTCCGTGAGGAAATGAACCCGGCTGGCTGTGTCGGTCGCAAGAATCCCCCGAATGTAGTTTTCAAACGCGTCCAGTCGCACCTCCGGAAAGCGGCGACGGAAATCATCTTCCTGGCCCACCACGAAGTCAGGATCGTGCGCTGCCAGCAACCTCCAGGCAAGCTGGGTTTGCAATTCGACGAGGTCGCTTAATTCACCTGTGGCCTCGAGAGCGGGTGAAAGTTTAAGGCCGTGCGCCTCCAGGAGCCGGGCCCGCGCGGTCAGCCGGTTTCCCTCAACATTAAAATTTCCCACCACAGCCCAATCCACGCCCAGAATCTCAGCCACCTTGTATTCACTGGCCAGCGAAAGGGGTGCTTCAGGCGGAAGTTCGAGTTGGGCATACGCCGCATTTCGCTCCTCCCGCCCCAGAACGTAACGGTCCGCGGAAGCCAAGCGCGAAGAAAGGATCACCGCAAACCCTTCTGAAATCCAATTGAGATCCGCCCGGGTGCTCCGATTGATGAAAGGAAAAACAAGGACGGTTCGGGCGGCGGGCGCGCCCTTGAGCTGGCCAGACACAAGCGCGAAAATCAGGAGAGAAACCAAGCGGACTGCTTTTTTCTTGAGCAAGCATCCCATCAATTAAGTATAACACTGAGTCGGAGCCAAACGGGCCGTCGAGGCTGCCGGAAACGGAGTTCTCAGGCGCAGCGCTGGTCTGCACCAGATTGTGGCAAGCCACCTGTATTCAACTCCGGCTCAGTTTTGACGGGATAGGGACAGGAGTGCAAGCTTCCCGAAACCATGATTATTCCCGCAAATTTCAATCTTGGATAGCGACGGGAAGATTTTTCATTAGCTCGACGTAGGCAGGATACTGGCTGATCTTCTGAATGTCCGGATCTGATGCCACGCGTTTTTGATCTTTGAACCCCTCTTCGAATGCCCGGCGCAAAT
Source organism: Terriglobia bacterium (assembly GCA_035934315.1). Taxonomy (GTDB): domain Bacteria; phylum Acidobacteriota; class Terriglobia; order UBA7540; family UBA7540; genus DASYXZ01. The sequence continues at coordinate 5,662 of DASYXZ010000189.1, read as the reverse complement.
AACGGACGGCTTCGTCGGCCCGGCCGACCATGGCAAAACTTTTAGCCAGATAGAAATAGAAATTTGCGTCGGCCCCGCGCGTCTGCATCACGGTGCCCTCTGACGATCGTTCAGAAAGAATATTTGGGTCCAGCGTGAGGGCGGTTTTATACTCCTCCACGGCGACCTTATATTTCTTCCTGCGGTAATACGCCGTCCCCAGATTCATGTGGTAGGAAGCGGAGGAAGGGTTCAGCTTGATGGCGTGCAGGTAATATTTGATCGATTTCTTGAAATTATTTTCCATGAAATAAGTTGTGCCCAGGTTATTCCAGGGCTCACTGAAGTCGGTCCGCAGGCGCATCGCCCGCTCGTAGGCCTTTTGCGCCGCGCGGTAATTATCTTCCTGCTGAAAGGCGATACCAATCTTATTCCAAAGGGTCGCAGCGCCCGGTGGAGAAATTCCAGGCTGCTGGAGGGCGCGGTAATAATAGTCCACCGCGTCGGGATATGATTTCCGCGCCATATAAATGTCGGCGCGCTCTTCCAGCGATATCGTCCCCTTGGGAGGTGGCACAGGGTTTTCGATCTGCGCTTTGGGCGGCGTGAAAGGATTGTTGAGGGTCCCGAGTGCCAGCGGACCGAAGGACGCCATCAAGGCGGCTGTCCAAAGACCACGGAGGGGGACCGCCATCAAGACCGTCAGCCGAGCCCACTTCTGGGTTGTCATGTCGAACCCCCGCTGGGGGGTGAATTCCAGCATACACCCTGCAATACCGGAAATGCAACCTCACTGGGCAACTGGTTTCTTGGGAGACGTCGTTGGGGGCGGGGGTGTTTGGCTTTTGCCCTTAAAGACGGAGAGGAATTTACTGAACACGCTCTTCCCTTTTGGCTTTGCCTGCGCATCTGGAGGATTTCCATCCGCGGCGCCGGCGGTTGGCTGAGTTGTTGGGGGCACCGCGTTGCTCTTCCCCCCGTGGAAGATCTCTGTCAGTATTTTTGAAAGTCCGGACGGCTGGCCTTGTTTAATATCCAAACTGGCCGGTGTTGTGACTCCTGTCGGCGCCGTCGTGGGTTCTGTGCCTTCAATAAAAACTTCATCTCGAGTGGAAGTCGAGCCGGCCGAAGCTACGAGATTCGTATTGGTGTCGATGGCGGCGGTGACGATGCCAGAGGGCACTGAGAACGGCTGGACATTCCTGTAAGCCGGGAGTTGCGTGGCACGCTTCATGAATTCGGTCCAAATCGGCAGGGCAGACCTCGCTCCCTCCAGGTTAAGTTCGCGGTCGTCATCGTAGCCCACCCAGGCGACTGCAAGAAGGTTGGAGGTGAATCCCGCGAACCAGCCGTCATGCGAAGTACCCGTCTTGCCCGCCGCAGGAAGCGTAAACCCGCGCGCCCTCGCCGGGTAACCGGTTCCGTTGTTGATGACGCTCTCCATGAGATTTACCATCAGGTAGCTGACACGCGGATCAAGCACCCGCCTCGTGATGAGGGGGCTGGTCCAAAGCGTGTGGCCTGAAGAATTGTTAACCGAAAAGATGCACCGGGGGGCAACGTATTGGCCGCCGTTGGAGAAGATCGTATAGCCCCCGGCGATTTCGAGCGGCGTCGCCACATAAGCGCCCAGCGCCAGCGCAGGAGTCGAGCCAATATCCTTATTAATGCCCGCTTGAACCGCCAACGCTCTCACCTTGCCATAGCCCACCATTTCCGCAAGACTCACGGTGGCAACATTCAGCGAAAGCATCAAAGCTTGGCGGACTGTCACCAGACCGTGGTATTCCTGCTGGTAATTGTGCACCTCGTAAGGCTTATCCCCAAAATCAAAGGTGGTGGGTTCATCCTTGAGTATGGTGGCAGGTGTGATGAGTGGTTGGGAACCGTCGATGCCCGAATTCAATGCCGCAGCATAGACAAAGGGTTTGAAGGATGAGCCGGGTTGTCTTCGAGCCAGCGCATGATTCAGTTGACTGACGCCGTAATTCCGTCCACCCACCAGGGCTTTTACCAGGCCCGTATGCGGATCCAAAACCACCATGGCCAACTGGGGTTGGTTGGGATCGAGGGGAGGGGCATTCTTGCGATGTCGCTTTTTTATCTCCTGATCGACTTCGGAGATGCCGACGCGTGCTCCCTCGGAGGCCGCGTTTTGGAGGTCAAGGTCAAGAGTGGTATAGACGCGATAGTTTTGAGAAAGGAGTTCGCGTTGGGAAAAATTTTCCAACAACTGCTCTCTCACCATATCGACAAAGAAAGGCGCCTGATTGCCCTCCACATTCCGCTGGGTGAGTCCCAAAGGCGCCTGGGCAGCCTTTTCAGCTTCGGCAGCGGTGATGAATCCGGTATCGACCATCCGGCGCAGGACGTAATTATTCCGCCGATCCAGCGCCCTTTGGGGATGTCTATAAGGCGAATAAAGGTTGGGACCGCGAATCAATCCGGCCAGCAAAGCAGCCTCAGGCAGAGTGAGGCTGCTGACGTCCTTGTTAAAATAAGCGGCGGCGGCTTCGCCAAAACCGTATACGGAAAAACTTCCCCGCTGTCCAAGGTAGGTCTGATTCGCGTAGAGCTCGAAAATCTGTTCCTTGGTCAGGCGCTGTTCCAGCATGAGGGCCAGACAAGCCTGGTTTATCTTCACACTCCAAGTACGCTCGCGGCCCAGGAAAAACTCGCGCGCCAGTTGCATGGTCAGCGTGCTGCCTCCCTGGAGCACGGCATCACCGCGCAGGTCCGCCACCGCCGCACCGAGAACGCGGTAGATGCTGATGCCGTAATGTGAAAAGAATCGATGGTCCTCCGCAGCCAGGATGGCATCCACCAAAACCTTGGGCAGATCCTGGTATCGCACCAGGAGCCGCTTGGAACGGCCGCGGTCAAATACCGTGGTGATCACCACGGGCTCCAGCCAATAGTTGGCCAGCGGGGTTGCTCGACCCAGAGAGGTGATGGAAATCAGCCGTCCGTCCCTAAACACCAGCGCGGCCGGACCTTCCTGAATCTGCTCACCACGGAAAAAAGAAGAGGGACCGGGATAAATCTCCAATCGATTCCCCTCTAGTTTGTAGGTGCCAACATTTGATCCTCCATCGCCCTCGGCGTAATAGGCCCGGCGCAATCGCGCCGCGATGGCCGATGGCGTGGCCGGTTGGCCAACTTGAATTTCAGTGGGAGCGGCATAGACCAACGACGCGTTGGCAAATACATCCCCACTCAGCCGCGCATCAATGATCCGCGCGAAGCGAACGTAGAAATAGGTGAAGACTCCAAGTCCAAAGAGGAGAATTACCAGGCCGGCGGCCAGGAGGGTTTTCTGCCACCACGTCCAATTTGTCAAAAATAAAGGGAGGTGAGTTGCCCGCGAGGATCCGGACTTATCTGGTTTGCGAGTTCCGGTTGATTGTCGCTGAGACACGGTTTATATTTGATTGTTCTCGGCCGAATCGACGAATTCCTTCATCCAGACATAGACTTTCAAATCGATGGGAATAGTGTAGTCAACATTTATGGTGACCCTGTTCCCCACCTGGACGGTTATATTCTCCCGCTTTACAGGAAGGTTAAGGTCTTTGGCATAATTCAAGATCTTGTTTTGGACCTGCTCGGCCGAGCTGCGGTCCACCGTGGCTTGAATGGCGAGCTGCCGGATATCATCGTTGAGCTCATAATTATTGACATAAACGGGTATGACCTTCCACGCGCAATAAACCACGGCAACAAGAAATAAAATGGCAAAGATTGCCTTGGCGCTGCCTGCTCCTGACTCTGATCGTCGCATGTCATCCTCCGACTCCGATTATAAATTTAATAAATCGCGCTAACGGAGGTACTTGTCTTTTAAAGTCCGGCCTACGTTTTCCAGCTTAACATCCTCGATTCGCTTTGTCGAGCGTTCGAAGATCTCCACCAGTCCCTGTTCAAACTTGCGCTTGCCCAAAGTAACACGGATGGGGACTCCAATCAGATCTGCGTCCTTGAATTTTACCCCCGGCCTTTCGGAGCGGTCATCAAAGAGGACGTCAAACGACTGGGCCTGCATTTCCTGATACAAATTTTCCGCCGCTGAACGCAGGGCCGGGTCGTCCACATTCGCCGCCGTCAGGATCACGTCAAAGGGTGCAATCGCCCGCGGCAGGAACATGCCGTCCGCATCGTGATTTTGCTCCACCGCCGCGCTCAGAATTCGCTCGAGGCCAATGCCATAAGAGCCCATCACCAACGGCCCGGTTTTGCCGTTCGAATCCAAAACGTGGGCGTGCATCGCTTCTGAATAGCGCCGCCCCAGCTTGAACACGTGGCCCAGTTCGACCGTGGTGACCACGCGAAGCGTATTGCCACAACGAATGCACAAGTCACCCGTCACAACGATGCGCAAATCGCGAGACTCCGCCGTAAAGTCCCGGCCGGGGGTCACGTTGCGAAGGTGCGTGCCATCAACGTTGGCTCCGGTGATGAGATTCCTGCGGCCATCTAACGCTCGGTCCGCCAGCAGCCGCACCCCGCGCAGACCGACAGGCCCCAACGACCCCAGGTTGGCCCCGTGCAACTTAAGAGCTTCTTCCGGCGTGGCAGGGCGAAACAAATCGGTCCCCAGGGCGGTTGCCAGTTTCGTTTCGCTCAACGTGTGATCGCCGCGAAACAGGAGCACCACGGGTTTACTGTCCACCATGTAAACCAGTGTCTTGATCATTCGCGACGGGCTTTCCCCCGTAAATCGCACCAGGTCGTCAATCGTTTTTTGGCCAGGAGTGGGGAATGTTTCCGGCGCCGCGTCGCCGGGCAAATCTTGCACGGGCGGCGCTTTTCCTTCCGCCTTTTCAAGATTCGCTGCGTAACCACAGTCACAAACCGCGACGGAATCTTCACCCGCCTCGGTGGGAGCCGTGAACTCGCCGGAAACTTTGCCGCCCATCATCCCGGAGTACGCTTCAACATAAAGGAACTTCAGTCCACAACGCTCAAAGATGCGCGTGTAGGCATCCACGTGCTTCTGGTAGCTCACGTCCAGGCCCGCGTCGTCCAGGTCAAACGAATAGGAATCCTTCATCATAAACTGGCGCAGGCGCAGCAATCCGGATTTGGGGCGCGGTTCATCACGAAATTTCGCCTGAATCTGATACCAGATCTGCGGGAGCTGTTTGTAAGACCGCAATTCTCCCCGGGCGATGTTCGTCATTTCCTCTTCGTGCGTCATGCCCAGGCATAGTTCGTGCAGATTGCGATCCTTGAGCTTGAACATCACGTCCACGGCATCCCATCGCCCGGATTCTTTCCAGAGCTCGGCGGGATTCAGAGCGGGCAGATAAAATTCCTGGCCGCCGATGCGATTCATTTCCTCGCGGATGATTTGAGTGATTTTCAGGAGTGACCTGTTCGCCAGAAAAAGATGGGCGTAGATGCCCGCCGCAACCTGGCGAATGTAACCGGCGCGCAACAGGAGCCTGTGACTTGGGACTTCGGCGTCCGCCGGCACCTCGCGCAATGTGGGAATAAAAGCCTGGCTCCAACGCATGGGATAAACCTTTCGTCGGGAATAATCACCGTTTGATTTTCAGATTTTGGCATTCAGTCACCAAGTAAAAGTCGAGTGCGACAGGTCAAGAATTGAAAATGGTTTTGCCCCGACCTTCAACTTCCGAACGCCCTCTGTAATTTTCCATTGTTGTGGATGAACGCTTCC
>DASYXZ010000168.1:0-38112 GCA_035934315.1 Terriglobia bacterium | reverse complement strand
ACTCCGTACACAGGCAGAGAGACGGACCGCTTTACTCCGCCCGCGAGCACATCCTGCATTTCGGATGGCAATGAAATTGTCTGTTCAGTCTTCGAAAAATTGACAAGAATATATACTGCTCCATGCGCGCCATAGCGCGGGTAAACCTCAATGCCCTCCGGCACGGGTCCGAGCGCCGGCTTCACCCCGCTGACATCGGTCATCCATTTTGCGGCTGCAGCCATTCCGGCGTCATCCAGCCATGCGCCAATGTAAGTGATGCGACCTTTGCCCACCTTGCGCGTAATCGCGGCGGGTTGGCCATCAAGCCAGCCATTGCTCTTCCCATATTTCTCGAGTACTTTCACATCGTCATTTTTCGTGCTGAGTTGCTCGGCCCAGAACTTTCCCTGGCTGGAACCCCAATCACCCTCCACCGGAACCGGATCGACTAACGCATAAAACTGTTCCACCCGGCCGCCGAGCAAATCCACAAGGGGTCCGGGCTGACGTTCGGTCTGCAATCCGTTATCCACATTCTTCATCGCCGATCGCTGGCCTAGAACCAGATGCCCTCCCTGGCGGACATAATTGATGAGGTTGGCTGCCTCGGCGTCCGAAAGCACATTGAGTCCCGGCGCCACCACCAACTTGTATTGGCTAAGGGGAGCAGTGGGTGCAATCACATCCAAGGACTGGCTGATGGCGCGCAGTGGTTTGTAGTAGCTGACGATTTCAGCCACCGGGTCATACTGCCGGTTGTGTTTCTGCCACTCGATAGCCCAACGGCTATCATAGGAGTGCAGAATCGCCACTTCGGATTTCACCGTGGTGCCCGCCAGAACGGGGCCGGCCTTGGCAAAGTCATTCCCAATCTGCTGGATTTCGGAATACAAAGGCACTGGTGTGCCGTCCGCTCCCACGATCACGCCGTGATATTCCTCCTGACCGTTTAACGCGCTTCGCCACTGCCAATAACTCACTGTGTCCGCGCCATGCCCGACGGCATGCCAGGCCATGGCGCGCACCTCGCCTTTGTTCAGCGCATTGTTAACCGCGGCCCAATTCACAAAGCCCGGCTGCGTCTCCATCACCCAAAAGTTCTTGCGCAAGAAGCCGCGTGTCAGGTCATGCGCCGCGCCATTTCTTGCCGGATCCAGGTGGCCCTCGCCCACGTAGTCATCCCACGCGGCCAGGTCAAGATCCTGAATCACCGTGTAGTGATCGTATCCGTCGAACCATCCCATGGTGTTGGTGGTAATGAATTGCCGGGCATCGGAATTGGCGCGGATGACATCGAGTTGATTTTTCTGGTAGCTCCGCCACGTGTCGCTCACAAAACGCTTCCAGCTCAGCAGCAGCCCGGGATTGCCGTAATGGGTCTCAATTGGGATCTGGTTCCAATCGGAATAAGTCTGGCTCCAGTAGGCGGTGGTCCAGCGGGCATTCAGATTGGCGAGGGTTCCGTAACGCGCTTTCAGCCATTGCTGGAATTGCGCCTTGGTATCAGGATCATACGATTCAGCCGCATACTCGTTGTCGATTTGCCAGCCCAGCACGTGGGGGTTGTGGCCGAAGCGCTTCGCCAATTGTTCTGCGATCTCGCGCGCCAGTTCGCGGTATTTGGGGTTGGCAAAATTAAATTGTTGGCGGTTGCCGTGTTCGGCGCGACGCCCGTCCTCACCCATGCGCAGGGTCTCCGGATATTTTTGCGTGAGCCACGCGGGTGGAGCTGCCGTCGGAGTCCCGATCACCGTGAAAATCCCGTGCTCGGCAGCCATCGCGATTGCGCGGTCCAGCCAGCCGAGATGATACTCGCCTTCGCTCGGCTCCATTCGGCTCCACGCAAATTCCCCCACGCGCACCATATGCACTCCCGCTTGCTGCATCAGGGTCAGGTCGGCATCCCATCGCGATTCCGGCCATTGCTCGGGATACCACGCCGTCCCCAGCAAAAGGGGTGGAGCCTCTGGCTCGGCGGCTTCGGCCTTTAGCCTGGCTTGCATTAACAGGCTTGCCACTGCTGCGAAGCAAACGGCCAACCACAACCAGGAATTCCGTCCAGTTCTTTTCATGATGTCTTCCTCCGGCGTTGAAATTATATTCACGATGAATGATTATCGCTGGGTTCTGTTTGATTGAGCCGGTTCCATTCTAGCAGGTTGTTGAAATGGAGATAATGGCGGCGGAGTATTTTTGACGGAGTCAGCCGATTCTATCCATGCGTTGAACTGCTTGGAACGTAAACGTATCGCAATGTAGAATAAACGGATGATGAAAAGTCACAGATATTTTTTGGCCCTGGCGGCATGGTGTTTTGCCGCCGGTCTCTGTCCCGGCCAGAACGCTGTCACGCCAGACGGCATCTATCGCATCACTCCGGTTCGTCCTATTCCGCAACTCCGCGCCGAAGCGTTGCGAGCTACGCCTCCCACGGAACACGGCAAGCGACATCCTGATCTTGTGGAATTGGTCAAGCTCGATTCCGGGATCAAGCTGGATATCCGCTACGCGACCTCGGATAACTTTCTCAGCACACCGGTTTACACGCAGGCCCGGGCCTTCCTGCAGCGGCCCGCCGCCCAGGCGTTGGTGCGCGCCAATAAAAAGCTGCGGCCGCTCGGTTATGGTCTGATCATCCACGACGCCTATCGGCCCTGGTACATCACCAAGGTGTTCTGGGATGCCACGCCCGCCGACAAGCATATCTTCGTGGCGAATCCAGCCCAAGGCTCCAGGCACAATCGCGGATGCGCGGTGGACCTGTCGCTTTACGACTTGAAGACGGGCAAGGAAGTGGAGATGCCCAGCGTCTATGATGAAATGACCAGGCGTGCCTACCCCAACTATCCCGGCGGCACGGTCGAGCAGCGCCAGCGGCGCAAGATTTTGCGCGAGGCTATGGAATCTGAGGGATTTACTGTTTTCTCAAGTGAATGGTGGCATTTCGACTACAAGGCCTGGCCGAAGTATCCAATTATGAACACTCCGTTCGAGAAATTGAGCCTCGGCCGTTAGTGGCTCGCGTTGCGCGTAAGCGCGTTCCTGGCGCTGGCAGGCGCTGGCGCATCCAAAGCGCCCGCGGACGCGCCGCGAGTTTAAAGCTTGTAGAGGCGCGTGGCGTTCTTGGAGAGCAATGATTCTACAATTTCAGAAGTCCGCGACTCCGCAAGATAGCCCGAAATAATCAGTTCCGCCAACACCCAGGACAATTCCTTGCGCAAGAGGGCCAGCTTGCCCGCCGACCACTCCACGTTGTAGGCGTCGGAAAAAAAGGCGTGCAACTTGACCACAGGTAATGCCAGCAAGCGCTCGGTGAGCATTGACCGGATATAAGGCGGCGAAAAAGCGTACCACCAGAAACCAGACAAGCTTACGTTGGAATAGTTCTTGGCCGTGGCCACCAATTCCTGCGAATGGACGACGCTTGCCAGAAACAAGTCGAATCGAGTTTTCGAAAACTTGTGGAAGAGCGGCGCGTATCGCGTAATAAGGCCGGGATGAAGAACGCTCACCGCCGTGTTCCCAGGCAGCGGCCGGCGGACTCCCAGCAGCAGTTGGAAGGGAAGGGAGAGGTCAGAAGCGAGGCCGGCAAAGAAATCCAGCAGATAGTTTTGCAGAAGTGTTTGATCCCCCACAGTGAGGGACTTTCCGCGAATCATGCTGTCAAACAGCTTTTCAGCAGCCGGGCGATCCGGCGGCACGAAGACCGCTTCCGGGGGCAGGCCGGCGGTCAGGGCCTTGCTACCCGCCTGGGCGAATTCTGTTGCTCGCTTGCCCACGGTGCGTTCGAAATCTGAAAGGCTCCCAATGCTTGTGCCCGTGACAGACATAAACTGGCTCAAAGTTTTTTCGCCGGGACTGTTCAGTAGATCGTCCATGCGCAACGTTCCGAAAAATAAATCATTGTCGAAGGCGGGGAGCGCCTCGGTGATGTTGAGGGTCAATGCGGTCTTGCGAATGTTATTTCTTTCCACCAGTTCCTGGCGCGGCCACGCAGCGCGCGATGGGTTGCTGAGAATTTTCTGGTTGATTTGAAGCAGAGCCTCTTTCGTAATGTCGGTCTCAACGCCCATGCCGTGTTGCGCCAGGACGCGGCGAAGGCACCAGAAAGTAACGGTGTTGGCCACGAGCGGGATGGAGGATATAAAGAGGTCAACCTTTTCCTCCACTGTTTTAGCGGCTTCCAGCCTGCCGCGGTCGACGCCGGCAGTCTCCATCTCCGTCACAATGTAGTGGTAAAAGACGAGCTCTGCCACATCTCGCGCGGCCGGCTCAATGGGATTGATGTGCGTATGAATGTCAACCACCGGCAGGGGTCGGACAATCGTATTCAGAATTTCCTCAGCCAGCAGTGCAACGCTCGACTTATCCATGGGTTTCATGTTGAATTATAATTTCCTTGGGATTTAAAATTCACTCAACCTGCTGTCAGAAACTGATCTTGGGAACCCGATCGTCCGCCGGGTCGGCCCACCGCGAATTGGGAATGGTGGGCGTCCAACCCGGACGCAAGGGATCCTGATCGTAAGGATACGAGCCCAGACGCTTGTACGTCTCACTGTATTCGGCAAGCTTGTCGCGATTCAGCCGAACGCCCAGTCCTGGTGTCGTCGGGACGGCAATGGCGCCGTGCTGATAACGTAATTTTCCTCCTTCAATAATATCGTCCACCAGCTCGTGGTAATGGGCGTCGGCGGCGAACGACAGATTCGGAATCACTGCCCCCAAATGGAGCATAGTGGCAAGCTGGATTCCCAGCTCGCCGGAGGAGTGCACCGCAACGCCCAATTGAAAAGTTTCGCAGACTCCAGCCGCCTTAATGCACGGGCGAATGCCGCCCCAAAAAGTGGTATCGAGGAGAATCACATCCACGGCGGTGCGGAGAACGTTGGCGGCGAGTTGTTCAAAATTCACCACCACCGTGTTGGTGGCCAGCGGGATGCGCACCTTTTCGCGCACCCGGCGCATGCCGCTCTGGCCATACACCGGGTCTTCCAAATAATCGTTGTTTAGGTCTTCAATGGCGCGGCCGAACCCGATGGCCTGCTCGGTTGACCAGGCCCCATTCGGATCAAAGCGCAAGCGGTCGCCCGCGCCCAATGACGCGAGCGCGCGATAACATTCCAGTTCGTATTCCGGCGGAAACACGCCGCCCTTCAATTTGTGGGTAGTGAATCCGTGGTGACTTTTCAAGTCCCGCGCATGGGCCAACAATTGCGCCACCGTCCGAACCTCGCCGGAGCCATCGCGAGGGTTCGCATAACGGAAGAACAAGTAGGAAGCGAACTCGACCTTGTCTCTAAGCCGCCCGCCCAGAATTTCGGAGACAGGAACGCCCCACTGCTGGCCGAGCAGGTCAAGGCAGGCAAACTCGATGGCCGCGAGGATTTGCGTGCGGTTGTTGTAAAGCGACGCGGTGGGATTACTGATGAGAAATCGCAGTTCCTCAAGGAGCGCCGGGTCGCGCCCCACGAGATAAGACTTCAGTTGGCGGAATATTCCCTCGGCTGACTCGCCGCCTCCGCCCATTTCTCCCAGGCCCACCAGGCCGTTGTCCGCCTCAACTTCCACGATGGTTCGGACGAAGCGCCCCCAATGGCAACCGTTGGCATGCCTTAACGGCGCCGCCAGCGGGACGCTCACCGTTGTGGCACGAATGTCTTTAATTTTCATCCAAGCCCTTTCGCCCGTGGGACTACACTAACATAAATTTTAAATCTTGGAACCGTTCGAAGGATGAACACGACTCCGTGCACGCCGAAAACAAAACCGGGGTGCGCAAAAAAAGGGAAAAATCACTTCACGTCAGCCGAGCGATCTCCCTCGTAATGCATGATATGGTAATACGCTTCCCATCCAGACCACAAGATGGGGGGCGGCAGGGGCGACAATGGGTCCTCAAGCTGCTTCAAAAAAATCTGCACCAGTTCGCGCGTCCGGGGGATGCCCGTCAACCAGTCTCCTCGATACCAGTTTTTCCACTTACCATACTCCGCTTCTGTCTCGGCCCTTTGGATCTCGTCAAAAGCCCGCAGAGCCCGTTCACCGGCATCACGCGCCTTGGCCTTATCGCCGGCATCGTCATCCTGAATGGCCTCCCCAACCAGCGACAGAATCCGATTGCTCTCCCGGTTGATGGCGATCATGGCCAGCACGTGGGCGCGATAGAAAGGCCGCCGGTCGGGCGCGACGAGCGGCTCGGCGTCCAGCGCGCGTTTCCACAAGGCATCCCATCGGGGCTGCGCCTCGCCGCATCTTTGTATTTCAGCTTTTACCGCGGCGGGAAGCCACGCCTTTCCGGTTCCTCCTCGGAGTCCAAAAATTCGCGGCATCACCCATTTGGGCGCCTGGCTTGGAATGGAATAAAGCGGAGAGTCAATCATGTGAGACAGCAACAGAAGGCGGGCCTGCGTGTGATAGTAATTGTCTCCATACTCATGGGAAGGGCCCGGGCCGAAGCTGAAGTGCGCGGGCGCATTAAAATAATCTTTGTAAATTTCCGCGACCTGGGAAGCTGCCTTCTCACCAAATTCCTGGGAAGACCACTGGTGGTAAAACTTGTCACTCTCTCCCGTGGCAGCGTGTGGCAAGCCTTTCCACGCAATATCCATCACGGCTTTTGTAGTCATGGAAACCGGACGAATGTCGCTGGTATTGAGAAGCAGGTAATGAGTTGCGCCGGCTTTGATGTAGCGGCCGAGCTCCGAATCAATCCGTTCCACCGGAACCATCTCCGTCAATTGATTGGCCCGGGCGTTCATCATCGCAACGTGATCGTAAGCTCCTTGTCCGGCGGCCACCTCGCCTTTGTCCTGAAGATTGCCATAGCCGTCGTCAGCCCACACCACGTGGACCTCCGGCGGTATCTTGAGATAGCCCTTCTGGACCAGTCGAGCGCCCTCCTGCCATAGGCTGGTGATAAACTGCGCGTCGGGGCGCAGGGAACGCACGATTCCCATCTGGTCAGCGATGGCCTTGCCAATCAAATGGCCCAGGGCCTCATCGTTGTCCCTTACGCTCGGGTCAAACGCGGCATAACTGACATCTGACAAGCCGCGCAAGCCGACCGTCCACAGAACTTCCTGGTCGCGTGGATAGGCGGCGGCCGCATCTTTCCAGGCTTGCTCGAGAATCTCAGGGTGGCTTGTGTATGAGTAAGGCACGCCCTCCGGCCAACGCGCCACATTCAGTCCCAGCGGGATGGCGTGGTGCTGGGTGAGGATCAGGCCGCGTTCACCCGCCAGTTTAATCTGCGGTTCATCGGGGAAAATCCAGGTTCCCGGCGCTACCATATTTCCTTTCAGACGCAGAATAGTTTCAAAAATTTTGTTCCAGACTTCCAGTGAAATTCCCGTGCCTTCTTTTTTCCGAGGGGGCGCCCAGCCCGTCAGCAGATCCTCATCATTGATGAAGAATCCGCGGTAATGAAAAGTCGGTCCCTGAGTTTCGGAAAAATTGTCCGGAACGCTGATGTGCGTTCGGCGAGGGGGTGTGTGGTCGGTCCACCAGTAGAAAGGATCCACGCCCAGGAATTCTTGGGAGAATTGGTAGATGGCATAGATGGTTCCCCGCATGTCTGAGCCCGTGAGCACGACGGCGTGGCGGGCAGGAGAACCGGGCGATGGTTGGTCAATAGCCTGAATGTGAAGTTGCTCCCACCCTGAAGGTCGCTTGACCGTGTCGGGAAGGTCATGGTCGAGCGCGATCCAAAGGGTAAGAGGTCCGGCGTCTTTGGGATTACCCACCACACGAATGGGGTTGCCGAAAACTTTGCTCCAATCGCGCGCCAGGTCGCGAGCCGCCGCTTGAATGGGCGCAGGCGCGGCCGGGCTGATGTAAAGAGTGGTGCGGGAGTCAAGATTCAGCGAGCCGAGCGCCGATACTGGGAAGAACGCGATGCAGCTTGCAACGAAAGTGATCCAGGATTTCATGTTGTCCTCATAAGGAGAATCATATAGAGCGACATAATTTGTAGCGGCGCTCTCTGAGCGCCGACCGGCGGTCACAGACCGCGCTACAACAGAATCCGAATGAAAATAACGTCGCTCCGGATAGGGCGGGGGAAGCGCGCCCTCGCTGGCTGAAAATAATCAATTTGCCAGCGAAGGCCACGTCCAATTTTCCACAAACCTCTCGTCCGATATTGGCCCGAGTCTAGAAGAACACCTTAAGTGCAAGCTGAATGACTCGAGGGCTCCCAGCGCCGGTAATTCTTCCGAAATTGGAGCTGGTCATTCCAGTGCTCGGGTCATTCAATTCTGTGTGTTTGAAGAAATTGAAGAAGTCTCCTCGCAATTCCATGCTGATATTTTCATGCGAGCTAAGTGGGTGGAAGTCTTTGATCAAATCCATATCGTAGTTCCAACGGGAAGGCCCGCGGAAGGAGTCTTTTCCGAGGTTCCCGAACGTGGCCATCGTTGGGGTCTGGGTGCCGGTGGCGACGTATGTGGGAGGCGTCGCAAAAACCGAGTTATTAAGGTAAGGCACGCAAGGGTTGGCAACAACCGCGCCTTTGGAGTTAAGGCAGGATGTCGCGGCGCCTCCGCTCCCCCCATACTGGCTTGGACTCCCAACGAATACGGCGCGTTCGCCGCCCAGGCCGGTTTGGGAAGTGTTGGACCCGGCCGTGATGGTCAGGGGATTGCCTGACCGGAAACTATAAATCCCGCCCCAGTTCCAACCGCCGAGCGCGTTCTTGAGCAAGGAGTTGGAGCTTGATTCGAACCGCGGAAGCTGCCAGACATATGATGCGACAATCACATGCGTGTGGTCAGAATCCGAAGGTCCAGTGTTCCACTGGCTTGTGAATGGATTGCCGTAAGGGAGTCCGGATGTCCCGCCGTCGCCGGCTGAACCAATGTCAGTGATGCCCCCACCGTTGGCCAAACCATTATCCATCGCCTTGGAATAGGTGTAGCTGGCCAGCAGGGTTAGATTCCGCATAATTCCACTGCTGCTCGCTGTTGGCCTCTTCTCCAGCGTGACTTGGAGGGCGTGATAGATGGAATTGCCGTCATTGGTGCTCAGGTAGATGTTGCTGAGACCTGAAACCGTCCCGTTTGCACCCAAGACAGCGAAAGGACGCCGCGCATCTGTGCCGCACGCCGCCTGCTTCGAATTAGCCGGGCAACCGTTTGACACCCAGAGGGATGCCTGTGGTGTATTCCACTCATTGTCCTGGCGGAGACGAGTTCCGCGCGTCCCCACATAAGAAACGCGGAGAAGAGCACCAGCGGACATTTGGTGCTCCACGGTAAAGTTCCAGTCGTAAATCGCAGGCGTCCTCCAATTTGCAAAAGGCGACAGGGTCCAGGCGCGCACCAGGCTGGGAAACTGGACATTGGAGGGTACGTTGGCCAGGGTGTAATGTTGCGGATAGCCCGCAGTAAAGACAGGCTGGGAAGCGTCCGGCTGGCTCAACGAGATGGGTGAGGCCGTGCTTCCCGACAAGTTGATGGAGAGGCTGAAGGGAGGGGCGATGGAAGGATCGTTCAGGAAAAAAGTAGAGAGGCGGGTGGAGTAAAATACGCCGCCGCCGCCCCGCACCACGGTCTTGCCATTTCCGCTAACGTCATAGGCGAAGCCAACGCGCGGAGCGAAATTCTTGTAGTCGCCCTTTTGGCCGGTGCTGGGCACGCAGTAACTGTTGTAGCAGTCATGGCTGAATAAAAGTCCTGCGGGCGCTGTCGGGATGCGGGGGGAATGGAAGCCGGCGTAGTAAGCGGCCGGGATGAACTGCTGGAAGCGGCCATAAATTTCTTTTTCCGGGGAAAACGGTTCCCATCGCAAGCTTCCGTCCAAGGTCAGCCGCGGCCGGATATGCCAAGTGTCGCCGACGTAAAGCCCTTTCGGGCTCTCAGCCTGATCTGAATAGTTGCCCGAACTTTGTTGAACGCTACTAACAAAGCCTTCCATAAAGCTCGCCAGGGCGTTCCCCGTAAATGAATTGTTGAAATTAATGGACGGATTCAGGAAGTCTGTATTCCGAGCAATGCCCCGGTCTCGCTCGTAGTCGCCGCCAAACTGAATGGTGTGTTTGCCGCGAATCCAATTGGCGTTATCGCGCCAGGTCACGATATTACGAACGAACTTGCCATCGGTAAAACCGCCGAACCCGAAAAAACCAGAGACACCAAATCCACGGATGCCCCCCTGGGCTTTGGGGAGCTCGGGAACGTTCGAGCCGAGATCGCTCAATTGCGGCACGTTGCCGCCCTGGGTGCGATCGGAAGCTGTGCGGTCCACGCCGAAGTAGGCGGTGTTGACGAGAGTCGGGGTGGGCACCCACGTGTAGCTGGCCAGCCAGTTCTGAGTTTGAATATTCGAACCGGTATTGATGGTCAGGAGGTTTCCCGAGTTGTACTGCGGAAGGTTGAAGTAACGGACGAGATCGAGCCGAAGTGTTAGCTTATCCTGGCCGCGAATTGCCTGATCAAATCTCGTCACGAACTCGTTGGTATTCTCGAAATCGCGCGCGCCAGCGTATTGTACGAAACCCGTGGCGGGATTTTCCGCGGCTGTGGGAAGGTCTTTCAGGATATTCAACGCCACAGGATCCAGGTTGACGATCTTGTTGTTGGCGAGTGGCAGCCCCGTAAAGCCGTCTTTAATCTGCTGCGCTGAGTTGGTGCATAGGTTTGTGGTCGCGCTGAATCCGGCCGTGCAAAGCGCGGAGAAGTCGCCGGTCTGCTCGGCGGGTGTCGGCAGGGTGGTGCGGTTCAGCGATGGAACATCGCGTCTGCGTGTTCCCTGATAGCCGAAAAAGATGAAACTGTGGTCTCGCCTGATGGGCCCGCCCACCGTTCCGCCAAATTGATTCTGATGCAGGGCGTCCACGGTGGAGGCGCCAAACTGGCGCGCGTTGAAGGACTTGTTGCGGACGAATTCAAACCCGTCGCCGTGCCACTGGTTGGTGCCGGACTTGGTGACCACGTTCACCACCGCTCCGGCGTTGGCGCCATACTGGGCGCTGAAGCTGTTGGTTTGAACACTGAACTCCTGCGTGGCGTCGGGGAAAGGAAAGGGGTTATTGGTGTTGCCCATCGGGTCTTCGTTCGAAGCCCCATCAAGGTTGTAAGCAATCTGGTCAGGCCGCGCTCCGTTAACCGAGATGGATTCGGCTCCGCCCGGGATCTGCTTGGTTGTGCCTTGCTGCACGCCGTGGCCGTTGGCATTGATCGTGCCGGGTACCGACAGCGTCAGGTCAGCGAGGTTACGGCCGTTCATCGGCAAGTCCATAACCCGCGACGTCTCGATCACCTGACCCAGGACCGGCGAGACGGTGTTCAGCGCCACGCTGGTTGCCTCCACCATAACCTGCTGGGTCGTTTGTCCAATTTGCATTTGGATTTGAAGCGCCCGCGACTGGTCAGCCAGAAGTGTGATTGTTTCCACAAACTTCTTAAAGCCTGGGGCGTCTACGGACACGGTATATGTCGCGGGTAGCAAGGAAGGCACGCTAAACTCTCCGGCCGAATTGGTCACCACAGACCGTCTGCTGGCCGTGTTGGTTTGGACTACCGTTACCTTCGCGTTCGGAATGATTGCCCCGGAAGGGTCGGTCACACTGCCGCTGACGGAAGCGCTTCCTTGTCCCTGGCCAAAGCCATTGATCGAAATTATCAAGAGTATGGTTGCGCAAAAGAAAGCCATGCGTTTCATAGATCCTCCATATTCGCCAAAGCGAATTTGCCATAAACTCAGTGCCGGGGGATGGACCGAAAGGTCTGTATCGCCCGGCATCTGATTAAGTTCTGACCCCAACCCGACGCAATCGAACGCTGACCAATCATTAACTCTTATAAATCGTGTTTAGTTTGAGCACCAAACAATATAGAAACAACTTCTGAGTTTCATTAGCTATTTTCCGACCCATGCAACTTACCAGTGCCTGGGCTCAAAGTGTTTCTGAAGTACCAAGGCGATAGTTCCCCGCAGCCGGGGTTGCGCGCGATCGTCGGATGGGACAATCCGCGTCTTCGCCCGGGTGGGAGCGTGCTCAGCCACAACCCGCTGAATGATTGGTTCCACTGTCTTCCACACTCGCGTGACCTCACCCACTATGGTTACGACCGTGGGCGCAAGTCCCGTGACCAGCATGGCAATCCCCAACCCCAGATAGTGAGCCATGCGCTGGATGGTGGCCAGGGCGCTCACGTCTTGCCGGTCGGCCAGCGACACCAGATCGCTGAAACTTGTAACGCTGGACGCCGTGGCCGCACGATGCTTGGAATTGCCTCCGTTATAATGTCGAATGGCCGCGGTATTGGAAGCGTACACTTCCCAGCAGCCGCGGCTGCCGCAGTTGCAGGCGGGGCCGTCCTCATTCATGGTGACGTGCCCGAACTCGCCGCCCGCGCCGCTCGGACCTCTCACCAATTTTCCATTGGCGATGATGCCGGTGCCGATGCCCTCGGAGACGGTGATGGCAATCAAATCGCTCACATCTTTATTGGGCCCCGACCATACCTCGGAAAGCGCGCAGGCGTTGGCGGCGTTTTCAATCTGCACCGGTAGTCCCGTGGCGCGCTCCAGAGGCGTGCGAAAATTCACATCGTGCCATCCCAGGTTGGGAGCAAAAACCAGATTTTGCGTCCGGTAGTCCACCCGGCCGGCCACGCTGATCCCCAGCCCTTCGTAGGTCATATCAGGATACTTTCGCATCAACTCGCGCACGCGATCGCAGAGCAGCTTGACGAACTCCTCCGGTTTTTTTGGCGTGGGCACCGTTTCCTGCGCCCGGAAGTCCGCGTTCAAATCCGCCAGGACAATCGTGGTGGCGCCGGGCATCACATTCACGCCGATAATTCCAGCCCGCTCGATGTTCAGGGCCAGCAGCCGCGGCCGGCGGCCACGGGGTAATTGCCGGGCCGGACCTTCCACAACCCAGCGTTCCTCAATCAACTGCTCGACAATTAGTGAAACCGTGCTGCGCTGGAGTCCGGTTTGCCGCGCCAGGTCCGCGCGCGACAACGGCTGATTGGTGCGAATGCCGTTGAGCACAAGACTTCGGTTAATGTCGCGAGCCGTCTCGGAATTTGCTCCGCGCGCGGGATAATTTGAGACTTCCACCGAACTCGGCGTCGCCATAGTACTTTGTTTCAACCACGAACTTTATCGCCGGGGTTTTTCCATGTCAAGAGAAAAAATAAATATCCAGGCTTCTCAGACTTGGGGATTGAAATTTCTTTTTGGTCGCATAAGTCGGGGCCGAGGCAGAGGTGTCCTGCAGGATAGAAATGCAGGGCCGCACGTCGTTATTTATATTGCGGTTGGGGATAAAGCGCAACATAATCCAGCGGCGCGAGTTCTTTACCGTCCGGGAATCCCTCAATGCGGATCACATCGCCCGGGCGGAGCGCCAGCCCCGTGATGCGTCGCCGCGTGGAAGAATCGCCGCCGGGTTTTATCGCGGGCAGATGATCGTTGGCTACCCATTCATCCACCTGCTGGCCGTTCTCGAAAACCCGAAACTTTGACTCGCCGTTAATCTGGTCGAAATACTCCACGTCCAATTCGTACCATCCCGCGGCGCGGTCGAATCGGAATGAAGCGTCGCAGTGCTGCAGCGGCGGCGCGCACTCAATCGCATTACCGCCCGAAGCTGTTTCCGGCGGGATCACGTCAAAGGGCGTGTAGCCTTTCAGTTGCATTCCCTCCGCCTCAATTCGATTGGGATAATGACCCACGCGGCCCTTCGCATCCGGAATGCCGGACATGCGCAAAAACCAATTGCAAACCGCGTCGCGCCAGACGATGGCGTGTCCAGCCTGGTACTCAAGCCGCATGAGCACGTCCTGGTAACGATCGACGTCCAAATCGTTTTTCAGTGATTTCCACTGGCGCACCAGACCTTGCGCTTGTTGCGCGCCTTCATAGTGCGAGTCGTAAATATACTGGATCACCGCCTTTCCTGAATGGAGCACGTAGGTGTACGGCACGTGGTGGAAAAACAATAGCAACTCATCCGGCGTGGACTTGAGAGATTCGTACTTGCCCGCCACGGGTGCGGGATATTGGCCCACATAGCCGGTTCCTGTCGCTATGGTGCGGTCCATCCCAATACCCTGATGGTCGGCGCGATGCCACTGGCCCCAGCCGTTGCGCTCGGAAGATTCGACGCCGGGCCCATAGTGGCTCCCAAGAATATTGGTGAGTGTGCCTGCCCCCAGCGGCCCGGTATAATTTTCGTAAATGCGCCACGAGGCAAGCTGCATCGCGGTGATAGTTCGCACAACGGTTGGTTTGTTGCCATAAGTCAAACGGGCCCACTCATTCGCGATTTTACCGGCGCTCAGATTGGGATCCCACGCGAGGCGTCCAAACCCGTAAAGATTGGCCAGGGCCAGCGGGTGCCCAAGCCAATTGGCATCCAAGCCGACATTGGCCACGCCAACGAATCCGCCGGCGGGCCGGTGAAAACTTTTGCCCGCCACAATGTCTTTGACCGGCGTACTGCGTCCCGCGGCGTGCAAATCAAAATCCAGCGTCTCTTTCCACATGGGTGGAAGAAAGCACAGGTGGCGCTGCTGGCCCAGATATTCCTGCGTGATTTGCAATTCGATCGCCTGGTTGGTGCTGCGCAATCCGCCGAAGAGCGGCGAAACCGGCTCGCGCACCTGGAAATCGATGGGCCCATACTTGATCTGGACCACCACATTGTCATCAAACTTTCCGTCGAGTGGATGGAAGATGTCGTAGGCGGCGCGCGCGCGATCGTTCTTAGGATCACGCCAATCCAGATGATGGTTGTAGACAAAGGCGCGATAGAAAACCAAACCGCCGTGGGGCTTGAGCGCGCGGGCAATCACGTTGGCGGCATCAGCGGGAGTGCGCCCGTAAGTGGACGGGCCGAGCCGGCCCTCGGAATCCGCCTTGACAATAAATCCGGCGAAGTCCGGAATCTGCTGGTAAATTTCGTCCACCTTCTTCCGCCACCAATCGCCGACACGCGGATCCAGAGGATCAAAAGTGTCCAAACCTCCAATCACTTTGGGGCTGCTCACATCAACGGCCAGCGACAAGCGAACACCCCAAGGACGAAACACATCGGCAATGCGCACCAGTTGAGGGAGGAAATCATCTTTAAGAATTCGCGAATCGGCATTCACGTTGTTAATCGCGCAACCGTTGATGCCGACTGAAGCGAGCAGGCGCGCGTAATCGCCGGCACGCGTCAGGTTCGCGCGAACGCTGCCGCCGTCAAAGAAAATGGACCGGCCGCCGTATCCTCGTTCAATACTGCCGTTGAGATTGTCCCATTGGTTCACCCAGCGGATGGGCGCAAAAGGTTGCTGCACATCATTCAGGCCGGTAACGGTTTCGTCGCGCGCCATCCTGGCAAGCAGCGCGAAAACGCCGTACAGGACGCCGCGGTCCGTCGGGGATGTGACGATGAGGCATGGGAAGCCATGCACGCGCGCCGTGGTCAGCCAGAAACTGTCTTCGCGCAAACCACCCGGCGACTGCAAAGCAGGGTCTGCTTTATGCAATTGGGCGAGGGTTCCCAGGACGAAGCCATTCTCTTGCGGGAGATTCTTTCCTTCACGCAGGGTCCTCCCCATCATTCCTCTGACACCGCGAATTAGTTCCCCTTGCGCTGCGCCAAGCACTTGGGAATCGCCGAGCACAACCACGCTTGCCGGCAGCGACTCATACTTTTTGCGCGCCACGGCATCCAGCGGAGCGTAACGCAACCAGGCGCCGTCTCCCGTCTCCGCAAGCAAGAGGCCGGCGGGAACGCCGGTCAGGAAGAGCACTCCAAGAATTATCGCCCTTCTGCATTGCTTCAATCTGAGTTCTCTGCCAGGCATTTAAACACCTCGCGGTAAAACTCCGGATGCGATTGCCATGTCTGACCCGTAACCATGCGGCCATCGCGTACCGCCTGCTTGGCCACGAATGTTCCGCCACACTGTTCAACTTCCAGCTTCACGTGCTCATAGCAAGTGACGCTCCGGCCGGATACCAGACCGGCCGCCGCCAACACTTGAATACCATGGCAAATGGCGAACACCCACTTGCCGGCCTGGGCGAACTGGCGCACGATTTTCAGCAGCAACTTGTCATTGCGCAGATATTCCGGCGCGCGCCCGCCCAGAATCAGGATCGCGCCATAGTGTTTCACTGACACGCTGTTGAAGGAAATATCTGCTTCCAGACCGTAACCCGGGCGCTCGACGTAAGTGTCCCAGCCCGGCTCAAAGTCATGCATCACCAGATGGAGTCGCCGCCGCGATGGCGCGGCCACCACGGGCTCATGACCGGCCTCGCGCAACCGGTGAACAGCGTAAAGCGCCTCGTAGGATTCACCGGCATCGCCGGTGACAATCAGTATCTTAAGTTTGCTCATGGTTTGCACCTCTGCGGGCAATAGTTCGTTTCCTCCGGTGCGCTGCCCGGGCGTGCACGGAGGTGTAATCCTATCGTCCGGCTCATTTAGTCCCCGGCGGTCCTGGCGCGTTTCCGCTTTCAGCTTTTTTCAACAACGAGCGTATGAATGAATCCTCCGGGAACAACGCCAGGTCTTTCTTCATCGTTTTGAGCGCATCGTTGTATTCCTTGGCGGAAATATACAACGCCGCCAGCAGTCGGTAAAGCCGGGGCGAGTAGGGATTCACCGTCAGCCCGTGTATGACCGTGGCAATGGCGTCCTGCGTGCGTCCAGCCTCCTCTTGAACTGTTGCGACTTGCTCGATGTCGAAGGTGTCAGTTGAGCCCGCACGAACCGCTTGCTGAAAATAATCTGACGCCGCGGCCGCTGATTCCGTCGTACCCTCGTTCATCTTTCTCCTCGCAAGTGAAGACAGGATAAAAGCATTATTGTTCTCGCTCTGGGCCAGCAAGTCCAGGAGCGAATTAAATCGCGTAATGTATTGCGGATAGGATGCCACCAATTCGCCATAAGCGCGAAACAACGTCACAGGTGGAATCGGTCTCGTCGGTGATTTCGGAACGGCGTCCAGGTGTACGAGGTCGGGCAGCTCCGGCGTGGTGAGGTGGAAGGCGATTTCTGGCAAAGGCTCGCCCGGGCGCGCAGGGATGCGGTGATCGGTAAGCGAGGAGTGGGATATTTCCCGCAAGCTCTGCTTGGGCATGTGACAGCCCACGCAATTGTCCGGCGGAGTATTGGACAGCCTCACTTTCAGCGGCACCATGCAGCTTTTATCATTGTGGCATGTCAGACATTTGCTTCGAAAGTAGGCTGGTGCTTCATTGGCGGCCGGCTGGTGGTGCGGATCGTGGCAGGTGATGCAACTCATTTTTCCGCCGCTTTTCAAGTAGCACTGGCTCAAGCTCATCAGAGCAAAATGCTGGAGCAGAGGTTCTTGGGGAGGCGAGTGGCGATCGAACGGTACAGCGAAAATCGCCAGGGTGTCGGTGAGCGGGGCGCCGGGTCGGAAGTCGCCGTAACTTTTGCCAGGCATCAGAGGGCGCGCATCGGCGCCCTGGTGGCAATACATGCAAATATTGTCCGCCAGCCATCCCGGAAGTTTGGCAGGATTAACGATGCTTCGATCCAAATTGCCGGCCAGTGGCGCCGCCTTGCGACGTTCTTCCACGTGAAGGGCGCCGGGACCATGACAGTTTTCGCAACCGATGGGCAGTTCCAAAAACAGCGGATTCTTAAACCTGCCGTCGGTGTTTTCAACCGGCTGAGGTCTGCCACTATGACACTGAATGCAGTCTGCCGGAATTGGCCGGTTAAAGCCATAGTCGCCCTGCTTGTAGCCGGGCGAGAGATCCCACGCCTTAGCCCTGGAGTAATAGGAGAGTGGGGCTTCAAATAAAAAGTCGCCGCGCCTGACGATAAAAGTAAGTCCATTGGCGCCTGCCCCGACGACGTAGTCAATTTTGTGTTCGTCGCGAAAAATTTCCCCGCCCTCCGCGTCCAGCTCGTATTCGCTCTGATAGAGTTCGGAGCCGCGGCGATAAACTTCATAGTAACGGTTCGCTTTGGGGTGCTTGATCCTGACCGGCGCCTGAAGTTCTCCGAAATTTGCCCATTCGCCTGGCAGCGACATGGAGTGACCCATATCGGTCTTTATGAAACTGTCATAGATATCCGGGTGACACTCCGCACAGGTTTTCGAGCCCACGTAGGCCACCCCGGGCAGTGCGTTTCTAAATCGTACAAGGCGCGCAGTAGAATGGGCGGCGGCCGGTTTTTGCCGGCATCGAGCGGGCAGGGCGATCAGGAAGATGGGCATAAGGAGAACGAGGACCGTCATCGGGCATCTGCAAAATTCAGTTTGCAAGAGCGCACCATTCTTCTTACTTTCCAAAATGATTTGCAGTTCTACTGATAAAGACAACGTATCGCAGCGGTCAGTCCTTAGAAGCGGTCTTCTCTGAGTGGCGAAAACACGGTGGTTCGGGATCGCCGCGAAAAGAAAGCATTTCACTGTTTTTTGCCATTCTCAATTTGGCAACCGACCAGGATATTACAACCCCGTTGCCATGCGCTTGTCAGGTCGCGTTAAGAGAAATTACCAGCCACGCATATCTAAATTTCCTGCAGCAAGCTCCCGACCCCAAGCCTCAATGCTGGGGCGCGCTGGGCGCCGTGCCTGAAATTTCGTGAAGCAATTTCTCCTCATCGGTTTGATGGACCTGCGTCACCTTCTTCAGTTCTTCCTGGGCCAGTTCTTCCTTCCGTTGGATGTGAAAGACCTCCACCAGCTTATAGGGAGCGTCCGCGCGCTTCGGATCCAACTCAATACGTTGCCGTAGCTCGGCGACCTTTCAGGGACGTGGCGAAAGAAATCCAGCATTGGCTTCTCCCCCCGCTTCACAAATAGCTTTCCGCCAGCAAGTATTGTATCGTCGAGTTGGCTGGGTGGGCCGCAATCAGTTTTTCAAACTCCTTGCTTGCGGAACTGAATTCCTTTCGTGAGTAATAAGACATGGCAAGAAGCGACCGGAACTGAAAGTTGTCTGGCTGAAGGGCAAGCGCATCGCCCAGGGGTTTTGCTGCGCTCTTGAAGTCACCAGACTTGAAATAGCAAAGCCCCAGGTTCAGCAATAGCGGAAATGACTTGGGTTGAAAGCGCAATGCGCGCTGGTAAGCCCGGGCGGCTTCCGGGTATTGGCCCATCTGCGCCTCCGCCACGCCCAGGTTGCTGAGAGCCTCAAAGGAATTCGGTTCGGCGCGAAGGACTTGCTTATAGAGGCGCGCCGCGCCAGGGTAATCTTTCAGTTGGATCAGGGCGCGGGTGCGGGCGAATAGCTGGTCAAGGTTGGCGCGCGGGGGCGCGAGGGCAACAAGAAATGGCGGCATAAAGCCGCATCTACCGGCTGCGGCCAGGCATTCGGGAGCGGAAGCGGCCAGAAGGCAGCACAGGCATAATGCGCCCCATCCTGCCCCGACAAAGGCCAAGCCATATCGCTTTTCTCGCATGGAAATAAACCCGCAGGGTTGGGGACTACCTCGTCCTCTTGCCACTACCGTGCCCCCCTGACCGTCCGGTGTGCCTGTCGGAATTCGAGACCAACGCCTGAGTGCGGCCCAACGCCGAACTGCCAACCGACTGTGTGGCCATAATTTTTGACTGTCGACGAAAGTTTTGGGGGGTCCTGCCCTCGTGGAAGCCAAAACAACGATTGAACGTCTTCAGGCTGCCAAATCCTGCCTCCTCGGCCACCTTGTGACATGGCAAGTTGGTTTCCAGCAAAATCAGTTTGGCGCGTTGCAGGCGGCAGCGCATGATTTCAAAAAGTAGAGTGCGGCCAGTAGCACCCAAGAAACGTCTTTCCAGCGTGCGACGCGAAACTTTGAGCTCGTCGGTGATGTCTCCGACGCTGATGGAGCGCCTGGCGTGTTCCCGAATAAACTGCAGGGCTCCGCCCACCAATGCGTCTTCCTGAACAATGGCGTCGCTTGAGCGACGAATGACGACGTGGGTGGGTCTTACCCATACGATCTGTCCGCTGGCCGGCTGGCCACGCATCAATCCATCGAGTAGCTGAGCCGCGTTGTATCCCGCCTTTTCGACATCGAGGGCCACGCTGGAGAGCGTCGGGTTCGAGAGCTCGCACATCATCTCATCGTTATCGACGCCGACCACCGACACCTGATCGGGAACCTGCAATCCGGCAAAGGCGCAAGCCTGTAACACTTCCCGCCCGCAAACATCATTACACGCCATCAATCCCACCGGTTTCGGAAGGGACTGAATCCATTGAACCATGACGGGCTGTTCGTGTTGCCAACTTTCGATCCAATGGGCCCGTTGCATCCAATTGGACAAGGCGATTCGATGCGCCGAGCAGGGGTACCCGCCGTCTCTGGCGAATTGAAGAAAGGCCTTCTCACGAAGAATTGACCAGTCGCAGTTTGCGAATCCGCAAAAGGCGAAGCGACGCAATCCAATTTCAAGAAGGTGGGCTGCGCCCATCCTGGCGATGGCTTCAGAGTCGGTGCGAATTTCCCCGAATTTATTCCAAGCTCTTGCGGAACGAGATTCTTTCAGGCTTGAGGCAACGAAAGGAAGCCGGGTCGAGCGAATCACTTTTTCCATTTCATAGGAACGGATGCGGGCGATAATGCCTGTTCCGCCCCACGATTTGGCTTTGGGCAGGACCTGGTCAACGTGTCCGGGCGCAACGTGCAATGACCAAGGGCCGTGCAAGCGGGAATAGCGCAGAATCCCGCGCAGCAGGCCCCGACCATACTCGGTCGAGGTCTCAAGCAGCAAGGCCACTTGGGGTACGTGCAAGATTGGCGTCCTTTGCCTCATCATGTCTCTTTCACAAAAGTGGGCCACACTTCAAGCCCCCAATGAGTATGCCGTCCCGGAAACTATTGCATGTCGCAAAGTTGGGGGCACAACCTCAATTTACAAGGTCCTGCATCGAATTTCAAGTATGGATTTTCAAGGGATGGGGCCGGATTTTTCCTTGACGTAAAATGACCATCAGGCTGCGCAAGTTGGGGCTGGACAAGCGAGGGGTGAAACGGTTAATCTCCCCGGCGCGTCGGGTATTTTCAGGAGAAAAACAAACTATCAAAAAGTGTGGATTCGCTTTTGCGACTTCTGGTGAAGATTCCAGTTGAGGCCCGCCAAAAAACTTCCTGCTTCACACAGAAAGTTCCCGGGTTTACAATCTCGTCCCGTCGGAGCTCTTTATATATTGTTTCTTGAAAGGAGACCGCCATGCTTCGCCCAATCAGGTTCACATGGATCGTAATCATATTCTTGTTATTACTTTTTCCGGGCTTGCACGCAGTTTTCGCCGGGCCCGGAGGGAAGCCTGCTGTCGCTCCCTATGACAACCCGTCCCTTCCCATCACGCAGCGAGTGGACGATCTCGTTTCGCGGATGACGCTGGAAGAAAAAGTTCTGCAAATGCAGCATACGGCTCCGGCCATCCCCAGGCTGGGCGTCGCGGCATACGACTGGTGGAATGAGGCTCTGCACGGAGTGGCCCGCTCAGGCTATGCCACGGTATTCCCGCAGGCCATCGGCATGGCGGCCACCTGGGATGCCGGCCTGGTGCACCGCGAGGGCCGGGTCATCTCGATTGAAGCCCGCGCCAAATACAACCAGGCGCAGCGCGAGAATAACCACAGCATTTATTATGGACTCACTTTCTGGTCTCCGAATATCAACATCTTTCGCGATCCCCGCTGGGGCCGCGGGCAGGAAACCTACGGCGAGGATCCCTTCCTCACCGGCGATCTCGGCAAGGCTTTTGTGAAAGGGCTGCAGGGTGATAATCCAAAATATCTCGAGGTGGTGGCCACCCCGAAACACTTTGCCGTCCACAGCGGCCCCGAGCCTGCTCGGCACGGATTTAACGTCAACGTCGCTCCGCGCGATCTTGAGGATACTTATCTCCCCGCTTTCCGCGCCACCATTGTGGGAGCGCACGCGGACTCCGTGATGTGCGCATACAACGCCATCGATGGAGTTCCGGCCTGCGCCAACACCGAACTCATGCAAAGGACCCTGCGCGACGCATGGCATTTCCAGGGTTATGTGACTTCGGATTGTGGCGCGGTGGGAGATATTACCAGTGGTCACCACTACACGCCTGACAATGAACACGGTTCTGCCGTGGCCGTACGCGCGGGCACGGATACGACCTGCGGAAATGAATACGTCACGCTGGTCCAGGCAGTGAAGGACGGGCTGATTAAGGAAAGTGAAATCGACACGGCGGTGAAGCGCCTGTTTACCGCGCGCATGCGCCTGGGGATGTTTGATCCGCCAAACGATGTACCCTTCAATCGTATTCCCATGTCTGAGGATGATTCGCCCGCCCATCGCCAGCTTGCGTTGCAAGCGGCGCGCGAGTCCATCGTTCTGCTCAAGAACGATGGAACCCTGCCGCTCAAACCAAGCGCCAAAACAATAGCCGTAATCGGGCCGAACGCCGAGTCGCTTCCCGCCATCGAAGGAAATTACAACGGCGTGCCCTCGCATCCCATTCTGCCTGTTGACGGAATGCTGGCGCAGTTCGCCGGCAAGGCCACGGTGATCTACGCACAAGGCTCTCCTTATGTGAATGAGATGGCCGTGCCCGTGCCGCGCACGGTTTTTCATCCGGCGGAAGGCAGCGCCGGATATGGGCTGAAGAGCGAATATTTCGCCACCAATGATTTTTCAGGCCAGCCGGTTCTGCGGCGCACCGACCCGCAAATTCAGTTTGACTGGAACGCCGCCTCACCCGCGCCCGGCATTCCCATGCAAGCCTTCGCCGTTCGCTGGAGTGGCACGCTCACGCCGCCCGGTGCGGGAGACTACACATTCAGCGTGCGCAAATTTCACTGTTATCGGTGCGAGGTCAGCGAGGGCGTCCAGGTTTTTCTGGACGGCAAGCTGATGATCGACAGCCGTCAAAACAATCCTACTCGCCAGGGCGGTGGCGTTACCAACACCAGCGGCTTCACCCGGCGGCCCCAGGAACCAACCTTCACCATCCACTTTGCAGACAGCCGGCCGCACAGTTTCCGGCTGGAGTACACGCACAGCTCAAAGTTATTCGGCGCCGGGCTCACTTTGGAATGGCAGCCGCCGGCTGACGTTTTGCGTGACGAGGCTGTGCGCGTGGCGCAAAAGGCTGACGTGGTGGTGGCCTTCGTCGGGCTGTCGCCGAATCTTGAAGGCGAAGAGATGCCGATTCATGTTGCAGGATTTAACGGCGGCGATCGCACGGATATTGTTCTGCCCAAGGTTCAACAGGATTTGCTTGAGGCTCTCGCCGCAGCCGGCAAGCCGCTCGTCGTGGTGCTGATGAATGGCAGCGCGCTCGCCGTGAATTGGGCGCAGGAGCACGCCGCGGCCATCCTCGACGCTTGGTATTCCGGCGAAGTGGGCGGCACGGCCATTGCGGAGACTCTGGCGGGGGTGAATAATCCGGCGGGAAGGCTCCCCATTACTTTCTACTCGTCGCTCAGCCAACTTCCGCCCTTTGAAGATTACTCGATGCAGAACCGCACCTACCGGTATTTCCACGGCCAGCCGCTTTACGGATTCGGCTACGGCCTCAGTTATTCCACTTTCGCCTATGGCAACATCAAGTTGTCGTCGAACTCGGTGAAGGCTGGAGATGATTTGACCGTTGCGGCCGATGTGCGGAATACTTCCAAAGTGGCCGGAGATGAGGTTGCGGAACTGTATCTGGAATACGCGCAGTCACCCTCTGCGCCGATTCGCGCGCTTAAAGGATTTGAGCGCATCCACTTGAAGCCGGGCGAAAGCCGGCGCGTAACTTTCAAGCTTGATCCGCGAGACCTGAGCCTGGTTACAGAGGCGGGCGAGCACGTGGTCGAAGCGGGCAGCTATACCGCCTTTGTGGGAGGCAGCCAGCCCGGCGAAGGCGCGCACGGCGTGGAAGCGCAATTCAAGATAACCGGGGAGAAACAGTTGTCGCGGTAAAGGATGTGTCTGGTGACACAACCCGGAAAAAGGATTTCAAAACACAGGTCGGGGAGTTACGCTTCTTGCTCCGCGGTCTTTGTGGGTTTGGCTCTCTTGCCTCCGTGTTAATTTTTGTGTCTTGCGGCGTGCGAAGAAGATTACGGGATTCGACTGGGGCAAGTTCCTTGCCATCGCCGACTTTACTTAGCCCGCGAGCACTTCCACGGCGGACGTCCAGGCAGCGGCGCGCAAGTTCTTGTCCAAGGTCGCAAGGGGCACGTCCTCAATCTGAGCGAGATCGAGGTAAGCGGCGTCATAGGACGAAAGGTGGTGCTGGCGGCAAAGGCGGAGAATCGAAGAATAGCTCCTACCGACCCCGCCCAGGTCCACCGCAACGGGCAGGTCTTTGAGATCAGCAATAAAGGAATCGAGCTGCGCAAGAGTGATTGTTTTCTGGCGCGCCGCCACCACGAGGCTGTTAACCATCTCGAACGGCCAGAGGGCTGGCACAAGGGCCTCATCTCCCTCTGCAAGACGGTCGAAGATAGCCTCGGTATACGGCGTCTTTTGCCTCTCGAAGTACCAGCACAGCGCCACCGAGGCATCCAAAACAAATCGGCTCAAAACCGGCGTCCCTCCTCAACCAGGCGCCGGAGATTAAACCCCTGGGGCAGGCGGGCGCCCTTCCGGGTCTGCCGAATGTGCTCGACCACCTCTCGCGCGGAGCGTCGTGAACGCCGGCTGGCGGGCACCAGCATGGCCACGGGCTCGCCACGCCGTGTGATCATGCACTCCTCGCCCTTCGATGCTCTCTCCACCAGTTCGGAAAGTCCGTTCTTCGCTTGAAAAAGACCCACGCTGCGCATAACGCAATGCCTCTTTGTATAAGCTAGCTAACAGTCTAGATGAAACAGTATTAACGGTCAAGTCCGTTTTGGTGCAACTCCGGATGAAAGTTCTGGCCAGCCATATTTGAAACGCTGGCAGATGGCACGGTCAATCGACCTGGGATTGACCGCGGGCTTGGCCCATTTATAAAACCTCGTGGTTTGAACCGTGCGGACCCTGGCTTGAGATTGGAAACCGACCACTGCGCGGGGTCACTGCAACTTTGGTTTTTGCTGTGGGGTGAGAGTATAGACAATGGTGTTGCTTTTGGCTTCACCCTTGATGACGCCCAAAAATCCGTTTCGAGATTTTACAACATCTTTGGCCAAACGCAACTTTACACCCGGTGGCGACTCCACCCGATAAGTTTCAGAGCTCTTGCCCAATTCAACGCTTGCAGAATCGCCGGCAACGGCAATGTGCAGCGAATGTTCTCCGTCAAACAATAGAGCGGGGAACCGAATTTGCAACTGGCTCGTCTCTCCCTTCAATTGCGCTGTGACTCGGACGCGCCCGGGTGTCAATTCGTAACTTTCGAGCACGGACTGGA
The DNA here is from genome assembly GCA_035934315.1 of Terriglobia bacterium. Lineage (GTDB taxonomy): Bacteria > Acidobacteriota > Terriglobia > UBA7540 > UBA7540 > DASYXZ01. The sequence goes on along the minus strand of DASYXZ010000168.1, from coordinate 12,828 downwards.
CCGATGGCCGGCCCACCTGATACAAAACGGAGAAGCGAACATCTTCCGGCGAGGCGCTCTTAATACGCACCTGAGAGCCGGTGATTTTGCCTTGCCCCATCACGGCCAGCGGTTCGAACCCATCGCCCTCCGGCCATGCAATGCCGACCGCGAGGGGAGCGTCATCAATCGCGCTGCCATCCGTGGGGCCCACCAAAGGGTCCACGCCCGCCTTCTGCACGCGCAGAAGTCCCGTACTGTTGTATTTGGGGTCGGCGTTGGAATCCAATTCGAGATAAAGTCCGCCCGCATTGGCAATCACTTTGTGAAAGTCCTCGAGAGGAACGACAAAACCGCCGACGTCGGCGGGTGAAGGGCCTTCCGGGATTGCATCATCCGCGAATTGCCACGCCGTGGCCATCATGCTTGCCGCAAGCAGATTGTATTGTGAGTGGAACGAATAGCCTTCAAAGCCATGCCGGACGGCGGGGTCAAATCGGTTCTTGACGATCCACAATTCACCGCTGGGCCGCACCCAGCGCTTAACAGAGGCCAGTGCCAGATGCGCCGCCCGTTTGAAAGCTTGCGCGGCCAGATGATCCCCTTGGCGTTCCTTGCGCGCCGCCCACACTTCAAAGAGGACGCACTCCATGGCCTCATTCCATTGGTGCTGGGCGCTGCGTCCACCCGTGGGCCACTCGCCGGTGGGGGATTGGAGGAGCAAAGATGTCCACGCGCTGCGCTCGATGAATTGGGAGAGTTCGGCTCTCGATGGCCCCCGATAACCGCGCGCCAGCATTACGGCAAGAAAGTGGCGCGGAAAGAGATCGTAGGCCATTGGCGTGTTGGGGTCGCGGTAAAGCCCCTCAGGGGTGAAATTCGTCAGTTGTGTTTTCAGATACTTTTCCACAAACGCGTCATCCGTGAATCCATCCTGATGCCGCAAGAATTCTCCCGAGAGTGCCACCACGTTCCAATTGTGAACCTCGGGATGTTTTTCAGTGAGCACGTCCCGGTAGGCGCGAAGAGGGTCAATGGCGCGCAACTTTTCTTCCCAGCGTTTGCGGTCTTCGGGGGCGACGCGATCGCGCAACGCTTCATAAGCCAGCATCACGGGGAAAGTGAAGAAATCCCCGTGACCATCGGCGGGCTTGCCTTCATCGAGTTCTTGCAATGATACGTCCAGGGCGCGGCTGGCGCTTTGCAGGAGTGCGGGCTGTTTTCCACTGGCCACCAGGGCTGCCGCCGCCCAGGCATAACACGGGGTGCTGTATTGGATCTCGCGATGAACGTAAGGGTCGATAATGCGGCCGTCTGCCGCCTGGAAATGCTGGAAGTAGTTCACGATGCCGGCGATGGTTTCAAGGTAGTCATTCTTCCCCAGTTTCGTGGGCTCGATTTGCGAGTTGCGGAGGTTGTCGCGCAGGCGCGCAAGGGTGGCTTCCAGGGGGTATGCTGCGACGGAGCGGGCGATTGCTGCCGAAGGTTTTCCGGCAAAACTCGATTGGGGTTTGTGAGGTTCTAATCCCGCGGCAATGATGACAGGGGAAGCCAGAACCAAAAGTAAATCGAGTAGAGCGGATCTCCGTGTTTGAAATCCGCGGGTTGTCATTCGGCAATGAAGCATCTTGAAGTGCCGCATATCGCTTGGGACCGTGCTGGATAATAGTTCAAATAATGCTAATGAGTCTAATGAAATTATCTAATATAGTGCAGCCTCAAGAATCTCGGACCTGAGCGTCACAGGTCTGCCACCCGCTTATTTATCAGAAAGAATTGTGAGGATGCCTTGCAGCTCGCGCTTGATGGCGCGCAATTGTTGTCCGTCGAGCGCGGAGGCAGCCTGCGGTCTTTGTGGCGCGGCCGTTGACGGCGTCCCCTCAGCATCACCGGCGGATGGGCTCGCGAGTTGTTTGCGGGCGCCCTCTATCGTAAAACCCTTCTCATAAAGCAGCCGTTTGATTTCCACCACCGTCTCAAGGTCCTGCCGGCGGTAGAGTCGATGTCCGGAGCGGCTTTTTACCGGCTTGAGCGTGGGGAATTCAGTTTCCCAGTAGCGAAGCACGTAGGTTTTGGTGGCGGTCAGGCGGCTGACTTCGCCGATGCGGAAATAAAGTTTATCGGGAATCACGATCTCGCCGGAACTCGCGTGGGTCTGGTGGGCGGCGCGCGACTGTTGAGCTCTGGTCATAAAATCCCCCGGCGCCCGGACGAAATCGCCATCCGGCCATCTTAGAGAACCGCGCGCGGAGCGTCAAGCGCCAGTGCGCCAGATAGTGGTGCTATTTGGAATCGGATCCCCCCTTCGAAGCTCGTCAGTATACGGGTCATTCCCGCGCAAGCGCAAATCCAGTCCTTCGGCGGTGCTTTTCCAATGTCTTTCGCGATAGATTTTGCAGGAATGACTGCGCCTCGCAGCGCCCGTTTTTCGTAAAAGACACAACTAGCGCAGCCCCAGTCCGCGGCGGCGGAAATATCACTGGATTGAATACGGAGAGGATCCGCCTTGCTTCTGACCTAATGGGAGCGCGGCCATTGCATTCAGCGCCAGCAAACGATGCGGCGAATAAAAAAAGAGTAAGAAAAAGGCGATACGAGTTCCAACATATTTGCGCTTTTCCCTCATGGTGCAAGGCGAAACTGACGATTACTTTTTTGAGATGTCAGCAACCATTCTAATTGCGGATGATGAACCGGCGAATCGCGAACTCATGGAAGCTTTCCTGGAGCCGCACGGGTTTACGTTGATCATGGCGGAAGATGGCCAGGAAGCTCTGGAATTATTCGCGCGGCGCCGGCCGGACCTCCTCCTTCTTGACATCAATATGCCCAAGCTGGACGGCATTGGGGTTTGTCGCCGTCTTAAGAAAAATCCTGACACGCGCCTGACGCCAATCGTTCTGGTCACGGCGCTTTCGGCTCTTGAAGACCGGGTTCGGGGGCTGGAAGCGGGCGCAGATGATTTTCTCACCAAGCCAGTGGAACGCAATGAATTGATGGCGAGAGTACGCGCCCTGCTTAATCTTAAAGCGTTCACGGACGAACTTGAACGCGCTGAGTTGGTCTTATTCGCTTTGGCGGCGAGCATTGAAGGCAAGGACAAGTACACCGGGGGCCACTGCGAACGCTTGTCCAATTACTCCACGGCGCTCGGGACGCGGTTGTCGCTTTCAGAAGAAGACATCACTGCCCTTCGACGAGGCGGAATCGTTCACGACATCGGCAAAGTGGCCGTGCCGGACGCCATCCTCCTAAAGCCGGGAAAATTGACGCCGGAGGAATGGACGATCATGTGCCAACACCCGGTGGTGGGCGAAAAGATTTGCTCGCCCCTCAAGTCATTTCGCCTTGTCCTTCCCATTATTCGACACCATCACGAAAAGTGTGATGGGTCCGGCTATCCCGACGGCCTGAAGGGCGGGGAAATCCCTCTCACGGCCCGCATCATGACGATTGTAGACATTTACGACGCCGTGACCACAGAGCGCCCCTACCATAAAGCTTTGTCGACTGAAAAGGCCCTGGAAATAATGGCGGATGAGGTGCAGAAGGGTCGGTTGGATTCAGACTTGTTCGCTGAGTTCAGAGAAATGATGGCCGTCAAAATAGTCATATAAAATAAAGGATAAAGCCAGTGACAGTTCTGCCCAGTAAGCCGTCACCAAGCCGGGTTATCCAACCAGAACCTGGTCCCAAAGTCCATTCGGGGCCCGGCTGGCACCGCGTGTACTACACCCTGGCCGCACTTGCGGTCTTGACTGTCGCGCTAAGTCCCTATCAAAACCGCCAACTCACCAGAGTGTTCCTCGGTCAAATCGAGTTCATTAAAAGGACGATCTCCTGGACAGGCCGTCTGCTCGAGTTACGCCAGGCGGCTTCGGTAGTGGAGGAGCCGGCAAACTACGTTATTGGCATGAAGGACATAAAAGATGGGCCGGAAAAAATGCGGTCAACTCATCAAACATTCAATCTGCTCCTGGCCTCGTTTCGTAAAGAGCTGGCAGCCAGCCCGGATGGAGGTGAGATCATCCCGGCGTTTAAGGTGCTTAATGAAGTTGAGATTGCCATGACCCAAATGGTGGCGGAAGAAGGTCAAATGTTCTCAAGCCTCGCGGAAAAGAGGCTGGATGAAGCAGACCAACATCGCATTCAGATGCGTCGCAAGAGCAGTGAAATCGACAGCCAACTTGCGACCCTGCATGCCCTCCTGTTGAAAGCTCAGCAAGACAGACTTGAAAAGGATTTGGCCACCAACACTTCCAGGAAAGAATTACTGTATCTGGTTGATCTGTTGGCTCTGTTTTTGGTGTTTGGAGTGACGGCTTATGGAGTGATGCTATCCCGCCGGGTTGAGGCTGCCGGGAGTGAAAGGGAGAAGTATGAAGAGGCTCTGCGGAAGTCAAATGACGAATTGGACATTCGAGTGCATGAGCGCACGGCGGAGCTTACAAAAGCCAACGACGACCTTCGCGCAGTCATGGCTGAGCGCCAGCAGGTGGAAGAAAAAATGCGCCGAAGTGAAGAGCTGTTTCGCCTGATCACTGAAAACGTTGCAGATTTTATCATCGTTCTCGATTTGGAGGGACGGCAAGTGTATAGCAGTCCGTCGTACAAAGGGTTGTTGGTTGACCCCGAAAAGCCTGGAGGGGCTGTTTCGTTCAACGAGAATCATCCCGACGATCGGAACACGATCAAAAAGGTTTTCGAAGAAACGATCCGGACGGGGATAGGGCAAAGATTGGAGCATCGGTTCCTGCTCAAAAATGGAAGTGTCCGTTACATGGAATCGCAGGGAAGTGTGATCCGGGATGAAGGGGGAAAGGCGACGAATGTGGTCGTCGTTTCCCGGGATATCACACGCCGCAAACGAGTGGAAGAAACGCTGCGGGAGAACGAGGACCGGTTCCGTCTGGTCGTGCAGGCGACCAATGATGCGGTTTGGGATTGGGATTTATTGACGAATCTTTTCTGGTGGAATGAGGGCCTGACAACTCTCTTCGGTTATGGCCGGGATGAGGCGGGCCCTGACGCCACCTGGTGGACCGAACACATCCACCCTGAAGATCAGGAACGCGTCATTTCCGGAATTTATGAACAGATCGATGGTGATGGAAAGTCGTGGTCGGATGAGTATCGGTTTCGTCGCCAAGACGGCTCCTACGCTTACATCTTTGACCGGGGATATGTGATCCGCGATGATGGCGGAAAGCCACTTCGTATCATCGGCGCCAAAATGGACGTCTCGGAACGAAAGAGGGCGGAAGAGGAGATTACGCAACTCAATGAAGGTTTGGAACAGCGCGTGGCCGAGCGCACGACCCAGCTTGCCTCGGTCAACGCGACGCTCGAACAACGCAACCTTGAAGTGGAACGGATGACGCGGTTGAAGAGCCAGTTTCTGGCCAGCATGAGTCATGAGCTGCGGACGCCCCTGAATGCCATCATCGGCTTTGCCGATTTACTTCAAGATGGGACGAGCGGGGCCATCAACGAAAAACAGAAGAAATTTGTGAAGCACGTACAGCTCGCCGGAAGACATCTGCTGGACCTCATCAACGATATTCTGGATTTGTCAAAGATTGAGGCGGGGCAGCTCATTTTTCAACCGGAAAACTTTTCCGCTGACGGGGCGCTGCCAGAAGTGCTCTCAGTCATCAAGCCTTTGGCGATGAAGAAACATATTGAGGTGCGCAATGAAGTGGGCCCCGGCTTGAATGTTTATGCCGATCGAGTGCGCTTTAAGCAGATCATCTACAACCTCCTGAGTAACGCCGTAAAATTCACTCCGGAGGGTGGGCAGGTGAAAGTTGAATCTTTAAAGATGGAAAATTTCGTCCGCTTTTCTGTTGCCGACACGGGTGTTGGGATCCGGCCGGAAGACCACGAAGCCATCTTTGAAGAATTCCGGCAGGTAGGCCAGGCCACCAGCGGCGTTACGGAAGGAACGGGCTTGGGGCTGGCCATTTGCAAGCGTCTCGTGGTGCAACAGGAAGGAACAATTTGGGTGGAGAGTGGGCTGGGGAAGGGCAGCCGCTTCAGCTTCACCCTGCCGATGGGACGTTCGATTTCGCGCGTGACTAACCCGCCCATGGAAGCGGCTCCGGCTCGCCCCGTCCGCGAGAAGCCCCTCATTATGGTCATGGATGAGGAGGCGGCATCCCGTGAGCTCATATTGAGTTACCTGAGCCCGGAGAATTTTCAGACTGAAACCGCGAGCTCGGGCGAGGAAGATCTTGTCAGGGTGCGCCAACTCCAGCCCGATGCCATCATCCTTGATATTTTGTCCCATGAGGAAGGGCGGTGGGCGACGCTGCGCGAATTGAAAACCAACCCAGCGACGGCGCATATCCCCATCATCATCGTTTCAGCCTTGGATAAGAAAAACGAGGGTTTTGCCCAGGGCGCGTCAGAGTACTTGGTCAAGCCTGTTTCCAAAGAAACTCTGGTGAAGAAACTTTCGCTCCATTTACCATCGCAGGATGCCAACTTTTCTACCGTCCTGGTGGTGGACGACCATGCCAATGGCTCCAACTTGATTAACGATGCGCTGGGTATGGCAGGGTATTCTCCTTTTGTGGCTCGCAGCGGGAAGGAAGCTCAGGATGCCCTCTGGCGGATTCGGGTGCATGCCATTTTGCTGGATCTGATGAACCCTGGAATCGACGGTGTTGAACTGCTCCGCCGCGTGAAAGAGAATCCGCGGCTGCGTGAGATTCCGGTGATCGTTCTCATCGCAAAAGTATTGACGGGCGCGGAGGCCGGGAATCTCAAGCGGGATTGCCGCGCCATCATTGGCAAAGACGCTCAATGGCGGCAGGAGCTCATCTCCCAGCTCGACCTGGCTCTCGGAAAACAATTAATTCGATCATGAAAAAAGTTCTGGTTGCAGAAGACAACCCGGCCAGCCGTGAATTGATGACAGAAGTTTTGTCCGGGCGGGGGTATGCGCTGATTGAGGCTGGCGATGGCAGGGAAGCGCTTCAAAAGATCGAAGAGGATGAGCCCGACTTGGTTCTTCTCGATATTCAATTGCCGATTTTGGATGGGTTTGCCGTACTGCTAATGCTCCGCCAGAATCCTCGCTTTGCCGCCATGCGCATAGTGGCGGTCACCGCCAACGCCATGAAAGAAGACCGCGAGAAAGGGATGAAGGCTGGTTTCGATGCCTATATCAGTAAACCTATCGACGTTGCGGCGTTGAGACTTCAAGTCGACAAGTTGCTCAAATAGAAAACTGAGATTCAACTAGTCAGCCGCGTTATAACTCTCTTTTATCATAAACTCCACGGCACTTGATTTTTTGAAGGAAAGTCGCAGATTGGTTGAAAGCAATGGCGGCGTAAACCCGCCGCTCCAGCCTGAATCAGCTTGCAAACTGACAACAGAAATCGTGGCTTAGCACAGCCCACATGGCGTAGAATCTTTTCGAAGCATGAGAGCTATAAAGCCCGATCTTATGGAGCCTTCATCCTTACTTAAAATCGCCCGTCGTAACAAACACGCCGCAATCTTAGTTGCGGGCACCCTCCTTTTAATCGGCACAATCATTTCTGGGATGCGAGCGAGGGCTGAGAATTCCACGGCCTCGCGCTCATTGACATCTCCGCGCCACGCGGCAACGACTCCCCGCCAAACGGCAACGGCACCGCGCCGAGCGGAGTTCAATCGCGATATCGCGCCCATCTTTCGGGCGTCATGTGAGAAATGTCATGGCGCCAATAACACCCAGGCAAAACTTCGGCTCGACTCCAGTGCCGCCATCCTTCAAGGAGGAGTTTCAGGCAAAGCCATCATTCCAGGGAATAGTCGAGACAGCCTGCTGATGAAGCGGCTACTTGGCTTGGCCGACGCTCCGCGAATGCCTTTCGGCGCCGACCCGCTTCCCGATTCGCAGATTGACATGATTCGCGCCTGGATTGACCAGGGCGCGCATGTGGACTCGACGGTGGCAGCGCACGCGCAGAATGTATCTCCCACAAGACAGACGGAACACGGGCAGGATGCCCGTGACTCGACTTGGCCGAATGCGAATACGGGGACCCCAGTTGCATCAAGTTTATTCGCCACAAAGATTCGGCCGATTTTCGCCGCGCGCTGCTATCCATGCCATGGCCCCAATCTTCAACAGAACGGGCTTCGCCTCGATTCGCTGGCCGCGGCACTGAAAGGCAGCGAGTCGGGTCCCGTCATCGTCCCCGGCGACAGCGAAAAAAGTCGCATGGTGCGACGGCTGCTAGCGCTCGAGCGCCCACAAATGCCCTATGGCGGCCCGCCGCTTGGGGAGGATGAAATCAAACTGATCCGCGATTGGATTGATTCCGGGGCGCCAGGACCGGACTCGACCGATCCAGTGGCCGCAGGAAAGCCGGTGAAGCACTGGGCCTACATCAAGCCGGTGCGTCCCGCCCCCCCCAAAGTTCAGGACGCCGCATGGTGCCGCAATCCAATCGATAATTTCGTGCTGGCCCGGCTTGAGCGCGAAGGTCTAAAGCCTTCGCCCCAGGCGGACAAAGAAACCCTGATCCGCCGGGTAAGCCTGGACCTTACCGGCCTGCCTCCGACTCCGGAAGAAGTTGACGCCTTTGTTGCCGACAAAAACCCGGACGCCTACGAAAAATTGGTGGACCGCTTGCTGGCCTCCCCGCATTACGGTGAAAAATGGGCGGCGCCGTGGCTCGATCTGGCACGCTACGCGGACTCCAATGGTTATGAGAAAGATAACTTGCGGGTCGCTTGGAAGTATCGCGACTGGGTGATCAACGCGTTGAATCAGGATATGTCCTTCAAGGAATTCACCATTGAACAAATTGCCGGTGACATGTTGTCCAATCCAACCACGGACCAATTGATCGCCACCGGATTCCACCGCAACACCATGCTCAATGAGGAAGGGGGCGTGGACCACGAAGAGTACCGGTGGTATTCGCTAATCGATCGCACCAACACGACGGCTACTGTTTGGATGGGTCTCACGCTGGGCTGCGCCCAATGTCACAATCATAAGTTCGATCCTTTCACACAAAAGGACTACTACCGGTTTCTCGCCTTCTTTGACAACGTCCAATACAAGAACCTGAACCTGGGGCAGGGCGAGGGACATATTCAGGAGCCGGAGCTCGAATTACCCACGCCCGAGCAGGATAAAAAGGCCAAAGAAATTCGCGCGGAATTGGCCACGCTACAGGCCGTGCTGGATACTGAAACGCCTCCGCTTGCCGCGGCGCAAGCGAAGTGGGAAGAGGAAATGAAATCGGCGGAGGGGCAATGGACAGCGTTGACGCCCAGCCACGCGACTTCAGGAGGCGGGGCAACGCTCAAAATTCTTTCTGACAATTCCATTCTTGCCGGCGGCAAAAATCCTGACGCGGACACCTACACTGTTCAGGCGGGCACCCATAGCGCCGGCATCACGGGCGTGCGTATTGAAGTCTTGAGCGATCCCAGCCTTCCCAACGGCGGACCGGGCCGCGATTCTGACGGCAATTTCTTTCTCAGCGATTTTGAAGTTGAGGCTCGCCCGGCTGACGGCCAGGGCGCCTCCCAGGCGGTCCAATTCAAGAGCGCCGATGCGGATGAAGCGCAGGGCGGCTACGAAATCAAGCGCATCGTGGGGAAGGCGGACCCCAAAGCGGGCCTGCAAGGTTGGGCGATTGACGATTCTCTTTCCAGCGCGGTAAAGAGGCGGCAAGCCGTGCTCGTTCCCGAAAAACCGTTTGGCGATGAGCGCGGGACGCTCCTCACCATTCGACTGAAACACCGGATGCTCCACGCCGCGCGCAACATCGGGCGCTTTCGCCTTTCCGTGACTACAATGGCTGAGCCTTTGAAGACTGTGCAATTGAGTGCGCGGCTGCGGCCGGTGCTCGATATGCCCGCGAGCCAGCGCTCCGAGGAACAGAAAAACCAGCTTGCCGCGGCCTACCGGTCGGTGGCGCCCGAACTCCAGCCAACGCGCGATCAGATGGCCAAGCTTAATAAAGACCTGAATGGACTGGGCATCATAACTGCTCTCGTCGTGCGAGAACGGCCGGGTTTTGAGCGGCCATCAACCTACCTGCATATTCGCGGTGCTTATTTGAGCAAGGGCGAGAGAGTTTATGCCGACGTTCCCTCCATACTGAATCCGCTTCCTCCGGACGCGATGCCCAACCGCCTGGGTCTGGCGGAGTGGCTGGTTTCAGATGACAACCCTCTGACCGCTCGCGTGACCGTGAACCGGTTTTGGGAACAAATCTTTGGCCACGGCATCGTGGAAACTTCCGAGGACTTTGGCAGCCAGGGCGACCTGCCCACGCATCCGGAACTCCTTGACTGGCTGGCCACGGAATTCATGCGCGATGGTTGGAGCATGAAGAAAATCAAACGCACCATTGTGACTTCAGCCACTTATATGCAGTCGTCGCGGGTCACTCCGCAACTGGTGGAGCGCGACCCTTACAATAAGCTCCTGGCGCGCGGTCCGCGCTTTCGCGTGGACGCGGAGACCGTGCGCGACATTGCCCTCGCAGCCAGCGGGCTCCTCAGCCCGAAGATTGGCGGACCCAGTGTTTTCCCCTATCAGCCCGAGGGCGTCTGGGACCAGCCTTACAGTGGTGTGAAATGGGTGGAAAGTTCCGGCGAAAATCGCTATCGCCGCGGTGTGTACACTTTTATCAGGCGGACCTCCGCTTATCCCAGCCTGCTTACTTTTGATGCGCCCAGCCGCGAGTTCTGCACGGTGCGCCGCGTCCGCACCAACACGCCTCTCCAGGCGCTGACGACGCTGAATGATCCTGTTTTCTTTGATGCGGCACGGGCACTGGCGCTCCGAATCCGGAAGGAAGCCGGCCAAACTCCCGATGCGCGCGCTGCCTACGCGTTCCGCTTGTGCCTCAGTCGGCATCCCACCCAGGCTGAGCTCGAACGCGTCCTGGCGTTCTATCGCCAGGAGCTTGAGCATTACAAAAACGATCCCAAGGCTGCCACGGATATTCTGGGCGGCGCGGGCGCGAAAGTGGCGAGCACTGTCCCAGCCGCAGCCGCCCCACCTGACCCGGATTTGGCTGCCTGGACGATGGTTGGAAATGTGCTGCTTAATTTGGATGAGACAATTACCAAGCAGTAGCATTATGATGGTGGGTAGATAGGAACTGAAATGGACCTCGAGAACACCATGCAGTTTATCGTCAATCAGCAGGCGCAATTTGTAGCCAACATTCATCTGCTCCAGGAAAGCCAGAGGGATCTGGGGGTGAAAGTGGACAAACTGTCCGAGAGAGTTGATAAATTGCACGAAATTGTGAAACATCATGATGACGCCCATATTGTTGCGAACGCGATTGTCTCCAAATTAGCTGATCATCTGGAGGATTTTGTGGAAAGACAGGGCTGGTTTTTTGACGGTCATAAGCAGCTTCTTGAAGCTCAGGTCCGTACGGAAACCAATGTGGAAAAGTTAGCGGATAAAATCGACCATTTCATCGACGAAGTGCGCAAGAATATTTCCGGCGGGAACGGTAAGAAGAACGGCGGAAAAGGCAAAAAATAAAACCTCAACCAAGGAGGTTTCTCATGAAAGGCATACCTATAATTGGCGCGGAGGAGATGCTGCGGTCCGTTACGCGCCGATATTTCTTTAAACAGGCTGGCTTCGGCATTGGCGCGGCGGCGCTCACGGCGCTGATCAATCGCTCGCTTTTAGCCGGAGAGTCGAACCTTGCCACGAGTTCTCCAGCGGACGCCGCGAATCCCACGGCGCCTCGCCCGCCCATGTTTGCGCCCAAAGCCAAAAGTATTATCTACCTCTTCATGGCCGGGGCGCCGTCCCAGGTTGATTTGCTGGACTATAAACCCAAGCTCCAGGAACTGAACGGCGAGCACATTCCGGAGTCGATGTTGCACGGCGAGCGTTTTGCTTTCATTCGTGGAGTTCCAAAACTTCTGGGCTCGCCCTATGAATTCAAAAAGTGGGGCAAGTCGGGCGCTGAAATTTCCGAGCTTCTGCCGCACCTCGGTGAAATCGCGGATGACATTGCCATCGTAAAGTCCGTTCATACCACCCAGTTCAATCACGCGCCCGCGCAGATTTTTATGAACACGGGATTCCAGATTATCGGCCGTCCGAGCTTCGGCTCCTGGCTTACTTACGGCCTGGGGAGTGAGTGCCGGGACCTGCCGGGTTTTGTCGTGCTCCTCTCGGGTGAAAATGATCCCGACGGTGGGAAAGCCTGCTGGGGTAGCGGCTTTCTTCCCACAGTTTATCAAGGCGTTCAGTTCCGCTCGCAGGGCGACCCGGTGTTGTTCCTTACTAATCCTGCCGGAGTATCTCCTGAGGTGCGGCGCCAATCGCTGGATGCCATCAAGGACCTCAATGAGATGAACCTGAAGAGCATGGGCGATCCGGAAATCACCACGCGAATCGCTTCTTACGAAATGGCCTACCGCATGCAATCGAGCGTCCCAGATCTGATGGACATTTCGAAGGAGCCACAATCCATCCAGGAAATGTATGGCACGGAGCCCGGCAAGAAATCCTTCGCCAACAATTGCCTGCTGGCCCGGAGGCTGGTGGAGCGCGGCGTTCGTTTCGTCCAACTCTACCATCGCGGCTGGGACAACCACGGCACGTCGAGCCACGACGATATCGTGAACCGGCTCTCCAGCCTCTGCCGCGAGACTGACCTGGCCGCGGCGGCGCTGGTGAAAGATTTAAAGCAGCGCGGGCTGCTCGATTCCACTCTCGTCGTCTGGGGAGGCGAGTTCGGGCGCACGCCTATGAATGAAGAGCGCAACCATTCAAAATTCCTCGGGCGCGATCACCATCCGAGAGCCTTCACCATGTGGATGGCGGGCGGCGGCATAAAGCCCGGC
>DASYXZ010000160.1:0-5233 GCA_035934315.1 Terriglobia bacterium | reverse complement strand
GGCGTGGCAACGGGCGCCGCATCGCTGGTAAACGCAGCCGGAGAACGTTTGAAGCAATGGGGAATTCCGACCCGGGAAATCGCGCAACTCGAATCCACGGGCAAAGTTCGCCGCGAGATGGAAATTGATTCACCCGTTTCCGGTGTTGTCACGGAGCGTAATGCCCTGCCCAACATGTACGTTCAGCCGGAGACGCGCCTTTACACCGTGACCGACCTTTCGACCATTTGGGTTGACGCGGAGATTCCCCAAAACGATGTAGGTAGTGTGAAGATCGGAAATCCCGCCACGGTCACTGTGGACGCGTATCCTGGGCGCACATTTTCAGGCCGCGTCAATTCCATCTTGCCCCAGGTGGATTTGGCCACGCGAACGGTCCCTGTGCGATTGGTGTTTTCAAATCCGCGCCTGGCGCTGAAGCCGGGCATGTTCGTGAATGTGAGCCTCGACCTTCCCCTGGGACGTCAATTGGTGATTCCAACCGGTGGCGTGTTTCAGTCAGGAACGCGACAGATTGCTTTTATCGATCGGGGCGATGGAAATTTCGAACCGCGCGATGTTCAGCTCGGGCCCCAAGTGGGTGAAGATTATGTGGTTCTGAAAGGTTTGCGCGAGGGAGACAAAATTATCACCTCGGCAAACTTCCTCATCGATTCGGAGAGTCAACTTCAGGCCGCCATGGGATCGTTTGTTCCCCCGCCGCCGGGCGCGGGTACAGCCGCCGCTATCAACACGTCGCTTAGTGCGACCACCATCGATTTTTCCACCGATCCCTCTCCTCCGCATAAAGGCAACAACATATTTCGAATGAAGCTGACAGGCAGCGACGGCGCTCCGGTGACGGGCGCCCGGGTTACCGTCACTTTCTTTATGCCCGCGATGCCTGCCATGGGCATGGGGGCCATGCGCGTGGTCAGCAACCTAAGCGACAAAGGGGGAGGACTGTACCAAGGCAACGGAGCACTGGGAAGCGGTGGAACGTGGCTGGTCACAATCGAGGCTCAGAAGAACGGGCAGGCGCTCGCCAACAAACAGTTACGCGTGGACGCCGAAGGGGGCATGTAACTTGATTTCCCGCTGGATTGACTGGTGCGCTCAAAACCGCTTTCTCGTTTTCACCGGAACAGCTTTGCTTGTGCTGGCCGGGATCTGGTCCCTGGGACGCGTCCCGCTGGACGCGTTGCCCGATATTTCCGACGTTCAGGTGATTATCCATACGCCGTGGGAAGGCCAGCCACCGAATATTATCGAGGATCAGGTGACCTACCCCATTGTCACCACTTTGCTCGCGGCGCCGCACGTGAAAGCCGTGCGCGCCCAGACCATGTTCGGCGACTCCTACGTCTTTGTGGTCTTCGAGGATGGAACCGATTTGTATTGGGCACGCTCGCGTGTTCTGGAATACCTCCAGCAGATCACGGGGCGGCTTCCGCCGGATGTCCATCCTGTCATCGGCCCGGATGCCACTGGCGCGGGATGGGTGTACGAATACGTTCTGGTGGACCACACGCACCAGCACAGCCTGGCGGATTTGCGCAGCCTTCAGGATTGGTATCTTCGCTATCAGCTTGAAACTGTTCCCGGCGTGGCCGAGGTTGCGACCATCGGCGGATTTGTCCGTCAGTACCAGATCCGGCTTGACCCGAATAAATTGCGCGCCTACAACATTCCTCTGATGGCGGTGATCCAACAGGCGCAGGCCAGTACCAATGAGGTGGGCGGCCGAGTTCTAGAGATGAGCGGTGCGGAATATATGATTCGGGGCCTCGGATACCTGCGCTCGCTTTCCGATTTGGAAAATGTTCCCGTCACTTCCAAAAATGGCACTCCGGTGTTGATCCGTGACCTGGGCACAGTATCGTTCGGCCCGGACATTCGCAATGGCGTGGCGGAATGGAATGGCGAGGGCGAAACGGTGGCCGGCATTGTCGTGATGCGCGATGGCATGAACGCGTTGACAGTGATCAATGGGATCAAACAAAAGCTGAGGGAGATCAAACCCTCGCTGCCCTCGGGCGTGGAAGTGGTGGCCGGCTATGACCGGTCAGGTTTGATCCAAGCGTCCATCAGCACACTGCAAAGGGATTTACTGGAAGAGGCCATCATCGTCAGCCTGGTCATCATCATCTTCCTTTTTCATTTTCGTTCGGCCTTAATTCCAATTTTAACTTTGCCCATAGCCGTCATCGCTTCATTTATTCCCATGTATTACCTCGGAGTCAGTTCCAACATCATGTCGCTGGGTGGACTGGCGCTGGCCATCGGAGTCCTGGTGGATGCTGCCATCGTGATGGTGGAAAATGGCTACCGGCATTTATCGGACCGGCAGTCGGCGAGATTATGGAGGTCAGAGCCTGAGGATCCATCCTTCGCCAATCCTGAATCCGGAGCAGCGGACTCCCGGATCTCGGAGCCGGATCGCCGGCGGATCCTCCTTGAATCGGCCAAGCAAGTCGGGCCGGCAATTTTCTTCTCCCTGGTCATCATCGTCGTTTCGTTCATGCCGGTGTTTCTCTTGGAAGCTCAGGAAGGGCGCATGTTTCGACCCTTGGCGTGGACCAAGACTCTGGCCGTGGGATTTTCCTCCATACTGGCCATCACGCTGGTGCCCGTCCTGATGGTGATGTTTATTCGTGGACGGTTGCGGCCTGAATCGGAAAATCCAATTTCGCGTTTCACCCAGGCCTTGTATCTGCCGATCTTACGTCTCTGCCTGCGCTACCGAAAAATAACTTTGTTGATCAACCTGGTTTTTCTGGCGGTTACTTTTCCCCTGGTTCTACGAATCGGGAGTCAATTCATGCCCCCGTTGTACGAGGGCTCATCGCTGTTTATGCCCACAGCACTCCCCGGAGTTTCCATCACCCAGGCCGCGCAACTTTTGCAGGAGCAGGATAGAATCATTCGCAAATTCCCTGAGGTGGAAAGCGTTTTCGGTTCCGTCGGCCGTTCCGACAGCGCCACGGACAACGCGCCACTCGACATGTATGACACCACGATAATGCTCAAGCCGCGTCGACATTGGCGCGCCGGGATGACCTACGACAAGCTGATCCACGAAATGGATGAGAAACTGCAATTCCCCGGGCTTACCAATACATGGACCATGCCGGTGGAGAACCGGTTGGACATGGAGCTGACGGGAATTAAAACGCCGGTCGGGCTGAAGATTCAAGGGCCGAATGTGGAAGGCATTCAGCAGGTCGGAGCGCAAGTGCAGCAGATTCTTTCTTCCCTACCCCAGATGCGATCGATATTTGCTGAGCGGGTTGCCGAGGGTTTTTACGTCAACATTGAAACCAACCGTTTGCAGGCCGCGCGCTATGGTTTGACGGTCGCGGACGTGCAACTGGCCGTCACCAGCGGAATTGGCGGGGCCAACATCGCGCAGAACGTGGAGGGGCGCGAGCGCTATCCCATTAACGTCCGGTATGATCGTGATTTTCGCGACAACCTCGACCAACTTCGCCAGGTCTTGATTGCCACACCCAGCGGGGCGCAGATTCCGCTGGGCGAAGTGGCCAGGATTTCTTTTTCGCACGGGCCGGCCATGATTCGCGATGAAGACGCGTTGCTCACCGGGTATGTCTATATTGATTTAAACACGAAAGATTATGGCAGCTTTGTCAACAGCGCCAACCGCTTGTTGCGCGAGAAACTGAAACTGCCACCCGGTTATACTTATAAGTGGTCAGGTGAATATGAATTTGAAGTCCGCGCCAAGGAGCGGCTGAAGATTATCCTGCCCGTGGTGTTTTTCATTATCTTCCTATTACTTTATATGGTATTTCATTCCGTAGTAGAGGCCGTCGTCCTGATAATCCCCACCTTTTATGCCATGACAGGCGGCTTGATCCTGCAGTGGCTGCTGGGTTACAACTTCAGCGTCGCCGTCTGGGTGGGTTACATCGCCTTGTTCGGCATTGCCGTTGAGACCGGAGTGGTGATGGTGGTTTATTTGCATGAAGCTCTTGACCATCGGTTGGCGCGCGGTATTCCGTTGAAGCATGAAGAAATTGAGGCGGCGGTGATTGAAGGCGCCGTTCAGCGCCTGCGCCCCAAGCTGATGACGGTTTGCGCGGTGCTGGCAAGCCTGATTCCCATTTTGTGGGAGTCGGGCATAGGGTCAGACGTGATGAAGCCCATTGCCGCCCCCATCGTCGGGGGCATGATCACTTCCACCATTCACGTCCTGATCCTCGTGCCGGTATTTTTTGCCCTGTTGAAAGAGCGGGAACTGCGGCGGGGAACCTTGGGGGCCAAGAAAGAGTGAATCCTAATGAAGCAGGCATTGCGCGTTCCGCATGATCGGTTCGCGGCCACCGATAGTGGAGGTGGATTCATTTTTCACAGCATTCCCAATTCGCGGGCCACTTTAAGGAATTCCTTTTTATCCAGGAAAAGTTCCGTCAGCGAGGCGTCATAGCCTTCTTCCAGGGTGCGGCGCAAGGCGCGGGCGGCGACTTCAGCCAATTGCTGGTCGGTAAGGAACTTATGCCCGCGCTCGCGCAGCTCCGTCAGAGCGGCACAGGAAATCGCCACCAATACTTTCCTTCCGTTCACGAGAAACAGGCAATCAATAGAATCGCGATGGCGTGTGGCGATGCCGGAGAAAAGATGGACGAATCTGATTTTCACCGGCTCGCCAAGCGTTTTGGAGCTAACTTCAAATGGTGTGACGATGTAGCTCATGAAAGACAGTCCATAGTTGACAGTTCACAGTTCATAGTCACGGCCGACCGCCCGGAGACGGCAACTATGAACTATGAACTCTGAACTGTCAACTCTGCCGGGATTCATTTTACGCTCCATCTGCAACCTTTTTTTAAGATATCGCATCGATATAATTAACGAGTACGAATGACTACCACGAGGAAGTGGGTGGCGTTTAGGGCAACCGAGTTATTCACTTCCTCCTTCCCTCCCTGAAAACAATTTGAGAGTTGTTTGTGAAATGGATGAGACACAAGAATTCCCCATCTAAACCCCGGAATCTTGGTCTGCTCTGTCACCACTAAAATATTTGCACCTTGCCTTCCCCGCATATATACTCCCCTCAGCACGGAACTTGACCATGAAAATTCCGAGGACTGGAAGGCGATGAAGAGCACCCCGGCTGGCAAAGCATCGAAAGACGCAAAAATGGAATCGTCGGCCCTCGACGTCATTCGCGAAATCGAAGATTTGGGCGATGAGTTGGCCGGCTTAATCGAACCGGCAGCCATCATGAATG
>DASYXZ010000155.1:0-5116 GCA_035934315.1 Terriglobia bacterium | reverse complement strand
CTCAAACGCGCCAAAGCGAATGGTGCCCGCCATCTTTTTTTGGATGTCCATGAAAGCCAGCCCGATGTTGAACAAAGTCTAACACCGCGTCCGGCACCAAGCAACGCCCTAGCGAGCATGGGCGGCTTCAGTTTTCAATGGAAGGGTCGCGAGTCTCGCGTGCTCCACAATCATGGGTTGGGTTTCGCTGCCGGCGGCGCGGCCGGCTTTTCAAAAATCTTCGGGTCGATAGTGGGATTAAATTCCATCTCCTTGACATCGATGGACGCCGCCTCTTCGCCGTTATGAGTTCTGGTTTCTTTGGACGGCAGGGTAACTCCATCCACCGTTTTCCAGTCGGCGTAATCGGCCACGGTCTCTCCCGGGGGCCCGCCCATGCCCGCCCCTTGCCACGAGGCGCGAAGGATTCGCCCGGTTTGCGGGTCAACGAACCAGCGCACCGCGTCCCCGGCGGCATTCACGTCCAGAATTTTTGTTTCAATATCACCGACCTTTTGGGTTCCACCGGCGGAAAAAGTATATTGGGGATCGTTGGAATGCTGGGCAATCATCAGCGGCTCCCGCCGGATCTCTTTCAATGCATCTTCCTTTCTTGATGAAGGCATATCTTGTGAACCCATTGGCGCCGCCATGAAGGCCGCTTGGGGAGACACCACCATCACCATCTCGCCCATGGGAGTGCCCATTTTTTCCCACGACTGGTCAGGGAAGACGTCAATCGATTCGGCATCAATGGGAATCTCACCCTGGGGAGTTTTCACCTTCAGGCTTGCTTTGATGCGAACCGATTTAATCGAATTGATCTTCGCTGCCCCGCCCATGCCATCAATAATTTTGGCGAGCAGAGCTTTGCCCTCGGGGTTGGAAGAGTTCACCGCTGCATTGGATTTTTCCGCGCCCGGCTGCGGAATGGTGATGTCGAGCGTGGTCACCGGCCCGAACGACGAAAGCGGACGGTCAAAGTCCGAAGCCTTGCCCACCACCAGCACAGCCAATTGATTCTTGTGGATATATTGGGCGGCCACGCGGTCAACGTCCTGCAGCGTCACGTGTTCGATGCCGGCTTGATATCGCTCCAGGAAATCGGCGGGATAGCCGTAGAACTCGTAGCCCATTCGCTCCGCAAGAACTTTATCCTTCGAATCGAACTGGAACACGAAAGAATTCAGGATGGAGTCCTTCGCTTTCTTCAGCTCTACGGCAGTGGGAGGTCTGGTCTTCAGGCCGTCGATTTCCTCATCAAGAGCGTCAATCGCCGCGGCCGTCGTGCCGCTCTTGGTGCCCATGCTCACCTGGAAAAGGCCCGGATGGTCATACCCGGTGCCAATTCCTCCGCCCACGCTGTAGGCCAAACCTTTTTTACTGCGGATGTTTTCAGTGAGGCGGGAGGAGAAACTGCCCCCAAAGATTTCATTCAGCACGCTGATCGCATAATAGTCGGGATTGTCCCGGCGCGTTCCCAGCTCCACCATTCGAATATTGCTCTGGTTCACATCGTCCTTCTCCACAAAATATATGCCAGGCTTGGGTCCCGGAACGGGCACGGCGACGGGCACGGCTGCCGGACCCTTGGGCCACGATTCAAATGCCGAGCGCAACCTCGCTTCCATGGCCTTCGAATCAAAATCTCCCACCACACCGAGAATAATATTGTTGGGATGAACATAAGTGTGATGCCAGTTCACCAAGTCCAGGCGCGTGACCGCGGCCACCGTGGCATACTCCGGCTCGCGCGCGTAAGGCGATTGGGCGCCGTAGCCAAGTTTCGCGGCCTCGCGGGCTGCGATGCCGCCCGGATCGTCATTGCGGCGCGAAATACCCGTGGTGACCTGGTTTTTGGCGACAGGAATTGAAGCCTCACGAAATTCCGGGTCGCGCAGGAGATCCACAAACACCGGGAAAACTTCGTCCAACCTTTCCGTAAGGCAGTCCCAGGAGATGCTGGTGGAATCGAGGCCCCCGCCGGTCTCCACCCGGGCGGCGCGCGCCTCCAAAAAGTCGTCAAGCTGATCCCCGGTTTTGGATTTGGTCCCGCCCGTTCGCCAGGCGCTGCCATAAATTTCAACCAAACCGACTTTGTCGGCTGGTTCTTCGCGCGAGCCTCCGCGAATGCGAGCCGTTCCTCGAATCAAGGGCAATTCATGATCTTCCTGCAAGAAAATCACCATGCCGTTGGGAAGTTCAATGCGCTTCGGCTCTTGCGGGTGAAAAGCAGGCAGTGGATGGATTTGAATTTGTTTCCAGTTGGTAACCTGTCCGTTCAATCGAGACCCGGAGCTAATGACCGCCAGAACAAGTGCCGACGCGAGAATAAAATTCCGTCGAGTCTTCATTACTTTCCCTCCTTGGCGCTGGCGGCCGGCGCGGTCTCAATCATTCCCACGTCACGATTGGAAGCCACAAAATACTGGTTGGCGACGCGGCGGATGTCCGCCTTGGTTACTTTGTTAATCCGGTCAACCTCACGAAAGAGCTCACGCCAATCGCCCAGGAGGGCTTGATTGGTGGCCAGATTGCTCGCCAGCCCTTCGTTATCGCCGAGTTGGCGAATGAGATCCGCCTTCACCCGGGTTTTCACCATGTTCAACTCATCGTCAGTAATATCCTCTTTTTGCAATCGCGTGATTTCAGTTCGGATGGCGTCGCGCAGCTCTTGCGGCGTGTGGCCCGGCGTGGGAACGGCAAAAAAAACAAAAAGGTCGGGATATTTGGCGCCGGGAAAATCGTTAAAGCCGCCGGCAAATGCCGCAATCTTTTTGTCGCGCACCAGCGACCGGTAAAGCCGCGAGGTGCGGCCGTTGGACATCAAATCCTGCAGCGCGTCAAAAATCGGCTCTGTCTTAAGGTCGCTGGCGCCCGGCTTATGATAGCCCTCAATGTACAAAGGCTGCGCGGCCTCGTGCAGGATCACTTCCCGCTCGGAGTTTTGCGGGGGTTCAACCGTTACCAGCGCCTCGGGCTTGGGCCGCTTGGGAAGACGGCCAAAATACTTCTCGCAAATCGGAATCACTTCACTGGCTTTGACGTCGCCTACAACCGCCACTGTCAGGTCTGGCGCCACATAATACTTGTCAAAGAATTTCTGGGCGTCCGTCGCGGAAAAGTGCCGCAGGTCGGAAGGCCAACCCACCACGGGGCGCCCGTACGGGTGAGCGATAAACGACGTGCCAAGAAATTGCTCAAAGAGCCTTCCGTTCGGATTACTATCCGTGCGCATTCGACGTTCCTCATAAACCACGTCGCGCTCTTTGTAAAACTCACGCAAAACAGGATGTAAGAACCTTTCCGATTCGAGATAGGCCCATAACTCAACCCGGTTGGATGGAAACGAATAAAAGTAGCCGGTCTCCTCATTGGTGGTGAAGGCGTTCAGTCCCACTCCGCCGTTCTGTTCCACGATGGTGTCAAAAGCGTGCGGCACCACATACTTGTTGGCCGCATCCATGGCGTCTTTCCACGCTTTTTCGAGTTGGGCCACCTTTTTATTATCGTGGCCCACCCGGCGCAGACGCTCGCGATCGTAAGCCCGATACGCCACCTCAACCTTAGCGAGGGCTATCTTTTCCGCGGGGTAATTGGTTGTCCCAATTTTGTCCGTCCCTTTGAACGCCATGTGCTCGAACATGTGCGCCAGGCCCGTAATGCCGGGAACCTCGCGGTCTGCACCCACGTCCACATAAGTGAAAAACGAAAAGACCGGAGCTTCATGACGCTCGCAAACCAGGATGGTAAGCCCGTTATCAAGGACCTTCACCGTGATCCGCTTTTCAAAAGAAGCGATGTCTTGCGCCCGCACCGGCATGGCCATCGCAGCCCAGACCGCACACACCAACGCACATGTCGTCCCATACTTTCTCATTGGAGATTTGCCCCCTGATCGGTTTGTATCCGAGTTAAGTGAGATATCGATAGACTGAACTACTTTAGACGCAAACTCAACTGAAAAAGATGGTAAGGGAAAAAAGGAAACTGGAAATTCGGCGGTGGAGATAATAATCGGTGGACAAACTGTATTCGTAATGCGCTGGCTTGAAGACATCTGCGAAGGTTATTTTCTGCTTTCTGCTTTCTGCCTTGTCTCCTCTGGCCAGCTTTAAGACGACCTGTTAAAATCTTTTCACATGGCCCCCATGATTGAAATGAAAGATCTGACCAAAGAGTTCCGCTCTTTTCGCCGGCGCGAGGGTGTGCTGGGCGCAATCCAAAACCTGTTCGTCCGTGAATACACGACGGTGCGGGCCGTGGACGGGGTAAGTTTTTCAATTGAGCCGGGCGAAATGGTGGGCTACATCGGAGCCAATGGCGCGGGAAAATCCACCACCATCAAAGTCCTCACGGGAATCCTGGTGCCAACCAGCGGCCACGTGGTTGCCAATGGCTTCGTCCCTTATCGCGACCGGCGGCGCTACACCAAGCGTCTGGGAGTCGTTTTCGGCCAGCGCACGCAGCTCTGGTGGGATATAGCCGTGATCGAATCGTTTAAACTTCTAAAGGAAATTTACCAGATTCCGGATGCGGACTATCGCCGCCGCCTCGATGTTTTCTGCGACATTCTGGCTTTAAAGGATTATCTGGCAACGCCAGTGCGCAAGCTGAGCCTGGGCGAACGGATGCGCTGCGATCTGGCGGCATCGTTGTTGCACAATCCTCCGCTGCTATTTCTGGATGAGCCCACCATTGGACTCGACGTCGTGGCCAAGGATCATATTCGAGAATTTCTGAAGGAAATTAACCGGACCGAGCGGACCACCGTGCTCCTCACCACGCACGACCTCTCTGACATTGAAGAGCTGTGCAAACGCATTCTGATTATCGACAAAGGCAAAATTCTTTTTGACGGCCAGCTTGCGGAAATGAAAAGCCGTCTGGGCAAATACAACCAGATTATCTTCTTCCTCAAGGACCGGGCCCAGGTGGCGCGCCTGGCCGAGATCAGCGCCAATGGCATCTCCTGCGTGCGGAAGGATGAGCTGACCTACGTTCTGCGTTTCAACCGCGATGCGCATTCGAGCGCGGAGGTAATTCGCAACCTCGTGAACAAAATCGAGGTCCGCGATATCCTGGTGGAGGAAGAACCCATCGAGGACATTGTGAAACGTATTTATATGAGCGGTGA
>DASYXZ010000152.1:0-51869 GCA_035934315.1 Terriglobia bacterium | reverse complement strand
AGGCGCTTTAGCGTATCCGCTGGCGCATAGGTGACGCGCTCAATTCGCTTGCCATTGTCGTCATAAAGAATGTCCCACTCCTGCTCGTAGACGCCGTCGATATCGCCATTCGCGTCGAACTCTTCAACTTTATTGCTCTGGTGGTAGGTATAGTTGTTCCTGGCTTCTTGAAACAGCTTTTCTTTAGTGGCAAATTCCTGGATGATTTTCTGGATCTGGTCCGGCGACGGATCGCTCAGGTCCGGCTTCGCTGGATTGGCTTCCGGACTCGCGGCCCTGCCTCGGGCAACTTCCGTGTTTAGAGGCGAAGCAGCGGGAGGGGGCGCCCCCGAAGTATTCTGAGAGCTATTCGGGCGCTTCAATTCCGGGGAAGATTGCGCCGGATGGTCGTCCGGGGCCGGGCGGTCATTGAGGCTGGCAAGGGTCTCGGCAACCTGGCGGTCCGCCGATGAAGAAGAAGCTGATGTGGAAGGCAGCTTCTTTGGCGTCGCAACGGGCCGCGGGTTGACCGTCTTTTGCACGGGCTTATTTTCCGCCTTATGCAACGCCACGATCACGGAGTTGTCCGCGCCATCATCCTTAAGCTTCTTTTCCAGCTCAGGCGTCAAATGAAAACTGATGCCGCGCTGTTCGATGAGTGACACAATTTTTGCCGGTGCTCCGCCGCCAATCAGGAGGAGCCGGATATCGTCCGCGCTCAGGGGTTGCTCGGCGCCGCGCGCCAGGATCTCTACCAGGCAAACAAAAAAAAGGAGTAGGAATTGTGTTCCAGTTTTTTTTACCACTAGCAGATCACCCTTAACCGTTTCTCGGAGCAGCCGTCCGGAGTTTCAATCTGATTTCGCCCTCATGATATAAGACTCGAAAATGGGCGTTAGTGTTGCATCCTTCCAAACTCAATTCACCGGGCCGGGCGTAGTCAGCACGACCAGAGGCACATTCGAGGCGAGAGGTTCTGCGGGGTAGCCGAGTTCCAGCCAGCCATCCAATCCGCCGAGCAGTGGCCGAACTTCCTTGTATCCCTTGCTATGGAGGAGCCGCGCCATCCTGGCGCTGGTGGCTTCATTGGGTCAAGTGCAATACATCACTACAGGCCGGCCGGGGGGAATCTCATTATACCGTGCCTCGAATTGATTGGGAGGGATGTGAATGGCGCCGGGAATCTTAGCCCCTTCCTCCCGATAGCTGAGGTCAGATCGCAAATCAACGATGACGATCTCATCGCCCCGGTCGAGCAATTCTTTTAATTCCGGAGGGGCTATGCGTGACTTCTCCAGGAGTTGATAAAATCGCCGCCGCTCGATCCATTTGAGTAGCAGCCAGCCCGCCATGAGAATGGCGACGATGATCACGCTGAGTTTTCCGAAAGCCCGGAGCCATTCCAGCAGCCACTCCACTTGAGTCCGAAATAGAATTCCCAGGGCAAGCGCCGAGCCTGCCCAGATCGTAATTCCGGCCAGATCGAATAGCGCAAATCGTAATGCGCGGATTTTGAGCATTCCGGCCAAGGGGGGCGCCACGGTGTTAAGGCCGGGAACAAATTTCGCAACCAAAAGAGACTTCAGCCCGTGGCGAACAAAAATGTTTTCGGTGCGGCTAACACAAGAGTCCGGGTTCAAGGTCAGGGAGCACAGCGTTCGTAAAATGGGTCGGCCACGGAATCGTCCCAAAATATACCAGAACATGTCTCCGGCCATCGCGCCTGTTATGCTCACCAGCAAAAGCCCGGTGATGGAAAAGGGCATGCTCCGAACCATGGATGCGGCCAACAGGACCACGGGAAAACTGGGCAGCGGTACTCCCAGGTTTTCGGCGAGAACCGCGCCAAATACCAGCCAGTATCCATAAACTTCAAGAATATGAACCATCAACCCGCCTGCGCTGTTTTATAACAAGGAAGTAAACGTAATACCAAAATACAACCGATTCAGCCGCGGCCGCTTCGCAGCACTCTCCCCGCATTTTCACATGTTCAAAATACACCAGGACCCCGCGGGTGACCTTATGAAAAATGGTGCGAGATCATAACCCGAAAAATAAATCCGCCGCGTGCAACCCCCGATCAGCGGGACCGGCGGCGATTCCTTATGCGCGATTGCCGGAGCTTGCGCGGGCTTCGCTTGGGTTTGGATATTGCAAAAGTGGTGCTGCCCACTCGGCGCACTTTCCATTCTTTCGCCGCGGGCGGTGTGGTTACGGTCTCCATCCATCCTCCTCGATCATCTCCTGGCTCACTGGGACGTGAGAAATTATACAGGAAATTGGGCCCGCGTGCGTTCCCTGGCTACACATGGAGTTCAGGATAAGCACGAGGCTTTGCTTTCGCCGTGCCAAAAGCGCTTTTACTTGGCCGCTTCAATCGAGGTCTCGGTAATCACTTTGCCTTTCAGCGTCCCGGTTACTTTCACCTTCTGCCCGGCAAATGCCGCCGGTTTCTTTTGATCGGTCAGTTCATAGACATTCCCGGTGGCCGGGTCCGCCAGCACATACTTGCTGCCGCCCTTCACACACTCCACAGTACACGCCTTGTCACCACCCGGCATCATGTGTTTCACACCACACATGCTGTCACTGATGTTTCCCACAAAAGTCTTCGGAGCAACCTTGGGCGAAGCCAGGGCAATTCCGGCGGCCAGCAAGAATGTGAAACAAATCATCAAAAGCTTTTTCATTCGATACCCCCATGGATTTGGATGAAGAACAGTTTTTGAATCTTTTGCACCTTTTGTCCGAGAGCCAGATCAAACCCCGACTCTTTGGATCGACTGCATTATGTTAGATGCAATATAAAGACACACGTTACACGGTCGCTTGTCGAAAAAGGGTCCGATTATGGGAACTGGTAAATAGAAGTGGCCTTGTGTGCTGATACATTTTAAAGACGGGAAAATGCCAATCAAGCCCCGTTAAGTCAAGATGGAGACCCTCTCGTGCCCTAAAAAAAGAAGGGCCGCCCAAAGTTAGTGGCGCGGCCCCTTAAACTTTGCAAAACAGATCAAGCAATTCACAGAATCCAGCAATTACATCTTCATTTTCGATTTCTTCGACTTCTTGGCTTTCGCTGTCACCATCTCAACATTGGTAGCCGTAATTGTTCCGGCCTTCAATTCGCCGGTTACTTTCACTTTGTGGCCGGCGTGTTCCGCGAACATGTCCTGGGGCTCGACCGGGTAAGCCTTGCCCCTGTAAACCAAGGTGTACTTGGCGCCGCCGGCGGCGCACTTTTTCACGCACGCGGTCGCAGCGTCTCCGGCCATTGCGTGCTTGGCGCCGCAATGTTCGTCGCTGACGGTCCCCACATACGTTTTGCTGGCTGCCAGTGCGAAGGTACACATGGCAATTACAGTAAGACAGAGCATCATGCTTTTCTTAATCATTGAATATTCTCCTTTGATTTTTCTTCAGTGTGAGTTTTTATGGGTTTCGCAAAGAGGCAACCCCCCGAGCCCCATTCAACCGATCCAGTCTGCCGCCACCTTGGGCATCGACCCGACGAGAGGCACGTACGCTTTAGTGCCAAGCGCTCGCGAGTTTATCTCAGGATGAGCGACCCCGCGATGACTATTCTAGCTGGAACAGAGCTTCAAGTTCAAGCGCAAATCAATGGCATCATAATTTAGGGGAATAGGTTGATGTAACGGCTCGAATATTCCTTTCGTTGGCGCGGATTCTATGATATCTGCGTAAAAGCGTTATTCATAGCGCAACGCCTCCACCGGATTCAAACTAGAAGCGCGCAGCGCCGGCACCAACCCGCTGAGAACTCCGACCAGCAGGAGAATGCCGGTGGAAAGCATGACGGTGGCAAAAGATATATTAAGGTGAATGTCCCGCCGGCCGGAGGTATCTTTAAACCCTTCGCCCAGCAAGGGCAAAGTTCCGATGAGATGGCTGAGGAGATAAGAGAGTCCAATGCCGATGATTCCGCCGATCAAGGTGAGGACAAGAGTCTCGCAGAGAAATTGCGCTTTGATATGCCGGCGCCGCGCGCCCAACGCCCGCCGCAAACCGATTTCCCGAATGCGTTCGTCCACGCTCACCAGCATGATGTTCATCACGCCCACGCCGCCAATGCCCAGAGTGAGTGCGCCAATGAAAGTCAGCAATACCTCGAGGCCGATGGAGAGGGCGTCAATCACAGGTCGAAACTCCTGCCGGCCAAACATCTGAATGGAACGCTTATCGGTGGGCGAAAAACGCTGGCGCTTGGCAACCGTGGCGCGCACCTGCGCCATGGCCTGCTTCTCGAAACGCGGCGAAATGGGAGTGAACACCAGCACGCTGGCGTAGCGATTGTTCCACAGATCGCCGGCGGTGGAGTAAGGAATCCAGGAGGAGTCATCATCATCGTTGAAATAGCCGCTAAAATTCAGTTTGCGGTCCATCACCCCGACCACCGTAAATCGAACGCCTCCGACGGTGACGGTTTCACCGGCAGCGGGCCGCCCGCCAAAAAGTTTTTCGCGCAAGTGTCCGCCCAGGAAAATGAGCCGGCGGCGCTCGAGCATATCCTCAGGCGTGAACCACCGGCCCTGGAGCGCCACTTCATCGCGCATCTCGCCATATTCCGGAAAGACGCCGCGAATGGGTGCGGAGACCAGTGTGTCACCATAAACGATGGGCAGCCAGCGCACCGTCTCGGGGCTCAACTGCTTGACCAGGGAACACTCGGAGCGGATCAGGTCCACATCCGCCTGCTCGAAGACCACGTGCTTGCCGGCGCGCTCGCCCCCCGCCTGTTCGCTGGTCGAGCCGGGCCAGCAAATCACCGCGTCGCGTCCAAAGGCTTCAAAGGCATCCACCATCACGAAGCGGAAACTCGCGCCATAGGCAATTAAAAGCGTTACCGCCACAATGCCCCACACAATGCCCAGCATAGTGAGGAAACTGCGCAGCGGTTGGCGGCGGAGGGAGGTCAAGGATTGGAGAATTATTTCGTGGAACATAAAAAGTTAACAGTTCTCAGTTGTCCGTAAAACCGCTCAAGCCTTCAACTTGGCGATAAACGCAGCAAGCATGCGCTTTACTTCAACTATTTCGGCCTCAAGCTTCCGATATTCCGCATCCTCAAGTAATTTCAAATCGTGGGCCAGAATCAAATGGTACTCAAGCTCACTAGCCGATCCCATCGCGACACGAAGGTTACTGTACGAACTTGGCTTTTCCGCCCCTGCCACATGCTTCGGAAAGATTTGCTGGAATTAAAGCTGCGGCGCGCCGAATTTGGCTGGTCAACCCATACAATTCTTTTCGCGGAAATCTTGCCGTCATTCGATACCCGGCCAGCGTCAACTGATGGCTCTTTTCCCGGACCTTGAGTTTTCTAAAATCCTGCAATGCATCCTCCCTGCCAACGATTCTTAAACTGACGACGGATAACTGAAAACTGATAACTTCTCTTACCCTCCAGGTTCGTATCTCAGCGCCTCTATGGGATCGACCGAGGCAGCACGGCTGGCCGGATACAGAGCGGAGAGCAGTGCGATCGTTCCCAATAGAGCGAATGACAAAGCGGCGATTTGCCAGGTGGGCAGCAAGCCGGCGAAATACATGGGCATGGGCAGTGAGTTCACCAGCGCGCAGAGACCATAGGCAACGCCCAGGCCAATGCCTCCGCTCAAGAAAACTACAATCAGCGTTTCAATAAAAAACTGCCGCAAGACCACGCGGGTTGAGGCGCCCACCGCCTTGCGCACTCCGATTTCTTTGGTGCGTTCCTTCACTGCAACGAGCATTACGTTCATCACTCCAATGCCGCCGAGAAAAAGGCTCACCAGGCCGACGGCGCCGAGAAAATATTTCATGCCGTCAGCCATGGCGCGGAAGGCCTGGGTTTCCTCATAAGTATCCCAAATGCTCGCTGCTTCCTTGTCATGCGGATCGAAATCGTGCAGGTGAGCGAGCGCGCGGCGCACTTGCCATTTGCAGTCGTCGTGGCTTCCGTCAGACCTCGCAGAGACGAGCAGCCGGTCCACGCTGTGCGGGGGCGCCGGAGGTTTGTTGGGAAAGTCGCGGATCATGGCGCCGAATGGAATGAATACTTTCTGCACGTCAAATCCGTCGTAACTTGAGTCCTGGTCCTTGTGCTTCATCACCCCGATCACGGTGTATGGGAATGAATTGATGGTGATTGTTTCACCCACGGCAGGACGAGTGGCAAAAAGCTGCTGCTTGGCGTCCGTGCCGAGCACGGCCACGCGCCGCCCTTCCGAGCTGTCGCGCCAATCATAAAACCGGCCCATTTCAACCGGGATGGTGCGAATGTTGGCAAAGGGTGGCAAGGACCCGACAACCGTCAGCGTGCCGCTATTGTAAGAGCTGTTCACAGGAAGCGTGCTGCCAAGTTCGGGAATGACGTAACGGCAGGAAGGCGACTGATCGCCTACAAATTGATAATCGGTGTCTGTCCAGCGCAAGGCGCGGCCGGCGCGCACTCCGCCCGCCTGCAGGCTGGTGGTGCCGGCATTAATAATCATGATATCTTTGCCGAAATTCATCGACACGCGCTGCTGTCCCACCCGCAAACCTTCTCCCGCCGCCACCATCAGCGTGATGGAAATAATTCCCCAGGCAATTCCAAACATGGTGAGAAATGTGCGCAGCTTGTTGGTCCATAGTGTGCGAATCGTATCGAGAATGAGATCTTTCAAAGTCATGGAAGAGCCCAAGGGTCAAAAGTCATTGGAGAATAATTTTGTCCCCTTCCTTCAGGCCGCCCAGCAATTCTGTTTTGACGCCGTTTGAAATTCCCAGTTTGACGGAGAGCTTTCGCCGCCCGGTTTTTTCCCTGGAATCGGGGACCTCCAGGAAAGTGTTGCGGTCTTTGTCATAAACCACCGCGGCTTCAGGGACCAGGAGTACATTGTGCTTTTCCTCTAAAATGATTTCCGCGTTGGCGCTCATATTGGCCTTCAGCTCGCCACCGGGATTCTGGATGGAAACACGCACCTCAAAAGTGGTCACGTTATCTTTCTCAACGCCCATGGGGGAAATCTTGGTGACTTTTCCTTTGAACTTTTTATCCTTAAAGGACTCCACCACGATACGCGCGGGCTGGCCCAGGTATACTTTTCCAATATCCGCCTGATCGACTTTACCGAGGACATAGACACTTGAAACATCACCCAGCGTCATGATCAGAGTGGCCTGAGAGCCCAGCACCAGAATCGAGCTGACGGCGTCACCCACTTCAACATCACGGGAGAGCACCAGGCCGTCCATAGGGCTGACGATGGTCGAATTACGCAAATCCTGATCAGCGCTGGCGAGGGCCGCTTGGAATTGCGCCACCTGCGCCCTGGCCTTCGCTACTTCCGCTTTACTCACGGCGACGTTGCGTTGCGCGGAGAGTTGCTTGTTCAGCGCGAGTTGGTAAGCTTTCTCACCGTCATCGACCACCGAGGCGGCGATTAACCCCTCTGCCGCGGCCTTGCGATTGCGTTCCACCGTGGATTTCAAAAAGGGCAGGTCCGGACCCATGGCGTCCACCACGTTGCGCTGGTATGTAGCCTCAGCGGATTCGAGCCCGGCTTGCGCGGCCAGAAGGTTGGCGCGCGCGCCCTCCACGGCCGATTGCAATTGCTCTTTGTCGAGTTCCGCCAGCACCTGGCCTTCTTTTACTGTCTCGCCATAATCAACGTAGATTTTTTTCACGATACCGCTGGCTTTGGATTTCACTTCAACTTTTGCCAGAGGCTCGATCTTTCCTGTGGCCACCACTGACTTCGCAAGATCCCCTTTTTCAACGACGGCTATCTTGGAGGGATCAATTTGATTGTTGGGCCGCAGAGCGGCGCCAATGCCGATAATTCCACCGCCAAGCAAAACCACTGCGGAAACCAGAATGATCCAGCGCCGACGCTTGCGATTGTTTTTGTGATTTTCCGCCATCAGATTGCTCCGCTCCCGGTCCCGTATCTCGGGTCCTGTATCTGATTACGTGAAGCGATGGGAATATGTTCCGCAATTGTTTGGACGGAAAAATGGCGGAAAGGTTAAAGAGGAAGGGCGGGGATTAAGTTAAAGGGTAAAGGTTGAATCGACCCGGGATCTGCGACCTTTGGTGATCGCAATCCCGTTAGCCTTTACTCTTATTTCAACTTAGGGTTTTATTTCCAGTTTGTAGCGGCCAATTAAAAGCCATGCAGATCCTGTTTTTTCCGTGGTTATCGCGAGCGGTCTCGGAATCTTAATGTTCGCATCGTAAGGTGCGGCGCATCCACCCACTTCCCCTCCCGCCTGATTGTAGAGGTGAAATTTTGCGTCATCTTTACTAGTCGCGGCTGGCCGGTCGAGACCGAAGCCGTAGCTCCCCACATCCACAGTCTTGCCGCAAACTGAAATTCGGCCCTCGGTGATCAACATGCCGATGTATTTCTGCTTGATTTGCGAGCTGTACCCGGCGGTATCGATGAGAGCGAAAAGTATCCGCGCGCCCTTTGAGGTTTTGACGAGCGCCGCGTTGCGCTTCTCCGTAGGAATGGCGTTGCCCTCCAGATAAAAGTCCTTGGGTATTGCTGAGTCAAATGCCTTTCCCGTTACGGTTTGGAACGATCCCTGGGCGTTTGCCTTCTTCGGCCCTGCGACAACCGTTCCCAGCACCATTAAAATGCAACAGGCAATGGTCGATATTTTCATATTTCATTCTCCTCAAAAACAAAATCAAAGTCAGGCGCGTCGACTGTCACCCACTCTCTAGCAAGCCAAGCTTAGCACGTTTTCAATAAAGCCGACTACAATCCGCAGATTAAGAACGGGGCCAATCGCACACCGAGGGTTAATACTCAAGTCGATTCAGGACTCTTGAGTATTCTTGAGCCCCGTGCCGTTGCGGCGCCTCGACTTTAATGGAGGCAGCAACCGGGCTCCGCCTTAACGTTGCCGTTTACATACTTTCTCAATTGCGCCCGTAGTTCGTGTACAATGATCGCCTGATGCAAGTCAATCGAAAATGAGGTGGTGTCACAGTCTGTCGTAGCGCCAACCTTCAGGTCGGCAAGTTATAATAAATTAAGATGCCGATCTAAAGACCGGCTCTACATGCAGGCAAACCGAGACACCACCATAAATGACCTTGGGGGGTGAAATATTGAAGCGCGCTTTTTTTATTTTCATTCTCGTCGCCGCAAGCGGGCTGGCGGCCAACGTTCATGCGGAAGAGTGGAAACAAATTTTCAATGGCAAGGACCTGACGGGATGGAAACACGTTGGGCCGGGCGGGTTTGAGGTGAAAGACGGCCTGCTGACGCCCCACGGTGGGATGGGCCTTCTGTGGTACACGCCGGAAAAAATTGGCAATACGGTTGTGCGCGTGGTTTTTAAAACTGAAAAGGATTCATCGAACTCCGGAGTTTTCATCCGCATTCCGGACCAACCCACCGAGCCGTGGATGCCGGTGAATCGCGGCATTGAAGTGCAAATCGACAACTCAGATGACGATTACCATTGCACGGGGGTTCTCTATTCCATGGTCAAAGCGCTGGCGCGCCCCCAGAAGCCGCCGGGCGAATGGAACACCATGGACATCACTATTGACGGCCCGCATACCATCGTTGTTTTGAATGGAGTGAAGGTGACCGATTACACCGAGGGCCAGGCCGTGCCACCTAAAAAGAAATGGTATGAGCCCAACCGGGGGCGGCGGCCCAATGAAGGCTATATCGGGTTGCAAAACCACAGCGATAATGACATTGTTTATTTCAAAGAAGTGGCCATAAAGAAATTAAGCCATTGAGCGTTCATCAGTGGCCGGAAGACCGAAGGCAGTGGCCCAAGCGTGGCAAACAGTGAAGACAGGCCACAGGCCGCGCAAAGGCGGATGAAAGAATAAAGGAAAAACTTTTTCTGGAGGATCAAATGAAATCACCGATGCAACGACGAAAGTTTCTTCAAACCGCGGGAGTTGCCGCCTTGGGAGGCGCGGGTCTGGCCTTGACTGAAAACGCCGCGGCTTATCAAGCCCCAACTTCTTCTCCGGCATCACCCAGGCTCCTGGCGGGATGCTGCGCTTATTCTTACCGCAAGTATTTGCAGCACGGTCCCATGACCATGGAAGATTTTATCCTCAAGGGTGTGGAGATGGGGCTGAACGGCGTGGACATGACCGCTTATTACTTTAAGTCGACCGACCCGGCCTACCTCGCCAGCCTGCGCCATCTCGCTTTTAAGAATGGCATGCCATTTTCGGGCGTGGGTTGCGGCTCAAGCATGGTGCAGGCGGATAAAACAAAGCGCGACGCCATGCTTGAAGAAATCAAAAAATGGGTGGACGCCACAGACGCGCTGGGCGCGCCTCACTTGCGGGTTTTTGGCGGCAAGCTTCCATCGGGCGCAACACACGACCAGGGCATCCAATGGATTGTCGAAACCATGAAGCCCGCCTGCGATTACGCCGGGAAAAAAGGCATTACGCTGGGGATTGAAGACCACAGCGGGATCACGCAAAGCGCCGACGTTTGCCTGGACATCATGCACCGCGTCGATTCTCCTTACGCCGGCATAAATCTAGACATCACGCATTTTGTTCCATCTCCCGGCCAGGACGCCTACGCGCAAATCGAAGCGTGCATCCCCTACGCCACTCACACCCACATCCGTGAAGTTTTTGACGACCACCAACCCATCGACATGGACCGGGTTTGGCAGATGTTTGCAAAAGCCGGATACAAAGGATATATGTCCGCGGAGTACGAAGGAAAAGAAGACCCCATGACCGGCATCCCCAAGTTGATTCAGCACATCAAGGCGCTGGACAAGAATTATTCATCCGTTTAGTTTTAAAGTTTCGTTCGGTTGCGAGCAGGATCAGAATGGAGTAGAGTGGAACCAGTTCCATGAGGGAGGCTACCAATGTCCAATCGTCGTGAATTTATGACTAAAGTCCTGGGAGGCACGGCAGGTCTCGCGGCTGCCAATATTTATCCATCCAGCCGCGCCCTGGGGGCGAATGACCGCGTCCGCTTCGGATTGATTGGATGCGGTGGGCGGGGTCTGGCCGATTTCCGGGCCGCGTTGCGTTCGCCCAATGCTGAGGCGGTGGCCGTGGCTGACGTCTACACGCGCCGCCTGGACGAAGCGAAAAAGCTCGCGCCCCGGGTGAAGACTTACGCGGACTTTCGCCGCTTGCTTGACGACAAGACGATTGACGCCGTGCTGATTGCCACACCCCAACACCAACACGCGCTCCAATTCGTGCCCGCCATCCAGGCCGGGAAGGACGTTTACCAGGAAAAGACAATGGCCTTCAATCCCGACCATGCACGGCGAATGCGGCGGGCATTCGAAGGCTCGAATCGCATCGTGCAGATTGGCAGCCAGGCCACCAGCGGCCCGGCGGTGGCGGCGGCGCGCGAATATTTGAATGACGCGCACATGGGAACCATCACCCAGGTCCACACACATCACTATCGCAACGCGCTCTTTGGCGGCTGGAAACGCCCCATTCCCGCCGACTGCGACACGCAGCACATCGACTGGAAAATGTTTCAGGGCGAGGCTGCGCCGCACGATTTCGATGCTAACCGCTACATGAATTGGCGTTTCTACTGGGACTACTCGGGCGGCAACGTGTTTGAGAATATGGTCCATCAGGTGGTGTTCTGGTACAAAATGCTTGATTTGAAGATCCCGAAAAGCGTCACCATGGGCGGCGGAAATTATATGAATCCGGAAATGGAAGTGCCGGATACCTACGACGTCTCAATGGACCAGGGCACCCTGCTCTTCACCTGGAACTCTATGTTTGGCAATAAACACTACGGTGAGGGTGACGACGCTGTCCTTGGCACCAAGGGAACGATTCAGCGAAGTGACCGCGAGCACATTCAATATACTCCCGAGTCGGGAAGGCGCCGCAAGGGCGCCGCGGACGTGGCTGCCGAGCCCGCCGCTGCTTCGCCGGATATCGTGGGCAGCTCAGGCATGACTGACCGGCATATGCAGAATTTTTTCGACTGCGTGCGCAGCCGCAAGGAACCGAACTGCCCATTCGAGCTCGGCTTCCGGTCTGCCATCGCCTGCCGGATGGCTCTCGTCTCGTATCGGGAGGGGCGGCGCGTCACCTGGGACGCGGAGCGTGAAGAAATTGTGTGATTTACAATTGCGCGGAAACAGCCGGCATGCGGACACGACGCCGCAGAACCGGTTCGAGGTCGGAGGCAATAGCCGGGAGGGCCGACAGCGGAAGGCAGATCAGGAAGGCGCGGAAAGCCATGAGTGTTTCTTTGGTGACCAGGTCGAAATCGTGAGAGTAGATATCCAGGCGTTGCCAAAGTTCAGTAGGATGGTCGTCGGTTCGCTCGCCGTAATGATAGGTTCGGTTGAATTCAGTCGTAAGATTAGCCGCCGCTTTGCGCAACATGTGGACTTGTAGCTGAAAGCGCATCCGCGACCGGAAGACCAATTTATCAAGCAGTTCGTACATGCGAAGGTATTCAATCATGGAGTGCGACTTGAAGCGTCGGGCCACTATGCCGCGATAGGGCACCAGCGCCCGCGTTTGAGGCATATTTTTCTGCATAGCGTCCAGCAACGCAGTGCTGATTTCCGCCACACGTTCCAATTCACTCGCCGCCAGCGTCACCAAGCGCCAGGCAATCTCGTGATGGCCGGAATCGCGCTCCCCAAAGGCATCATTCAAGGAAATGCTGATAATCGCCGCCTGAGTCTCAACTTCTAAGGATATCGGTGTGTAGATCGCGAAATGGCCGGGGGTGAGAGGCTCGGATCCCGCCAGACGGGTGCGCGCTCCGGAGTTCAACCGGAAAACGCTGCGAAGAACAAAACCAATGACCAGGAGAACCAACCCGCCTGCCAGCAGGCCCATAGGTTGCACTATAGGGAATTGCAGCCACGCACACAAGTAGGAAGTGCGATTAAATAGAATAAGCCCGAAGTATAGCCTTATGAATGGCATTAAATAAATTCTGGACAGCAAGTGCGCATTAGTTCAATCCTCAAACATTTGTTACCCGCGTGGCTTGAACTCCGGCAGTATTCGTGGCGCAAATCCAATTCCTTGACACACTTTTCCCCGCGCCCCTATAATGCCCACTTTAGCTGCCCGGCAAATCTGCAGGCAGCACGAGGGGGATTGGATTTTTGTCCGATACAAATCACGAGCCTCAAGATCTCATTCTTCAGCGTCAGAAAAAATTGCGTGCGATTGCCGGGCTCGGCTTCGAGCTCTATCCGCGTAAGATTGACTTTACCCACACGCTCCCGCAGATTATCACCGAGTACACGGCGCGCACCACGGAAGAGTTGGCTGCCTCAAAAATATCCGTGCGCGTGGCCGGCCGGGTGATGAGCCTGCGACCGCATGGTAAGGCCGGCTTTGCCCACCTGGCGGGCAACGGCGCCAAACTTCAGATCTACGTTCGCCTGGACGCGGTGGGCGAGCGCGACTGGGAGCTTTACAAACTCCTCGACATCGGCGACTTGATTGGCGTGGACGGCTATTTGTTCCGCACCCGGACGGGCGAGCTCAGCGTGCACGCCGAGCGATTGTATTTCCTCGCCAAGGCGCTGCTGCCGCTGCCCGAAAAATGGCACGGCCTGGCCGACGTTGAAATTCGTTACCGGCAGCGATATCTCGATCTGATGGTGAATGACGACGTGCGCGAAGTTTTCGTCAAGCGCTTCCGGATGATTCGCGCCATTCGGGAGTTTCTGGAATCGGAAGGTTATCTTGAAGTCGAGACGCCCATGATGCAGCCCCTGGCGGGTGGCGCCATGGCACGGCCGTTCGTTACCCACCACAACGCGCTGGACATCAACTTGTACCTTCGCATCGCGCCGGAGCTTTATTTGAAGCGATTGACAGTGGGCGGCCTTGACCGTGTTTATGAAATTAACCGCAATTTTCGA
Organism: Terriglobia bacterium; assembly: GCA_035934315.1. Lineage (GTDB taxonomy): Bacteria > Acidobacteriota > Terriglobia > UBA7540 > UBA7540 > DASYXZ01. Next base: position 38,003 of record DASYXZ010000152.1, on the reverse strand, counting down.
AACGAGGGGATTTCCACCCAGCATAATCCCGAATTCACCATGCTCGAGTTTTACCAGGCTTACGCCGATTACCAGGACTTGATGACGGTTTCGGAGCGGCTGCTGCAGCATGCGGCCAAAGCGGTGCTGGGGACGCTTGAGTTTGATTACGGTGAACATCGCATTTCGTTTGCCAGGTTCGAACGCCTCACCATGAAAGAGGCGGTGGTGAAATACTGGCCCGCCGACGCAGCGCCCGCGCCGCAGGTTCAAGACTTCACCGAGATGAAAAACGCCTTCCGCTGGGTTGAGGCGTACAACCAGTGGTCGGCGCGAGCCGGCAGCGGCCATGAAGCGATTTCTCTGGAGGCGGGAGCGGCGCCGGGCCTCGCCCTTCAAGAACTTTTTGAAGCCGCCTGCGAGCGTCACCTGATTCAACCCACCTTTATCTTGGATTTTCCGCTGGAAGTCTCGCCTCTTTCCAAGCAGAAACCCGACGATCCGAATCTTGTCGAGCGCTTCGAGCTCTACGTCGGAGGAATGGAAATTGCCAACGCCTTCAGCGAACTCAATGATCCGGCGGAACAGCGCGACCGTTTTGAGTATCAGCAAATGTTGCGCGAAAAGGGTGATCTCTCCGCCCACGCCATCGATGAAGACTACATCCGCGCCTTGAGTTATGGCATGCCGCCCACGGGTGGTGAAGGCATTGGCATTGACCGCCTCGCCATGCTGCTCACTAATTCGCGTTCCATCCGCGATGTGATTTTGTTCCCACTTCTACGTCCGGAAAAACCTTCCGAATAAAATCACCCAATCAATGGTTTAGTTTCGCCACAACCACTTTGCCCTGGCTGCTATTTTTTGTCGATCAGGAAAGCCCTGATTTTTGTATGAAAAACTATTGAGATCACCCTGACGGTGGAAGCCGCGAGTTGGGTCACTGCGCTCTGTGTAACAACGTCCACTTCAGGTTTGCAAGACTCTCTCTTGAAATCACCGGCGTCCGCCACGCATGCTTAGCCCCCGACGCAAAACCTTCACACAAAAGGACAAGTTTCGCGTAAAGTATGGAGTCGAATTTATCATGCTGCGGCGGCGGTCAGTGACTGCCGCCGCCAAACGGGAGTGCTTATGATGGAGAGCTCTGGCTCGCGATACTTCAAAATTTTCCTGGCGATGTGCATGGCGCTTTTTGCGCCCATGTTGCGCGCCCAGATTGACGACTCAACCCGGCAGTTGTCACATGATATTTTCAAGCAATTGATCGAAATAAACACCACTGATTCGGTGGGGAGCACCACGGTGGCCGCGCAGGCCATGGCGAAGCGTCTGCTGGACGCGGGCTTTCCGGCGAGTGATGTCCAGGTGCTTGGCCCCAACGACCGCAAAGGGAATCTGGTGGCGCGGCTGCACGGCACGGGTGCGCACCGGCCGGTTCTGCTGATCGGGCATTTGGACGTGGTCGAGGCGCGCCGCGAGGATTGGACCACCGACCCGTTCCAGTTTGTGGAGAAAGGCGGCTACTTTTACGGCCGCGGAACGCAGGACATGAAGGACGCCGACGCGATCTTTATCACCACTTTCATCCGACTGAAACGCGAGGGATACAAACCGGACCGCGACATTATTCTCGCTCTAACGGCGGACGAAGAGGGTGGGAAATCGAACGGCGTCGATTGGCTGCTTAAGAATCACCGTGACCTGATTGACGCGGAATTCGTGATGAATCAGGACGGCGGCGGGGTGAACTCCGAGAATGGGAAACCGGTGTTCGTGTCCATGGATGCAACCGAGAAACTCTACGCCGATTATGAACTCCGGGTAACCAATCGTGGAGGACACAGTTCGCTGCCGGTTCCTGACAACGCGATCTACCATTTGGTGGATGCGCTGGCGCGGCTGGAAAATTTTAAGTTCCCTTTTGAGTTGAATGACGTGACGCGCGCATACTTTGAGCGAATGGCTGCGCACGAACCCCGCGCAACAGCAGCAGATATGCGAGCCATCTTAAAAACTCCACCGGACACAGTGGCCATTACGCGCCTTTCTGCGGACCCATTCGAAAACGCGGAGGTGCATACAACCTGCGTGGCCACACGGCTGGACGCCGGACACGCTAATAATGCTTTGCCCCAAACGGCGCTGGCCAACGTAAATTGCCGCATCCTGCCCGGGCACACGCGGGAAGAAACACGGCAAACCCTGATTCACATTTTCAACGATCCCAAAGTTTCGGTGAAGTATGTGAACAACCAGGGCGAGGTGATGGACCGGGCTCCGGACCAACAGGCTCTCCCGCCCGTGATTCTGCGGCCCGACGTCATGAAGCCGCTGGATCGAACCGCGGCGGCGATGTGGCCCGGCATACCCGTTATCCCCACGATGGCCACCGGAGCCTCTGACGGTGTTTACACCAACGCGGCCGGCATGCCCACTTACGGGATTTGCGGAGTCGCCATTGATATGAATGATGTGCGTGCGCATGGAAAGGATGAGCGCCTGCGCGTGGAATCGTTTTATCAGGGCGTCGATTTCTATTACCGTTTTCTGAAGGCGCTAACTTCGGCTCAATGAGACGATAGCTTGGACTCAAAGTGACGGAGAAAATCGCAATTCAAGCCGAAGCGGACCTTGGGTTCTCCCGCAAGCTTTCGCGCTGGCTTTCAAAGCGCGAAGAGTCGCTGTTTTTATTTCTTGCCGTCATCATCGGTGTTCTTTCCGGGCTGGCCGTGGTGGCATTCCGGCTTGCCATCGATCGCACCCACAGCTTGTTTTATGGGTCTGGACAATTACCCAAGTGGCCCGCCGTTATTCTGATTCCACCAGCCGTAGGGTTGATAGTGGCCTTCCTGGTGACCATGCTATTCCGCCGGGCGCGAGGCAGCGGCGTGAACCAGACCAAAGCCGCGGTTTATATTTTCGACGGGTACATTCCTTTCAGAACCGTCGTGGGAAAGTTTGTCACCTGCGCGCTGGCCATCGGGAGCGGACAATCGCTGGGCCCGGAAGATCCGTCGTTGCAGATGGGGGCGGGAATCGCATCAGCGTTGGGGCGGCTGATGCGCATCTCGCGCGCGCGCCTACGCCTCATCGCGCCCGTTGGCGCTGCCGCAGGATTGGCAGCGGCATTTAACGCTCCCATTTCCGCCGTCCTTTTTGTGATTGAGGAAGTGATTGGCAATTGGAGCGCCGGCGTGCTCGGCGCCATCGTGCTTGCTGCGGCGTCCAGCGTTGTTGTGGTCCGAGTCTTCATGGGCCCGGCGCCGATGTTCAGAATTCCCCCTTATGATCTTAAAAGCCCGGTCGAACTGATTGCCTATGCGGTGCTCGGCGTAGTGGGCGGAGTCTCGTCAGTCGCTTTCATAAAGCTCGTCGCCCTTTTGCGCCCCTGGCTGAAGTCGCTCCCTCGATGGACGCTCTACCTGCAACCCGCAGTCGCGGGCCTCCTGATCGGCGTCATCGGCCTCCGGTTCCCCCAGGTCATGGGCGCGGGCTATGAATCAATTGACGCCGCCATGCACGATAAATACATCTGGCAATTACTGGCGCTGCTGGCCGCGTTCAAAATCGTATCGACTACTCTTTCGTTTTCCACCGGAACACCCGGTGGCATGTTTGCGCCTACGCTGTTTATTGGAGCCATGGTGGGAGGCGCGGTGGGGCATCTCGAGCGCGATTTATTTCCCAGCCTCGGCATTTCAACCGGGGGATTTGCGCTGGTGGGCATGGGAGCGCTTTTTGCCGGATTCATCCGGGCGCCCATGACCTCGGTTTTCATGGTCCTCGAGGTCAGCGGGAATTACACCATCATTCTGCCGGTCATGATTTCGAACACCATCGCCTACATCATCTCGCGAAAATATCAAGAGACCGCGCTCTTCGATTTACTGGCCCGCCAGGACGGAGTCTACCTGCCTTCGATGGAGGAGGCGCGTGAACAGGCAACACTGCTCGTCGAGGACGCCATGCGGCCAGCCGGCGACAATGCCGTCTTGGACGAGGAGGATTCAGTACGCGTGGCGATCAGGCGCATCCATGCCTTGCCTCAGCCGCTCTATCTTGTGCGGTACCACTCGGGTGACTGGAGCGGAGTGACCACAGAAGAAATACAACACCTCGTCGAAAAAGGAAAAGAAGACATGCCGCTGCGTGAAGTGATTTCCAACACCCGGCTACCCATGCTGCATCCCGACCAGCCACTTCACTCTGCCCTGCGCCAGATTGGAGATTGGCCTCAGTTGCCTGTGGTCAGTCGCGCGGATTTTCAGAAGCTCGAAGGAGTTATTTCCCTTCAGGATATCTTGATGACTTACAAGGATGCCAATGCGGATGACACATAAACGCAACTCTACCTTCCCTTCGGTCGGCTGGTCGCAGGTTCTGGCTGTATTTTCTACCCGCGAATCTTCACGTGAATGATGCGTGTACGATCGGTCCAAGCCTATCTTATAGGAGCCGATTTTGACGGGTATTTTCTGTCATAATTAATAGGTGGCTACCAATCCATCAGGTCCGCGAAAATCGACCAAAATCTGGAGAGCGATAATTGAAATAAGTTTCATCATCTTTCTTTTTTATTCGAATCTTTTGATGGGAGAGTTTACTGGCACGAATGGGCACGGGAAGAGATTGCTGTTTGCCCTCCGGGATATTTTTACCACCACTAATTTTATGATCGCCCTGGTCTCCTCGCTGATTGGTTATCTGGTTTTTGAATATCTTCGAAAAAAACTTTAATGGGCTTGTAGTCAAAGGAAGTCTCCACGGTCAGTCAGAGCCAAGCCCGTTATGTCAAAAATTATCCTGCCACTCTCGGAGATTTCCTTGACGGTTCGCCGCGTGACCTCTACGATAGAAGATTGGCTTATTGCCGAAATTCATCGCTGTAGGCCCCAGGGGATCGATGATCGACCGGATAACTGTTCGCGGTGCCCGCCAGCACAATCTGAAGAATATTAATGTGGAGATTCCGCGTCACGCGCTGACCGTGGTAACGGGGTTGAGCGGCTCCGGCAAGTCGAGCCTGGCCTTCGATATTATTTACGCCGAGGGCCAGCGGCGCTATGTCCAAACACTTTCCCCCTACGCCCGGCAATTTCTTGATCAGATGGAGAGGCCGGATGTGGACTCCATTGAAGGTCTCAGCCCCGCCATCTCCATCGAACAGAAAACCACCAGCCGAAGCCCGCGCTCGACGGTGGGCACCATCACGGAAATCTACGACTACCTGCGCCTGCTCTACGCCTCCATCGGGATTCCCCATTGCCACCGTTGCGGGCGGAAGATTTCCCGGCAGAGCACCGACCAAATTGTTTCATCCATCATGGCGCTGGTCGAACAGAAGTCAGAAGTCAGGAGGCCGGAGTCAGAAGAAGAAAAGGTAGAAGGCAGAAAGCAGAAGACAGTAAGTAATTTGGCAAAACCAGAATCGTCATCCGAGATCCAAATCCTTAAATCAAAGATAGAGGCCCCTGAAACTCCTCGCCCAATTCCCGGTTTCCACTCCACCGACGGCGGCGCAAGAGTCATGATCCTGGCGCCCATCGTTCGCGGACGGAAGGGCGAATTCGCGAAACTCTTTGAACAATTATCGCGTGAAGGTTTTGTGCGTGTGCGCGTGGACGGGCAACTGCGGCAACTCGAAGCGGATATCCCGCTCCAGCGCCGTCACAATCACACCATCGAAGTTGTAGTGGATCGGCTACTCGTGAAACCCGGCATTGAAAGCCGCCTGACCGCGAGCATCGAGACGGCCATCAAACTCGCCAAGGGCATTGTCCAAGTGGCGGTGGTGGGCGGCGAGGAACACCTCTATTCACAGGAATCGGCTTGCATCGAGTGCGGCATCAGCATTCCGGCGCTTGAACCGCGCTCGTTTTCTTTTAACAGTATATACGGCGCCTGCGCCGCTTGCCGCGGATTGGGAAGCCAGTTCTCTTTCGATCCGGCGAAAGTGATCGCGGATTGGTCACGTCCCCTGCTGGAGGGCGGCCTCGGGCCGGGCGCCGGATCGGGCTCCATGCAGCGGAGCCTGGAGCGCGCCGCGGAACAATTCAAACTAGATTTGAAAACTCCATTTAATAAATTTCCACGCAAGGCGCAGAACCTGCTCCTTTATGGAAAAGGTCCTGAGGGCTCGCGCTCCGCGCCCTCATTCCGCGGAATTATTCCATTGCTCGACGCCTGGTATTCGGAATCAACTTCAGAAAGTTATCGCGACTGGTTTGGCCAGTACATGTCCGCGGTAACCTGCCCGCAGTGTCACGGCAAACGCCTGAAACCGGAAAGCCTCGCCGCAACAGTGGCAGGGCTTTCCATCGCTGATTTCACCGCTCAGCCCATCGGCCGCGCACGGGCGATCGCGAAGAAAATTGAATTGAACGCACGGGAGGAGATTCTGGCGCGGCGAATTTTGAGCGAAGTTTCCGAACGGCTGAAATTTCTCCGCGACGTTGGCCTGGAGTATTTGAGCCTGGACCGTTCCGCCGCCACGCTCTCCAGCGGAGAGAGCCAGCGCATCCGGCTGGCCACGCAAATCGGATCCAAACTTCGCGGCGTTCTCTACGTGCTCGATGAGCCGAGCATCGGCTTGCACCCGCGTGACAATGAGCGGTTGCTCCAGACCCTCGAACACTTGCGCGATCTCGGCAACACGGTTCTGGTGGTGGAACATGACGAGGAAACCATCCGGCGGGCCAACTACGTGATTGACCTCGGCCCGGGCGCCGGCAAACAGGGCGGCCATCTGGTGGCTAGTGGCACACCCGCGGGCGTGGCGGAGTCGGCGAATTCGCTCACCGGCCGCTACCTTTCGGGCCAACTGAGCATTCCCGTTCCCGCCACGCGGCGCGCGCCCAAGCGGAAGTTCCTTCAAGTGCTTGGCGCAGGCGCGCACAACCTAAAGAATATCGATATTCGTATACCCCTTGGTGTTATTACCGTGGTCACCGGAGTTTCGGGCTCGGGCAAATCCACTCTGGTGAATGACATTCTTTACCGGGCCATCGCCAGGAAAATCTATCGCGCCATTGAAAAACCCGGAACGCATCGCGCGCTGCGGGGCATGGAGCACATTGACAAAGTCATTGTGATTGACCAGGCACCCATCGGGCGGACGCCACGGTCAAACCCCGCCACATATTCCGGGCTGTTCACGCCCATCCGCGAGCTGTTTGCCATGTTGCCGGAGTCGCGCGAGCGCGGCTATCGCGCCGGGCGCTTCAGCTTTAACGTCAAAGGCGGGCGTTGTGAGGCCTGCCAGGGCGAGGGATTGCGCCGCATTGAGATGAGCTTTTTGCCCGATGTTTTTGTCACCTGTGAAGTCTGCCGCGGGCGCCGTTACAATTCCGAAACTCTCGCGGTGAAATATAAAGGTTCGAGCATTGCGGATTTGCTTGACTCAACGGTGAAGGACGCGCTGCCCGTTCTTGAAAACATTCCCCAGATCAAACAAAAACTTCAGACGCTGGCGGATGTCGGCCTGGGGTACATCCACCTGGGGCAATCCGCCACCACGCTTTCCGGCGGTGAAGCGCAGCGCATCAAACTCGCCAAAGAGCTGAGCAAGCGGCAGACCGGAAAAACTTTGTATATCCTGGACGAGCCCACCACGGGCCTGCACTTTGACGATGTGAAGCAACTTCTGGAAGTTCTCAATCGCTTGACAGACCTGGGCAACACAATCATCATCATCGAGCATAACCTCGACGTGGTGAAGCAGGCAGATTGGATCATCGATCTGGGGCCCGAAGGTGGTGATGCCGGAGGGCGGATCGTCGCCCAAGGCACGCCGGAAGAGTTGGCCGCCTGCAAGAAATCTTATACCGGACAGGCGCTGGCGAAGGTGCTGAAAAATGGTTCGCGGCCTTAGGATTCAATTTTTAAGCCCTCTCTATTCAACTTTGCGCCTTAGCGCCTTTGCGTGAGACTGTTTTTCTTGAGGAGCGATATCGGAGTGAGTATTTATAAAGACAAGCCTATGGCACTGGACAATGTCCGCACATATCCGTTGGCATCGCGCGCAAGCAAAGTGACCATTGCCAATTTTGCCCGAGTGCCGCGCCCTGGCGCATCCGTCAAGCAATGGGTGGAATCACTACCGCAAATCCTGGCGGGCGAAACTTTTCGCGCGGTGTTGAAGGCGATCGAGCGGGCGCGCCGAAAACGCAAACCCATTATCTGGGGATTAGGCGGACACGTGCTCAAGTGCGGGCTCAGTCCGATTTTGATCGACCTCCTGCGCCGCGGTTATTTGACGGCGGTGGCCATGAACGGCGCGGCGCTCATCCACGATTTTGAAATAGGACTGGTAGGCGCGACCTCGGAGGACGTCCCCGCTGTCCTGGGCCGCGGACAATTTGGCATGGCGGAGGAAACGGGCCGATATATTAATCAGGTCATCGCTCAAGGTGATCAAGAGAGCTTGGGGATTGGCGAGGCAGTGGGGCGATTCCTCAGCCGCCACCGTGGCGCGCGCTTTCGCCGCACTAGCCTGCTGGCCACGGCCTATCGACATCGAATTCCTGTGACCGTGCACGAGGCTATTGGAACGGACATCATTCACAACCACCCGGCGATTGACGCACGGGCCCTGGGCGCCGCAACCCACAGAGATTTTCTGCTGCTCGCGGCGCTGGTGAAAAAAATGGATGGCGGGGGAGTTTACTTGAACGTGGGGTCGGCGGTGATTTTGCCGGAAGTTTTTTTGAAATGTGTAAGCCTGGCCGCCAACCTTGGTGATGCCCCGCGAGGCATCACCACGATCAACATGGATTTTATCCAGCATTACCGGCCAACCCAGAATGTCCTCATCAGGCCGACGGCGATGCCCTGGAAATCCACGCAAAACACCAGCCATGGATATGCTCTCACGGGCCATCATGAGTTGATGATTCCGCTGCTGGCCGCGGCACTCGCTCATAAAAGGCGAGACCGATGATGTCAGCCGACGCCCCGAAAGCAAACATTCCACAGGGATTCCCAGCGCCCGCCGCGGAGCCATCAGGTGGAAACCCGTTTCAGGATTCGAGTCTATGGAGTTGGAACGATCTGGCGCTTTTCCTGGCCTTCACGGCTTTGGCGTTCCTGGCGTCCAACTTTTTGGTTGCTGTAGGCTACGCCGGCTTCCGGAGCCTGGCGGGGGCGCACAACGCGCCTGCTTCCGTTCCCGAAAATCCATTTCTCCCCATCACGCTACAATTGCTGTTTTATGGAATGATATTCGCGATCGTCTATTTACTGGTGGTCACCTATCATCACCGGCCTTTTTGGTCATCGCTCAATTGGCGAAGGCCCACGGCGCGCCAGGTTATCGGCTACATGCTGGGCGGGTTGATGATGGCGATAGGCGTTCAGCTTGCTCCCACGATTTTGCCGGACCAGCAGAATTTTCCACTCGAACGAATGTTCTCTTCCCCCCTTGCCGCCTATGCCGTAGCGATTTTTGCCGTCCTCATCGCGCCGTTTATGGAAGAGCTGATTTTTAGAGGAGTTTTATTTGCCGTCTTCGAACGCCGGATCGGTCTGCGTTTCGCGGTGGCAACCACGACGATACTTTTTGCCGCGCTTCACGTTCCGGAATACCGCGGCGCATGGAACCACGTACTCTTAATCTGCCTGGTGAGCGGTATATTTTCTCTGGCGCGCGGGCTGACGGGTTCGCTGGCTCCGAGCGTTATCCTTCACTTCGCCTACAATTTAAGCCTCATGGCTGCGCTCTATTTCGGAACGCAACATTTTCGGGCGTTGCAAGCCACAATCGCAGCGATACTTTTCTAATTCGGACAGGTACAAAAGCTCCAGCGTCGAAAGCTTGACATAAATATGCTTAAAGAATATGCTTTTATGCATGCGTACCACAATCGATTTGGATGACCAACTGTTCAGCGAGCTTAAACAAGAGGCGGCTCGACGCGGAACCACCATGCGTGAAATAGTGAACGATTACCTCCGCAAAGCGATGGTCAGCCCGAAACATCCCGCGAAGTACGTCTTTCGGTGGAAGACCGACCCGCCCGGGCGGATTCTACCGGGCGTGCGGTTGAACGATCGTAAGGCCTTGTATGATCTGATGGACGGCATAGAATGAAAGCCGTGGACAGCAATATCCTCGTCTACGCCCGGCGTGTCGAACCACGAGAACATCCAAAGGCAGTCAGCGTACTCCGCGACCTGGTCATGGGTTCGGAACCTTGGGTTCTTCCATGGCCATGCGTTTATGAATTCCTCCGGGTCGTTACGCATCCACGTTTGTTCAAGCCGCCCACTCCAATCCATGAAGCTTGGGAATCGATCGAAAGGCTCTTCGATTCGCCTTCTTCAGTTATGGTTTCCGAAGGTCCGCGCCACAAAGAAATCTTAAGCCGTTTGGTCAAAAGCCATTCATTATCTGGCAGTTTGTTACATGACGCTCATATCGCCGCTCTCCTCCTTGAGCATGGAGTGAGCGAGATCCTCACGGCTGACGAAGATTTTCATCGATTTCGAGGGCTGAAAGTCACCAACCCATTTTTGCCCAACCCTTGAGATCAAGGAGCGACCGATTGAATGTTGCGGGTGGAAGATCTTCCGGCCGCCCCGCCTTTCGAATCCAGGATTTGGGCGAAGCCTGTCTGACCCATCACAGTTCGCGTCGGCGCTTGATGTCGATTTGAAGACGCTTGATTTTTTGATTGAGCGTGGAGAGCGGAATCTTGAAGCGTTCGGCCGCTTCGGTCTGGCTCCAATCGCTGCGCCCGAGCATATCCAGAATAATTCGCCGCTCGCAATTTTCCATGATTTCAAAAAGGGAACGGCCGTCCATATCGGGAGAAGGAAAACCATGGACATCATGTGAGCCATTCTGGGAGAGCTGCTCGGGCAGAAGCTCCGGCGTAATCTCGGGTCCGGAGGAAAGGACGACGGCGCGCTCAACGGCATTTTCCAATTCGCGAACATTGCCGGGCCAGTTGTAATCCACCAGAGCCTTCATCGCAGCGGAATTAAAGTGCAGTCCGGTGCGCCCATTTTCTTCAGAAAACTTCTTCAGGAAGTGCTCGAGCAACAGCGGGATATCTTCCTTACGGTCGCGCAGAGGCGGCAACGGGACGGCGATGACGTTGAGCCGGTAGTACAGGTCATCACGAAATTTATTCTCCTGGACGAGCCTCCTTAAATCGACGTTAGTGGCCGCCAGGATTCGGACGTCAACCTTTATGTTTTCCGTCCCGCCCAGGCGCATGAATTCGCGCTCCTGGATAACCCGCAGAAGTTTGGCCTGAGTTTCAACACCGATGGTACCAATCTCGTCGAAAAAAATTGTACCCTGGTCAGCGACCTCGAAGAGGCCGCGCTTTGTGGCGATCGCACTCGTAAAGGCGCCTTTCACGTGGCCAAAAAGGGTGCTCTCGAGCAAGTCCACCGGCATGGAGCCGGTATTGACAGGAACGAAGGGCCGATCGCACCGCGGGCTGGTGGCGTGAATCGTCTTGGCCACCAGTTCTTTTCCAGTACCGCTTTCGCCCGCGATCAATACCGTGGCGCGACTGGGAGCCACTTGGGTGATCAGGTCAAAAACCTTCTGCATGCGCTCGCTCTTGCCAATGATGTTGGGCAGGCTGAAGCGTTTCAGGGCGCGCCGAAGCTGGACGTTTTCCACCTGCAGCTTCGATTTAGCCAGGGTGTTGCGAATTTCGAGCAGCAGCCTGTCATTATCCCAGGGCTTGGTGACATAACTCTCCGCGCCTTCTTTCGAAGCCTGGAAAGCAAGCTGGCTGGAATCAAACGCGGTAATCATGATGACGCCGGTGTCGGCGTTATCGCGCTTGATGATCTTGAGAAGATCCAGGCCATTGCGGTCCGGCAGGGTGATATCGAGGAGCGCCAGATCAAAAACCTGCTCTTCCATTTTTTTCAATCCCTCTTCAGCGGTTGAGGCCGATGCCGTGGCATAACCTTCGAGGCTCAGGAGTTCCTGCAAGCTTTCACGGATTTCCTGCTCGTCATCGATGATGAGGATTGAACCCTTAGTTGCTGACATGGACGGCTTTCCTTGCGGTGGGGAATTCCAGGTGGAATGAAGTGCCGCGTCCTATCGAGCTCTCCACCCGTATTTTTCCGGCGTGCTCGCGGATGATTCCGTAAGAGACGGCGAGGCCCAGGCCGGTGCCGCGGCTGGTTGATTTGGTGGTGAAGAAAGGATCGAAAATTTTATCCAAATGATCGGCCGGGATGCCCACGCCGTTGTCAGAAACCTCCACGTGGATGGTGGAATTCTCAGATTCCGTGGCCAGGGTCAGCTCCCCGCCGCGCGGCATGGCGTCACGGGCGTTCAGAATCAGGTTCATAAACACCTGCTGAAGCTTCCCGGAGTTTCCGTAAACGGAGGGCAAATGGGCGTCGAGTTGGGCGTTCAACGATATTTTCGAAGCCTTGAGCATCGGGTCAACCAGCGAAAGGGTTTCGCGAATCAGCTTGTTCAGGTCAAGCTCCGCGTGCTCGCTTCCGCTAACCCGGGAGAATTTCAAAAGATTGTTCACAATCTCCGAAGCGCGGAACGACTGCTTGATAATCTTATCCAGAGTGCGGCTGCGCGGGTCGTCCTGCGGAATCTGCTTCATCAGCATTTGCGCCTGCGAGGTTATTACCGCCAATGGCGTGTTCACTTCGTGTGCAACGCCTGCGGCAAGCAGGCCGATAGATGAGAGTTTTTCCGCCTGCACCAACTGGCCTTCCAGGCTTACGCGTTCGGTGAGGTCGTTCAATATCAACAAGCGTCCAATCACCTCGTCATCTTTGCCCAGCAAGGGCGCGAGCGAGAGGTTGACAACCAGTTGCCGGCCATCTCCGGTTCGCAACCGGAATTTATAAAGGCTGACAACGCGATGGGGCTCGGAAGCCGGGGGAAATTCAGCCAGCAATTCGGGGGGGAAGATTTCATCCAGCTTTTTCCCTTCCACCTCAGAGCGCTTGAGCCCGTACATCGTCTCCATGGGCGAATTCCACATCTCGATTCGCTGCTCCAGGTCGCAAGCAAGGACGCCCACATTGATTGATTCAATAACGTTCTCGCTGAATTCCCGCAAGGACTGGTACTGCACAGCCCGGTATTCCAGAGACTCGTAGAGCCGGGCATTTTCAAGAGCAACCGTCACCGTGCCAGCTACCGTTCGCAGCAGATCGACATCTTCACTGGAAAGAAAGTCGCCCTCGCGAGTCTTCCCCAGGCCCAGGTAGCCCAACGTTCTGTTTTTTATTTTTAAAGGCAGATAGTAGTGCAGGTCCAGGCGTTCAATCGTTTCCTGAACGCCCGCCGCCCATCCAAAAGGCCGCTTCACGCTGTCAAAAAAGAGATACCCTTTCTGCAGTTCGGGCCTTTGGGGATCCAGGAAGCTCAGGTCGAGGGGGCCGGAATAATCAACGCCCCGGGATTTTGCGAGGCTAAATCCGTTGGCCTCTGACGACGTAAACACAGCCAGCCGATCGACTCCCAAAACTTCCGAAAGGTGATCGGCAACTCGATCCAGCAAGTGGTCCACGTGAAGTTCAGAAGTCAGCTCGCGGGCAAAGTCGAGCAGCGTCCTTCGGTAATCGTAACGCTCACGGTTGAAGAACTTGTCCAGGCGCAACTGAATCCAGTTCACCAGGGGTTGGAACAAAAACGCGGTCACAATAACGGCCAGAATCCATCCAGCGTGCCCGGTGAAGGGTATCCAGGCGTGCAGCCAGTCAGCCGACAGCGCGATGACGGCCAGGTAGAGCCCTACAATAGTCGCCGTAGCCAGCGTGTAGGCGATGCCGCGCCGGAAAATGATATCCACATCCATCAATCGGTAGCGCAAGATGGCGTAACCGAAAGTGAGGGGCAGAAATCCCAGGGAGAGCACTGAAAGCTTCATCCACGGCGCGGGAATGAAACCGAGGAAATAAGGTGTGGCATAAAAAATCGCGAACGGGACGATGGCCAGCAGCGTCCCACGCGTAACCCATTTGAGTTGCTGCTTGATCAAGGGCACGCGCACGCGGGCATAGGCGTGTTCCAGAAAGATAGCCCCCAGCACGTAGTACGCCGCCATATATATCAATTCCACACGATCCAGCAGCCATCGCGATTGGAGCATGGAAAATGGCAGGATGAGGATCTGGCCGATCACCAGAGCGTGGAGAGCCAGCAGAATCGCTCCGGGAAGGTATACAGCCCGGAGGACGGCAGAACGGCCGCCCCCAACGGACGAACGCTGCGGGAAACGCAGACAAAAGTGGAGGAACAACGCTGGTTGCAGGCACCACGCGGAAACGTTCAGCCAATAGATAATAGAATCAAAAAAATTCAGTTTGCCCGTGTAAGAAAATGTGTAAAGGACAAAAGACGCCACGCAGAAGGCGTAGAAGTGCAGAGATTTCGGCGCGGTCCACCGGCGCATCAGAATAAACGCGCCGATAAAAAGGTAGAGCAGTCCCACCAACTCGAGATATTGGTGAATGGACTTGGAATCAACCTGGGGCACAGTAACCAGTGCGGTATCAAACTTACTTCCCTGTCGGTCCAGTTTGTAGTTAAGTTTTGACCAGACACCGCCCGAGAAAACGGCGCGGTAAACTTCATCAGCGCGTTTGATCGGGGCGCCATCAACCGCCAGAAGGACATCACCTTCGTGGATGCCGGCGCGGTCACCCGGGCCGCTTGGCTCCACAATCCACGCCCTGACACCCTGGTCGGAATCGATCCAGGAAACGCCGTCCCCCGGCAATTCATATTTACCGCGCCGTTGATAGTTGATGACCCCGAGGACAATCAGGGCCAAGCTCAGCATGGCGAGCAGGACTGTGGCAAACCGGACTCGAAGGACTCCCGTCATTTTTGTCTTTCACCAGAATTCGGTAGGGGACACAAGCCCTTGTATCTTAACAGCAAGTTTGATTCCAGATCTTCAATTAGTTTTAGTAAATAATTGCATTGTTTACAGTAAGTTGAAAAACATCTTCCGAAACTGTCCAACTTGATATGAAAAAATGAATATGGTCTATTTAATTATGTAATATCCAGTTCAATTTAAGGTTGAATTAAATTGGCGACCTGAATTGAAAAAATTTCAGGTGAAGCTCAGAACAAAGCAAAGCCCCGCCCTGAGGACTTATTCCCCGTCCAGGAGAAATGCGCCTGAGTTGGCTAAAACTGTACTGAAAAGCCACCGCGGAAGCTTCGATAGGCTGGCGTCAGGATCAAGCGATCACCTCCCTGAGAGGCAGGCATGTAGCCTTGCGCGAGCAAATTGCGAAAATCTGCCAGCGCCTCAATGTGCGCGGGAAAAAAAGCCAGGGTGGGGAGGGGTTGGCGAATCTGTATTCCCAGGTAGGGCTCAAGCTGGAGGCTGGCCTGTCCAAATGGATCAAGCCCGGTCACTCGACCGTGTTCAATCCACTGGTACGAGGTGGTGATTTCAGTTCTGCTCATCGGCACCCGGGCTGAAACTTTTCCAGCCACGGATTGGCTACGGTCGTTGGATAGAATCTCACGAAGATTCCCCTGCATCGCGCCGGCAGGTAACTCCGAATGTCTGACCACCAAGGCGCTGCCGGTGGTATAGACCACCGCCGCTTCAATGCGGTTGCCGATGCTTCGCATGTAAACCGCTCGGACGCCGGAGGAGCCATAGTTGCCCGCATTGACCGTCACACCGTTGAGGTGGGCGTTGGGAAGCACGCTCCCGGCAAGCCAAGCCAGCGCGCCCGGCGTTCCGATACCCCAAACTGCCGTGTTTTCGAAATCATCCCGATATACAGCGAGCTGGGCCCGCGAGGTCTTTCCCATCTTGCGATTGAAACTCACCTCAGCGTGGTTCATTTTTTCAAGGCGGGGATGATCTCCCCGCAGGGTGATCCTTGGGAAAGCGTTGAGGTCTCCTACGCGCTCGATCAACGAACTACTGCCTTCAGCACCACCGGTTCCGAAACGAATTGCGAAAGTGTTGGAAGAATTCTGTTGATACTCCAGCTTAACGTGAGGGTGAACCGTCATGGCGCCCGAGCCGGCATTCAAA
This sequence comes from Terriglobia bacterium, assembly GCA_035934315.1. Classification (GTDB taxonomy): domain Bacteria; phylum Acidobacteriota; class Terriglobia; order UBA7540; family UBA7540; genus DASYXZ01. The sequence continues at coordinate 22,005 of DASYXZ010000152.1, read as the reverse complement.
TAATCCATCTCGATGCCGGAGGTCACGGTGACAGAGTCTGAAAGTCGGCGAGTCTGGCTGTAGCTAGCGGACAGCGCCTGAGCCTGGATCCCTTCGCCGTTTACAAACGGCCCCCCGTCTCCCAGATTTAACTGGTGCATCACCAGCGTGAGCTCCTCGGGGTCACCGCTTATCAAGTGCTTGCGAAATGCGGTGGCAAGCGAAGATGTCTGAGAGCCGTCCGCCGTCATTTCACCCGCTACAAGCATGTCAGCACCCGCGGAGAGCGGACGGAGATAAGCCAGAACGCTACCCATTCCCGCGTCACTCTCCAGCGCTTCCCGCCGAGTCGAGCCGGGCATCATTCCAATTAATCGCTGGGTGGCGGGCAGGGGCAACGTGGCAGTTTTCGCAAGGGCCTTGGGCTCCTTTTGAAAACGCATAACCGGGCGGGTGCTCGCGGAAGTACGCAAAACCCATTTCCAATCGTCGCCCCATGTGGCAAGGTGGGCGGGAGGCAACTGAAAATGCAGGGGAGCGAAAATGTCACTGAGAACAAATTTTTCTTGTGTGGTCTGTCCCGCCTCAATGTGAACGCCATCGTGCAGCGCAGGTATCCGCGTAGCTGAAATGACCCGGAGCGAATACCATCCGGGCATCAGGTGCCCGGCGGTGAACTTACCGTGAGCATCAGTCAATATCCGCTCAATGGCGGGCTGGAAGGAATTCACCGCGGCCTGCAAAGGCCCCTCAATCAGGACGGTGGCCCCCATCAGGGGATTGCCTTGCGAGTCCAGGACGCTCCCTGACACCCGGCCGTAATCGGCGCCCCTGGCCACGCTTGCAGTCAGGCACAGAGCGGCCAGCAGGCTTGTTCCCATGAACCCCCGCCGGATTTTTACCGCGTCTGAATGGTTGCTCATTCCCGCTTTTATATTCCGCCTCTATCGTCCCGCCATCTTCGGCACTTTACGCGCCTGCATTGATGGCATGGCTGAAAATCTTAACGGACTTCAAAGGGCTGAGTCTGGGAAATGGTTTCCTTCTTCAGGTTATCCGTAACTTTAATTTGGACGCTGTATTTCCCCGGCTGAAGCGGCGCCAAGTTCATGTTCTTTTGCAGCGTTATTTGCGAGCCGGCATTTGTCCACTTCGACATATCCTCGGGCTGATCCAAAATGCTCTTCCCGTCCTTCGCGATATCGTACTCGACATTCATGGAAGGCCGATGAGTCTTCGGGTCAAGCCCCAGGTTATAAACCTGCATAAAAATCCCCATCTCTTGATCCCGGGTAAAAACCTGATTGACGCTGGGACGAACTTTGGTGCTTCCAATTACGAAAGGACCCGAACCCACCTGGTTGGTGGGCAGCGGTTGAATCAGGTCCGCCAGAATCAAGGAGCTGTTCTCGAGCGTCGTATCATCGTAATGAGGCACGCGCACGCCCAGGTCAATCGATCCCATGCGGCCGTTGGTGTCATCCTTAACCACCACACTCACCTTATATTGATTGGGGCGCAAGGGCAGAATTTTCTGGTAGACCGACTTGTGATTCGAATAAATTTGAAACTGATCCTCGGGAACGTCCAGCACCACGCTATCCTCAAAGGAAGTGACAAACTTGCCGCTCACTGATGTGACCTGCCCATAGATATCCAACACGGCATGCATCACGCCGTTCTTGTTGGTGAATTGCAGGTCCTTGTTCGCCACCTGAATAGTAACCGGAGTCAGAACGGTTTCATCGGTGACACGAATAAAATCCGTGCGCACGTCAAAGGGCAGAAGGTTTGACGACAGCTTCGCCAACACCACAGCCTGCATGTCTTTGAACTTGACGGCCGGGGGCTTGAAGATTTTGGCATAGAGGTCAAGGCGGGTAAACTCATTCATACTTTCAGGTTCACCGCCCAACGCTTGTCCAATGGTCATGCCGTCCGAGCGGGTGAAACGGTCCGCTTTCGATGCCATCCCCATCGCTTCCATCGTCGTCAGGCCCGCTCCGGGAACGTGGAGAAGCGCGTCCTTTTCGCCGGGATCCATCGTCAGGTGGTACTCACCCGTCATCGACGGATCAACGAATTCGAGGATGACGTTGTTGCCGATGCCGTCGATATAGCGATAGCGCCACGTTTCAAACGGAAAGGTGGATGTTTCGCCGCCACCTTCTTCCTGGGGACGCTCGTAGGTTCCGCCGCTCGGGTGAGCGTCAATTTCATCGGCCGGCCCGTACATGATGTAAATGCGGCCGCGGTCCGTTTTCCAACCTGGGATGCCGGAAGCATAGTGCTCGTTCGCGTAGGCAATCCGCCGGTAGTATTCCTCTTTGAATTCGTTCTCAGGGCTTCCGGGGTTCGGATTCCGACGCTCCCAGAATGATTCGATGAATTGTTCTCTTTCGTCATCGGTGCTTAAATTCTTAAACGTTTTCTTCTCTTCATCCGTGATGATGTAAGGGACTTCCTCGGTGATCCACTTCTTATAAGCGCTCTCATTCTCTTTCTGGGCAGCCTTGCGTCTCCGTTTTTCACCCTTGTCGAGCTTTTCACCTTTGTCTTGCTTTTCCTTCTTGAGGTGGATGGCTTGCAGTGGATTACAAAATAGACCGGCAGCAAGAATCAGCAGACCTGCACGCACTACTTGGGAATATCGAAATGACATGATGGCCGCCATGCCCTACACTCCCTCCGCGGGAGTGTAAGGCTCGTAGGTAAGATTTTATGTTTCAAGGTTTGGAATGTCAAGCTCGTTCGCTCCAGGCAAAATCTTCGATCGCCTCAAAACGAATCGATACCGTAGAAAGGCCCTGGTGTAGCGCGTCTGAAAAACCGGCGAATGTCACGCCGGTCAATAGCAATATGACCCGGCAGGCTGGCCCCGGATAATGTCTGGAGCCAAAATAGAAATCTCTCGAATTCATTCCACCAAAAATTGAGACGCACTGCACGAATACCCGACATCAATTGCGATGCGGACTCTTGCTCGAAGGTGGCCTGAAGGATTGTTGATGATATGGGTTGGTGGATGGCGCAAGCGGCAGGCTGGAAGACGCCCGGAGAAATGACTTTTACACATTTTTTTGTAAAGACCTGAAATAGCCGCCGCCAATTCGTAGCGCAACTTCCGTTCTTTGAAGTTGCGGCTATTCCAGTTCTTTGCTCGCGCACGTTAGAGGATCGCGCATGATAGAGAGGCATGCATGATATAGATACCGCGAAATCCTGCTTGTCAGACCGTAAAAAAAGAGTAAAATAGCAAGTGATGAGGCTTTGATTCAAGGTTAAGCCTTTTGTATTTTTAACCCTGACCTGCCCACGGTTTTCTGCCTGGAGGGATTCTTTCAAATTACTCTCATCGCTTCGCGCCACCTGACCTTTAATTCCCCGGCATAATTTTAAGGAAACTTTTAGGGTACGGCGTCCGTATAAGTGAGAGGAGGGATTTCCGGAAGGGAATCTGCGGGCACGAGCAAGGCAAAGGCTCAGTGCCCGGGAAAAATAATCAGGAATTAAACGGGGTGAACTCAAGGCAACCCTGTAAAGATTGCTTGTATCCGATTATCAACGCTTTGGGGCTGAGAGGAAAGTCCAAATGGGTCAGACTACAGAACTGGAACTGGGAAGAACGGAGGAACCACGCATGGAAGGAGATACTCCGCGCGGCGCGATGCCGGCACGCAATGGAAAAGGGATGAAACCCTGGAAGAAGTTTACCCTTTTGGGGATTGGCGCGGCCGCGCTTATCGGTCTGGTCTTGTTCGCCATTTGGTGGAGCAAGCGCGGAGTGATTTCCGTCCAGACGGCCAAAGTGGGCCGGCAGGATATCGCCTCTGTCGTGACCGCCTCCGGGGAAATTAAACCACCGCCTGAGGATCTTGCCAACGTGAACGCCAACTCCATGGGGAAGATCGTCGAGCTGCTGGTGAAGGAAGGCGACGTGGTGAAGAAGGGCCAACTCCTGCTGCGGACCGAAGACGTGCAGCAAACCGCCGATGTCGATGCCATGGCCGCGGGGTTGAACACCGAGAAGGCGGACGTCTCGCAGGCAGAGTCAGCCGTGGAATCCGCGGCGGCGGCCATGAAAACCGCTCAAGCTGATTACAATCAGGCGCAGGTAAAAGTGAAGCAGGCCAAAGACGATTATGACCGGGGGCAGCAGCTCTACAAAGACAGTTTGATTGCCAAGCAAGTTTTCGATCAGCGTCGAAGCGACTATGAAGTCGCGGCGGCAGCGGCCCAGTCGGCACAATCCCGAGTGATCCAGGCCCAGGCGCAATACCAGCAGGCCAAGTTCAGCCGCGATATGGCCACAGCACGGGTGGCTCAAAACCGCGCCCAGTTGGTGCGGGCCACCGACGTGCGCAGTAAAACTATTTACACTTCGCCCATCGATGGCATCATCACCAGCCTTCCCGTGCACCTCGGTGAGAATGTGGTGCCTGGAATCCAGAACCAAGTGGGCAGCGTCCTGTTTCAGGTGTCGGACCTTTCAGTGATCACGGCGGAAGTGCAGGTGGATGAGACTGATATTGTTAATGTCAAATTGGGCCAGCCGGCGGAAGTGACTATTGACGCGATTCCCAACAAGACATTCACCGGAAAAGTGACCGAGATCGGCCAGAGTGCCGTGAGCCGCAGTACGGGGCAAACAGCCACCTCGAGCAGCACTAGCGCGCAAGAGGCAAAAGATTTCAAGGTGGTGGTTACGTTGGATAATCCCCCGCCCGGGCTGCGACCCGGCCTTTCCACCACTGCCAAGATCACCACGGCGACCCGGCAAAACGCCGTGGTCGTTCCGATTCAGGCATTGACCATTCGGACGCGCCGCGAATTGGAGGATACACCCAAGAATTCCTCCGGGAATACCATGGCGGCTGAGACGCCGTCGGCCTCTGAAAGGGAAAAGGAAAAGGAAGAACTGCAAGGTTTGTTTGTGATACGGAACGGCGTCGCCATATTTACTCCGGTCGAGACCGGTATTATGGGATCCACGAACGTTGAGGTGACCAAGGGAATCCAGCCAGGAGACGAAATCGTAACCGGGAGTTACCAGGTGTTGCGAACTCTTAAGAATAAGGCCAAGGTAATTGTGGAAAAAACTCCTGCGGTTTGAGCTAACGCAGGCGTGACGCCTTCGTCTTAACTGATAATGGAGTGGGTTTGGAAGAGCTATTGGTGTTCGGATTCCAACTTTGCCAGAGCCGGGAGAGCCGCACCAGCGGATGCATCCCGGGAGGGAACAAAAATAAATGGAATCACAAGTTATTCCGTCCACGGCTCGGGAAAGCGCCACGCCTCCAGATGGCGTGATGATCCGGACCGAGAATCTCTGGAAAACCTATGAGATGGGCGCGATCCAGGTGAACGCGCTGTGCGGGGTTTCCTTCGAGATTCACCGGGGAGAATATGTGGCCATCATGGGACCCTCGGGCTCGGGGAAATCGACGCTGATGAATTTGATTGGCTGCCTCGACACGCCCACCAGGGGACACTACTGGCTGAACTCACGCCTGGTGAGCGAACTCTCTGATGACGAACTAGCCTACATCCGCAACAAGGAAATTGGATTTGTTTTTCAGACGTTCAACCTCCTGGCCCGCGCCACTGCCCTGCACAACGTTGAGCTGCCCCTGATTTACAACGGGACACCGGCGGCGGAACGCCGGGAAAAAGCGGAGGACGCTTTGCGCAAGGTTGAGCTGACGGACCGCATGAATCACAAACCGAACGAACTTTCCGGCGGGCAACGGCAGCGCGTTGCGGTGGCGCGGGCGCTGGTGAACAGCCCTTCCATCATTCTGGCGGACGAGCCCACGGGAAACCTGGACACGGCCACCGGCGATGAAATCATGAACCTTTTCGACCGCCTGCAACAGGCTGGCAACACCATCGTTCTGGTAACTCACGAACATGATATCGCCGCGCGTGCTCATCGCATCATCTCCGTCCGCGATGGCAAGGTGTTCCAGGACGAACGGGTGAGGTAGGCTTCGACAGGAGATCCGGTGGCAGTATTCAGCCAGGCACAACTACTCTTCCAAAAAAAACCCGCGCGGCACGGTGAATCATCCGGGATATGGGCGACCGGGCGTGAAGCTTTCTGGCTCGCGCTCGAGGCGCTGAACACCCACAAGCTTCGGTCGTTCCTCACGCTTCTGGGCGTGGTGATCTCCACCACCACGCTGATCGTCGTCATGTCCATCGTGAACGGCATGAACAATTACATCGCTGACCATATTGCGAACCTGGGCGCCAACGTGTTCATCGTGCACCAATTCCAATGGGCGCAGGGAGAGGAAGAATGGATGAAGGCGCGACGGCGTAATTTGCCCATGCGCATTGAGGATTACGACTACCTCAAAGACAACCTTCACGATTATAAATTGATGGGGGCATCCGCCTGGATGGGCAACGCTCCCAATATTCGCTACAAAGGGCACAGCATTGATGACACCAGCATGCAGGGCGTTACTCCAAGCATGATTAACATCGGGCAGGCCGAGGTCGAATCAGGCCGCTTTATCACGGAGTCCGACTACTTGCACAGCTCGCCGGTATGTTTTATTGGCCAGGACCTGGTGACCCAGTTTTTCTCCTCGGTCGATCCCCTGGGCAAGGAGATCTTCATCGGGGGCAGCCCGTTTCAAGTGATTGGCATTGCAAAGAAAATTGGGACTACCTTCGGACGAAGCCAGGACAACTTCATCAACATTCCCTTGACGACCTTCGCCAAAGATTTCGTCGCCAGACCCCAATTGGCCATCAGCATTCAAGCCATGAGTTCGGATCAGATGCCAGAGCTCGAAGATGAGGTGCGCGCGCTGATGCGCGCCCGGCGGCACGTTCCGTACAAGGAAACCGATCCCTTTGGCATCAACGCCTCGGACACGATTATGTCGGCGTGGCATCAACTAACGGGAACCATCTTTGCCGCCACTATTGGAATTGTTGCCGTTTTTATGGTGGTGGGCGGAATCGTGATCATGAACATTATGCTGGCCAGCGTTACCGAGCGCACTCACGAAATTGGCATCCGAAAATCATTGGGCGCGCGGCGCCGCGACATCTTGACTCAATTTGTGGTGGAATCTGCCGTTATGTCCGCGGCCGGCGGCCTGGCGGGAATCATCCTGGCCATCGGGATCAGCAAAATTATCGATATGTTTTGGCCCTCGACCGTCCCGGCGACCGCGGTGTTCGTGGGTTTGGGACTGTCGACGATGGTCGGACTATTTTTCGGCATTTATCCCGCCAGCCAGGCGGCCAAGCTCGATCCCATTGAAGCGCTGCGCAATGAGGCCTGAAGATGAATGTTCGTCAAAGCAAAAATATCAAAGAGAATTTGCTGCTGGCGTTCGATACCATTCGCAGCCACAAATTCCGGTCCTTTCTCACCATCCTCGGCGTACTGATTGGCACTACCACCGTGATTGCGGTGGCCTCAATCTTCGCCGGCCTTGATCAGGAATTTGCTGAGGCGGCGCGCGACTTCGGCACGCGAACACTTTTCGTCTTCAAATTCGATCCGGGTATTCACCTGGGGCGACTGACCAAGGAAGAGCGGATGCGCAAACCTTTGACCTACGAAGACGCGCAAGCCATCCAGGAGCAGTGCCCTTCGGTGGAGACGACGGCCACTGAAATTCAGATCTGGGGCCCCAACCCGGACGTTAAATACAAAGCCAAAGAAATTCTGGATGCCAACTTTATCGGAGCCACCGGCAATGATTTCGGCGTCGTCAACGACGTTCTCGCTGACGGCCGGTTTTTTACCGAAGTCGATAACTTGCACCGCCGCAATGTCGCCGTGATCGGGTCAGATGTGGTGAAGCGATTTTTTGAGCACGAAGATCCCATCGGGAAAAGTATTATGGTAGGGGGCGATACCTATGAGGTGATTGGGACCCTCGCCCCGCGCAAAGCCTTTCCTGGCGACACGGGCAGCGATCGCGTGGTGAAAATCCCCTACTTCACTTTCAAGAAAATGTATCCTCTGCAAAAAGAAAATTTTATTCTGGCCCAGGCCTATGAGGGCAAGGTGAACGAAGCAAAAGACGAAATCAGCAACGTGCTTCGCCGGCGGCGTCACGTGAAGCCCGGCGACAAGGATAGCTTTGGCATCTCTTCCGCCGAGGCCATCATCCAGCAATTTCGTCAGATTATTTCCATGGTGGTATTGGTGGCCATCGTGCTTTCCTCCGTCGGCCTGATGGTGGGTGGCATTGGCGTGATGAATATTATGCTGGTCTCGGTCACGGAGCGGACGCGGGAAATCGGCGTGCGCAAAGCCATCGGCGCGCGCCGCAGTGATATTAGTTGGCAATTTCTTCTTGAGGCGATGGCCCTGACAGGTGGCGGCGGAATCCTCGGCATCTTATTTGGATTTGGCTTGAGCTTTCTCATCCGCGCTTTTAATTTTCCTTCCAGCGTGCCCCTGTGGTCGGTGGCCGCGGGATTTCTTGTGGCCGTCAGTATCGGCTTGTTCTTCGGCATGTGGCCCGCCATGAAAGCTTCGCGCCTCGATCCCATCGTGGCGCTGCGTTACGAATAGCAAAATCCTGTAATTTGCCCTCCAGAAAAAATTCAGCCCGTATTGTGGGCGTTTCCTTTATGTGAGGTGGTAAGATAGCTACGTGAAAATTCATAAACTGGTTTGAACTGCACTGTACGTTCCAACTGATCTGAAAAAGGCAGCGGCAATCTGTGAATCGATTCGTTGCCGGCAAACGCCTGGAGTCTCTCCCACCCGGGCGGCGAAGATGGAGTGCGGCCGGAGGTAAAGCTATCGTGGCAGTTTTGAGCCAACCTCAATCCCTTATCCGAAGGCCGGTTGCCCCCCCGTGGCGCGCCACCGGCGCCTGGGGAACGGTGCGTGAGGCATTCTGGGTGGCGCTGGAAGCTCTCCGCAGTCATAAAATGCGGTCCTTCCTCACCCTCCTGGGAGTTGTGATTGCCACCACCACGTTGATTGTGGTGATGTCAATTGTCAACGGGATGAACGTTTACATTGCCACTCACATCGCCAACCTCGGTACGAATACATTCGTCCTCCATCAATTCAAATGGGCGCAAGGCTTCGAGTCATTCCTGAAAGCGCGGCGGCGGAACAAACCGATCCGCATCGATGACTACGAATTCCTCAGGGACAATGTGGCTGACTACCAGGCCATCAGTGCTCTGGTGTCGCTTGAGCCCGGCCCTGAAGCGCGCTACCAGGGCCACACCATCGACGAAGTGAATATGATCGGAGTAACTCCCAGCCATATGGATATCGGCCGGGAGAAGGTGGAATCGGGCCGCTACATCAGCGAGCAGGATTATGACCACAATTCGCATGTCTGTTTCATTGGGCATGACCTGGTGGATAAATTTTTCCCCAGCACCGATCCGCTCGATAAGGAAATCATAGTGAGCGGCCAGGCCTTCCGGGTAATCGGCGTGGCGGAGAGGGTGGGCACCACCTTCGGAGTGAGTCAGGACAACTTTGTGATGATTCCGCTCAGTACTTTGCGCAATAACTTCATCGCCCGTCCGGAACTCATGATATTTATCAAGGCGCCCGACTCGCAACACATGCTGGAGCTCGAAGACGAGGTGCGCGCACTGATGCGGGCCCGCCGCCACGTTCCCTACCACGAGGACGACACCTTCGGCATCAACGCTTCCGACACGCTGATGGACGCGTGGAAGAATCTTACCGGCACCATCTTTGCCGTCACCATTGGCATCGTGGCGGTGTTCATGGTGGTGGGCGGGATCGTGATTATGAACATCATGCTTGCCAGCGTCACCGAGCGCACCCATGAAATCGGCATCCGCAAGTCAGTGGGGGCGCGACGCACCGACATCTTATGGCAATTCGTCATCGAGGCTGGAGTGATGTCGGCCACCGGAGGAGTCCTGGGCGTCGTCCTGGCGGTGCTCATCGCCCGCCTGGTAGCCATCGTTTTTACCGCCTCAGTCCCATTAAGCGCGGTGATTATCGGCGTCACACTTTCCACCGCAGTGGGTCTTTTTTTCGGAATCTATCCCGCCAGCCAGGCGGCCCGCCTCGATCCCATAGAGGCGCTGCGCACGGAGCAATGAATATGGCGGCATCACGCCACAATATCAGGGAAAATCTTTCGCTTGCCCTCGATACGCTTCGCACGCATAAGTTTCGTTCATTTCTCACCGTGCTGGGCGTTTTGATTGGCACCACCACTGTGATAGCCGTGGCTTCCATCATCGCCGGCCTTGACCAGCAGTTGGTGCAAACCGCCGAGCAATTCGGCACGCGAACTCTATGGATTTACAAATTGCAACTCGGCGCGCCTCATCGTCTCACGCGTGAAGAGCGCCTGCGCAAGCCCCTCACTTATGACGACGGAATGGCCATCCGGGACCAGTGTTCTGCCGTGGAGGATGTGTCGATTGCAATCTTCTCGGAACTGGGGCCTTTCGGCGTGCCGCCTTCCACAGCCCGTTACAAAGGTGGCGACATGGCGGACGCACAATTTTTTGGGGTCACGTCCAATCATTTGCGGATCGCCAACGTCCCCCTGGCAGACGGCCGGTTTTTCACTGACACCGATGACACTCATCGCCGCGACGTCGCCGTGATTGCGGCCGATGTCGTGCAGCGACTTTTTCCGCACGAGGACCCGGTGGGGAAAACCATCCAAGTTGACGGCCATGCCTTTGAGGTGATCGGCACAACCCAAAAATTCAAAGGATTTGTCACCGACAATCCCGACGACAGGGATGTTTTTATTCCCTACAACACCTACAAAAAACTTTATCCCCAGGCGAGAGACAATTTTCTGAACGTTCTGGCCCGTCCCGGAAAGATGGACGAAGCCGTTGACCAGGTGACCAGCTTGCTCCGCCGGCGCCGGCATGTGAAACCATCCGAACCGGATAACTTCGGCATCTCGACCGCTGAATCCTTCATTACCCAGTTCCGCGAGATTATCGGCACCGTGGCTCTGGTGATGGTAGTCATCTCCTCCATTGGACTTCTGGTCGGCGGCATTGGCGTGATGAATATCATGCTGGTTTCCGTCACCGAGCGCACGCGGGAGATCGGAGTCCGCAAAGCCATTGGCGCACGCCGCAGTGACATCAGTTGGCAGTTTCTGCTCGAGGCCATGACGCTCACCGGATCCGGCGGCATCATCGGCATTCTTGTGGGTTGGCTCCTCAGCGTTCTCATCCGCACCTTCGTGCCCGGCCTGCCTTCCACCGTCCCGCTCTGGTCGGTGGTCGCCGGGTTCGTTGCGGCCACTGGCATCGGCCTGTTCTTCGGCATGTGGCCCGCCCTTAAAGCCGCCCGCCTCGACCCCATCGTGGCGCTGCGCTATGAGTAGTAATTCTGCTTAACGGAAGAGTGCCTTCAGGCTTTCAGTATAAGGCTCACGGGATATGCCGCGCTCAGTAATAATGGCTGTAATATAACGGTGAGGCGTCACGTCGAAAGCGGGATGCCGCGCCTCAACGTCTTTGGGCGCGATAGACACGCCGCCCAGATGAGTGACTTCACCCGCCGGGCGTTCTTCGATGGGAATTTGTTCACCCGACACCAGACTCATATCAATGGTTGAAAGTGGCGCGGCCACATAAAACGGGATCTTGTTTTCATGAGCCAGAACGGCCACTGAATAGGTCCCGATTTTGTTGGCCACGTCGCCGTTCGAGGCTATGCGGTCTGCCCCCACGATGGCGGCCTGTATTTTCCCCTGGTGCATAAAGTGCCCGGCCATATTGTCCGTGATCAGCGTTACAGGAATGCCGTCCTTGCCCAATTCCCACGCGGTAAGGCGCGCGCCCTGCAGGAACGGCCGCGTCTCATCGGCAAACACATGAATGTTTTTTCCCGCAGCCACCGCAGCTCGAATAACGCCCAGCGCCGTTCCGTAGCCTCCTGTGGCCAGCGCACCGGCATTGCAATGCGTTAAAACAGTTGTGGCGTCGCGCAAAAGTTCCGCGCCATGCTTACCCATCGCTTCATTGATGGCAATATCTTCCACAAGAACTCTTTGAGCTTCATCCACCAGGCGCGCGCGCGCAGCGCGGATTTTGTTTGCTTCCCCGCCCTCGCCCGCCAATGAATCTTCAAAAACTCCACGCATCCGCTTGACCGCCCAGAAAAGATTGACGGCGGTGGGGCGCGTTTTCGAAATCGTTTCCGCGATAATCTCAAAATCGGTGTGCAGTTCTGCGATACTTCGTGCGGTGGACTTCTTCACGCCCAGCGCGATTCCCATGGCGGCCGCCACACCAATCGCCGGCGCCCCGCGGATCACCATGGAGCGGATACATTCCGCCACGTCGCGATAGTCGCGGCAGGTCCGGTAAACTTCTTCCGCCGGCAAACGGGTTTGGTCAATCATCCGCACCCCATCTTCCGTCCATTCAATTGTTCTAAACATGTCAGGCATTATATCAGCCGATCCAATTTCGCGCAGGCCGCAGGGGCGCCGGACGCCCGACCCCGCCCACTACTGAACTTCGCATCATACCGTGACGCATGAACCCCCTCACCCGTCCGTCGGCTGACGTACACCCTCTCCCCCAAGGGAGCGAGGGCATGAAGTCTATCTAATTTCTCCCTTCTCCCCCTTGGAGGAGAGGGGCCGGGAGTGAGGGGGTATGTCACTCAATTCCACGAAGCTCATCAGGCACCCCGTTGTGGCCCCCTGGCATTTTTTCTCTCGACGCCCACTCAGTTTCCGGATAAGCTGGGCGAATTGTAGAGGCGATATCCAGGCGCGGACCGGCGTCGGAAAGCGTCGCTGCAAAAACAGCAATGGACATTCTTGAAAGACTTCGCGCGCGCGCCAAAGAAAACCCGCAGCACATTGTGCTTTTTGAAGGCGAAGAAGACCGCACGCTGGTCGCTGCCGAGAAGCTGGAAAAGGAAAATCTGGCGCGCCTCACGTTATTGGGCAACGTGGAAAAAATCCAATCGCGGTTCAAGACACTGGGCATGCCCCCGCTCCGCGCCGCGCTCATCGATCCCTCCAGCAGTGACAAGCTGAAAACTTACGCGCGACAAATCCACGAGCGCCGCCGTGCCCGGGGCATGACGGAATCCGAGGCACTGGAAACAGCAAAGATTCCGCGATTTTTTGCCGGGTTGATGGTGGCTGCCGGTGACGCTGACGGCACAGTGGGCGGCGCGTTGACGAGCACCGCAGACACCGTGCGCGCCGCGCTATGGACCATCGGCTCGGCGCCGGGAATTTCTCTGGTGTCGAGTTTTTTCCTGATGGTTTCGCCCCACAAAGACCTGGGCGCGCAGGGCGCTTTCCTTTTCGCCGATTGCGCTGTGGTGCCCGATCCCTCGCCCGACCAACTCGCGGATATCGCCATCACGACCGCGCACAACGCCCGCGCCCTGCTGGAAATTGACCCACGCGTTGCACTGCTTTCCTTTTCCACCAAAGGAAGCGCCGAGCACCCGACCCTCAAGGCCGTGCGCGAGGCCGTTAAAACCATCCAGTCGCGCGCTTCGCACGAACCACCGTTTATTTTTGATGGCGAGCTCCAACTGGACACCGCGGTAATTCCCGAAATCGCCGCGCGCAAGGCCCCCGGCTCAAGTGTGGCGGGGCGCGCCAACGTACTTATATTTCCCGATTTAAATTCCGGCAACATCGGTTACAAAATCGCCGAACGCTTTGGCGGGTGCACGGCCAATGGACCGATCTTGCAGGGTCTGGCCAGACCTGCGAACGACTTGTCGCGCGGGTGCGGGGCGGAAGACATCGTGAATGTGGCCGTCATCACCGCCATCCAATCCATCGGCCGCAAAAAGAATCATCCTTAAAAGGGCAGTTCAGGTAAAATTCAAGTCGACAATCGAGTGAACTTAATCGCAGTCTGTTGATATCTTCCGGTGCTATAGCCTGCGCCATAGTTGGCCAGCGGATATTTGACCCATGGAAATAAAATTTACCCGGCGCAGCGATCGCGTTTCTCTTGATCTCGCGCTCCAGCTTTCCGGAATCGACTCCTCAGGCGTAGCCTACATCGCGGAAGGGCATACCCTTATCGTGAGCCGCCATGGAGGAAAAATTGTTGTGGATCGCAAGCTCGTGGTGAAGCAGGAACTGACACTGCTATGTCTTGCCACGGGCCGCACGGCAGACGCCCGGGTGGTGGGGCAAATCGGGCGGGGCCCCCTGGGCTGCTTTTATGGCATTGAATTTCTGGACGGCAACGCCAACCTCTGGAATATTGAATTCCCACCACTCGCCGAGTCGCGCAAGGCCGTGGCTCGCATCTTGCTTGAATGCGTCCGTTGCCATAGGCGGGCCGTGACCTATCTGACGGAAGTCGAGGCGGAAGTTTTTGAAGCGAACCGTTGTCTCTCCCGGCAGTGCAAGAGTTGCCGTGCAATGGGACTATGGACCGAGCCGGTTATCCCGGCAGCGACCGAGCCGGATCCCGCGCGCTTTTCACTTGAACCAGTGGGGGCGGCTTTTCAATCCGAACTTCTGAGATCACAAAATGAACCCAAGGAATCCCGCGCCGATCTGCGGATGACCGCCTGCCTTCGGACGGCTGAGTTTGGTGAAGAAATTGTTTTTACTGAAGACGTTTCGCCCGGCGGCTATCGCTTCAAGAGCCCGAAGCTCTATGGCAAAGGCCCCATCGTTGAGATCGCCGTCCCTTACTCAAAAAAATCGGGCAGTATTTTTGTGCTTTCCCAAATCGAGTGGAGCCGCCCCCTTCCCAGTGAAGGCATGACGCTCTACGGCGCGTGGTACGTTCAGATGCACGGCAAAAACATCCAGCGAATAGAAGAAGAGGAACCCAGTCCCTAGGCGCCGCCCCTTCGAGTGATCCCGTGTTCCAACGTTACACCTGAAATTCGCGTTTTAGCTTTTCGGATTTTTCGGCGACCGAACGGACGAGCTGTTCCTTATGCGCAGCAAGTTTTTGGGCCATCTCCGCGTTGGCGGTGGCAATGATTTCAACCGCGAAGATGGCGGCATTGATGGCGCCCGGCTTGCCGATTGCCGTGCAGGCCACGGGAACACCTCCCGGCATCTGGACGGTGCTCAGCAAAGCGTCGAGGCCCGCCAACGTTGTGGTTGCCATGGGAACGCCGATCACAGGCAACGTGGTTTCCGCCGCAATCACACCGGCCAGGTGCGAAGCGCCGCCGGCTCCCACAATGATTACTTTTAGCCCCCGCTCGATGGCGGATCGCGCGTATTCTGATGTCCGGGCGGGCGAACGGTGAGCCGAAGTAATTTCTATTTCGAAAGGCACACCGAACTTTTTAAGGGTTTGCGCGGTTTCAGTCATAACCGGCAAATCGGTGTCACTGCCCATCACGATGCCCACCATGGGGCGTTGCTTCTCTGCCAAGGTTTTCCTCCCTGAAAAAGTTTATAGTTCAACACTCAGGACTCAAAACACCTGAACGTACATTTCTCTATAATCTGTCGAAATATTTAAAACTGTCAACTGCCGACTTTCAATTGTGAACTAGTCTCATAATTTCGCCGGGCCTCGCAAGCCCTGGCTGGTTCGCGGAGGGCGCATCTTTCCAGAAGAGGGCGAAATATGCCGGAGCCCTTTGGCGCCGATGTCGCGCCGGAAGTGCATGCCCTCAAAGTGAATTTTGGCCACCGCCGAGTAAACATTCTCTATGGCTGAGGGCAAATCTTCCGCCACGGCTGTCACCCCCAGCACACGTCCGCCACTCGTCACCAACTGATGGTCGCAAACTTTCGTGGCGGCGTAGAAAACCTTGACGCCCCCCAGCGATTCTGCCTCCGCAATGCCCGTAATCACCTGACCGGTTTCGGGTGTCCCAGGATATCCCTTGGAGCAAAGCACGACGCATACTGCGGGATTCGGACTCCAGGGAACCTCCTGCGCGCTCAGTTGCCCCTCTCGCAATGACATCAGGAGATCCACAAGATCCAGACGCAGCCGCATCATGATGGGCTGGGTTTCAGGATCGCCCAGGCGGACATTATATTCCAAAACCTTCGGGCCATCTTCTGTCATCATAATCCCGCAATAGAGAAAGCCCCGGTATGGCGTCCCTTCCGCAGCCATCCCGGCGAGGGTAGGAGCCACAATGCGGCGAACGATGATCTCGCGCTGGCGGTCGCTTAAAATCGAATCATCACTGAAGGCGCCCATGCCGCCGGTGTTCGGACCCTGGTCATTATCAAAAATCGCTTTGTGGTCCTGCGTGGGCGCCAGCGGCACTATTCCCCTGCCGTCAGTGAGGACAATGAATGACATTTCTTCGCCGGTCAGGCATTCCTCAATCACCACTTTCTCGCCCGCCTCGCCCAGGGTTTTCCGGCACATGAAATCGTCGAGCGTCTTTTCGGCCTCCTCGCGATTCCGGGCCACCACCACCCCTTTACCCGCGGCGAGCCCGTTCGCCTTGACCACCACAGGAAATTCAAACTCAGTGAGTGCTTTCACCGCATCTTCAAAGTTTTCCCTCACGGCAAATCGGGCGGTGGGAATGTTGTGCCGCTGCATGAACTGCTTGGAAAAACTCTTGCTGCCTTCGAGCTTTGCCGCAGTTTTGGTAGGCCCGACAATGGCAAGCCCGGCTTGTTCAAACTCGTCCACCACGCCGGCCACCAGCGGCGCCTCAGGGCCGACAACAGTAAGATTCGCTTGGAGTGACCTGGCCAGCTCGAGAATTTCCCTGGGGCTCGCAAGATTTACCGGCAGGCACTCCGCTTCCCGCGCGATGCCGGGATTCCCCGGAGCGCAATAGATTTCCTCCATATGCTGGCTTTCGCGCAGCTTCCACATCAATGCATGCTCGCGGCCGCCCGAACCAATAATCAGGATTTTCATAAGGCGCCGTTACACTATTAGCAGTCGATACGAATTGTCAATCCACTTATATGATGCTCGCCGGGTGCTTTGGTTAATCGGCTGGATCTCAAATGACAAGTCGCTGTCCGTCAAAAGAGCTACTCTATTCTGATTCATCAAAGGTGTATAATGGCTTCATGGGCACCAAAGTATTTCCCAAGCTGAGTTACGAGGAGTTTCGCCGGCTTCTCCTCGCTTAAAACTACACATAATCTTTCGGGCAGGAAATCAGCCGATGATGTCAGGATGTACGGAAAAGTACGATGTGGTGGTCGTGGGCGCAGGCCACGCGGGCTGCGAGGCAGCGATGGCCGCGGCTCGCATGGGCTTGAAGACCGCGCTCTACACTATGAATCTTGACCTCATCGCGCAGATGTCCTGCAACCCCGCCGTGGGCGGCATTGCCAAAGGGCACCTAGTGCGCGAGGTGGATGCGCTCGGCGGCGTGATGGGTGAAGTGATTGACGCGGTGGGCATTCAGTTTCGCCTGCTCAACACCAGTCGCGGGCCGGCTGTGTGGTCGCCACGCGCCCAGGCGGACAAGAAACTATATCGCGTGAAAATGCGCCAGGTGCTTGAGGCAGAGCCCAACTTGCGCATCAAGCAGGCGGAAGTGGTGGAGATGGTATTCGAGCGCGCTGGCGACGGAGTATTGCCTGCCCACGAAAATAATGGAGCAAAGACGCCCGCGCTGCGCGTGCGCGGCATTCGGCTGCGCGATGGCCGCACGGTGGAAGCGGGAGCCGTGGTGATTACCACGGGCACGTTCCTGAATGGACTCATCCATTGTGGCGAGCAAACATATCCCGCAGGGCGCTCGGGTGAAGCCGCGTCCGTAATGTTGGGTGAGGCGTTGCGCGGCCTCGGATTTGAAATCGGACGGCTGAAAACCGGAACTCCGCCGCGGCTGGACGGGCGTACCATCGACTTCTCTAAATTCCAAGTGCAGGCCGGAGACCCGATTCCCACGCCATTCAGTTTCCGCACGCGCGCCATCACCCAGCCTCAAACCGTTTGCTGGATTACTTACACCACGGCGGAGACTCATCGCGCGATTCGGGAAAACATGCGTCGCTCCCCGCTCTATTCAGGCCAGATCAAGAGCCTCGGCCCGCGCTACTGCCCTTCGATCGAGGACAAAATTGTAAAGTTCCCGGACAAGCCGCAGCACCAGATTTTCCTGGAGCCCGAGGGCATGGATACCAACGAAATTTATGTGAACGGCATGTCCACCTCCATGCCCATTGACGTGCAGGCGGCGATGGTGAAGTCTATTCCAGGGCTCGAGAACGCGGACATGATTCGCCCCGGCTACGCCATTGAATACGACATGGTGCAGCCCACGGAACTTTTCCCCTGGCTCGAAACCAAGAAAATCTCAAACTTGTTTCTCGCCGGGCAAATTAATGGCACCACGGGTTACGAAGAAGCCGCGTGCCAGGGCACGATGGCCGGCATCAACGCCGGGCTGAGAGTCCAGGGCAAAGGACCGGTGATCATCGAGCGCGCGCGCGGCTATACCGGCATTTTGATTGACGATTTGGTGAGCAAAGGCGCAGATGAACCTTATCGAATGTTCACTTCACGCGCTGAATTTCGCCTGCACCTGCGAATCGATAATGCGGACGAGCGGCTGACGCCTATCGCGTATCAAGTAGGGACCGTCAAACAGAAAGATTACGATGCTTTCCTCGCGAAACAGGCGCGAATTTCCGCCGCCACAAAATTCCTGCTGGAAACCCGCCTCAGCCCTGAGTCTCGCGTTGGCCGGGAAATTTATTCCAAACTGGGTCTCATGAACAGCGGACAATTTACCGGTGACTCAACCTTGACCGGAGCGCAACTCCTGAAACGGAATGAAATTGCTATTGAAGATTTAATGGGGTGGGTGGGCGCGGGTTTAAGCGCCCTCAACGATAATTCTTACCCTCGCCCCCTGGGGGGAGAGGGTGCCGCGCAAGCGGCGGGTGAGGGGATGGCATGGGAAAATGAGCCCGCCCCACTCTCACGCGAGGAAGCTCGCCGGGTGGAAACGGATTTCAAATACGAAGGCTACCTGGCCCAACAAGGAAAACAAATTGAACGGATGAAGCGTGCCGAAGCTCGGCGCATTCCAGACTGGTTCGATTACAAAAAAGTCTCCGGCCTCTCCCGGGAAGTTGTGGAGAAACTCACCAAAATCCGACCACTCACCCTTGCCCAGGCGAGCCGCATACCCGGCATCACTCCCGCCGCCGTCTCCCTGGTCAACGTGTTTATTGAAATCTTCCAGCAGCGCGCCGCGGAACAACTTGGTTCGAATCGTTGAACTCTCATCCCTACGATTTTATAATTGCTTGACACAACCCAAGCAGTCCTTCGACTAGCCCATTTTGATTATGCTGTGATAGCATCATCGATGATGCTATGAAAGGCGTGTTTATTTTGGGTGCGGTGCGGACGGCCATCGGAAAATTTGGCGGGACCCTCCGCGATTTTAGCGCGCCTGAGTTGGGAGCAGTGGCCGCCTGGGCGGCGCTGGAGCAGGCGGGAGTTGCCCCGGAGGAAGTCCATGAAGTGATCTTCGGGCACGCAAGGCAGGCCGGAAACGGTCCGAACCCCGCGCGGCAAATCGGGGTGCGCGCAGGAATCCCGGTGGAGGTTCCGGCTTACACCGTCAATAAAGCCTGCGCCTCGGGATTAAAAGCCATTGTCCTGGGCTATCAGGAAATCGTTCTGGGCAATGCGGAAGTGGTGATGGTGGGCGGGGCGGAGGCGATGAGCCGCGTTCCCTATTATGTGGATTCTGCGCGCTGGGGCGCAAGGCTCGGCCACCGTGACATGACAGACGGAATGTACCAGGACGGTTTTTTCTGCCCGCTCTCTAAAATGATGATGGGCGAAACTGCGGAAGTTTTGGCCGGACAATATCACATTTCGCGCGACGCTCAGGATGCCTACGCTCTTTCGAGCCAGCAGCGCGCTCAGCGCGCCATTGAATCCGGCAGGTTTGAGGCTGAGGTTGTGCCTGTGACCATAAAGGACAAGAAGGGCGAGCGCAAGTTTACTGTGGACGAACACCCACGGTTTGATTCCAGCGCCGCGAGTCTGGCGAAATTACCTCCAGTGTTTTCGGAAAATGGAAGCATCACGGCGGGTAATTCTTCCGGCATCACGGACGGCGCTGCCGCTCTCGTGCTCGTTTCCGAGAATCGCGCCACGCGCTCCGGAGCCCGGCCCCTGGCGCGAATCGTGAATTACGCCACAGCGGGCGTGGACCCGCGTGTCATGGGCGTCGCTCCGGTAACTGCGGTAAAAAAACTATTGAAAAAGACTGGAGGGCGGCTGGAAGATTTTGACCTGATCGAATTGAACGAAGCTTTTGCCGCGCAGGTTCTGGCGTGCGACCGTGAGTTACATTTCAACCGCGAGCGCCTAAACCCCAACGGCGGAGCGATCGCCCTCGGCCATCCCATCGGGGCCACCGGCGCGCGCATCACCGTGACCCTCGTCCACGAATTGAAGGCGCGGCAGGCCCGCCGGGGTCTTGCCACGCTGTGCGTTTCAGGAGGTTTGGGAATGGCGTTGGAGGTCGAGGCCGCTTAATATGCGTCGTAGAATTAAATTGCGGGAGTAAACTGAAGGCAAGCGAATGCAGACTGCGCCGGCCTGGAAGTCGGCGCCAAAGGTCGGGAGGAAAAAATATGCCGGATGAAACTCAGGAAACCATCGTTGGAGAATCGGCTGGGCCCAATATCAAAAAAGAGTTCAAATATATTCGCTGGGACGATAAGGGAACCGTGGCGCATCTCACCCTGAATCGACCCAAGCAAAACATCATGAATATGGATATGTTGAAAGAGATGGCGGGCGCCATTGAGAGCCTGAACAGCCGGGATGACGTGCGCATTATCCTGCTCGACGCGTCGCCGGAATGCGAAGGCTACTTTTCCGCCGGAGTGGGCGCGGAAGGGTACACGACGCAAATGGTTTTTCAGATGTTGGACGCGTTCCACCATGTCTTCCGCGCCATCATTGAAATCTCAAAACCGATCCTGGCCGTCGTCGATGGCGTGGCTTCAGCGGGAGGTTGCGAGCTGGCGGCGTTTTGCGACCTGGTGATCGCCACGGAAAACGCGCGGTTCCTGCAACCCGAAATCAAACTGGGCGTCTTCCCTCCCCTCGGCGCCGTTGTCTATCCGCGAGTCATAGGGCCCAAGCGAGCCATGGAATTACTCCTCACCGGCGACGCGCTGAATGCCCAACAAGCGCTGCAAATCGGTCTCGTGAACCGTGTCGTGCCGCGAACGGCGTTAAAGGAAACCGTGGACGCTCTGGTGAAAAGACTTTCCGAGCAAAGCGCGCCCGTCCTGGCGCTCTTGAAGCGTGTGATCTTTGAGGGGACCTGGCTTCCGTTCAATGAAGCACTCAAGAAATCACAAGATATTTATTTGAACCAGTTGTTCGAGCTGGAAGATTCCCAGGAAGGCCTGCGCGCCCTGGTGGAGAAGCGCAAGCCGGTGTGGAAAAATAAGTAACGAAGAAATGGTGAATTGTGAATTACGAAAATTGCCACCCTTATTTTACCAATCCCGGCAAACGCGATAGTTGTTATTCCCTTTTGGTCATTCACCATTCACCACTTACTATTCTACATTTCCTATGAAAGCCTGTCCCACGTGCAAGTCCACATATCCGCAAAGTTTTGCCGTTTGCCCCCAAGACGGTACGCGCCTGGAGGAACTCGGCGTATGGGCTGAAGGGACAGTGGTTCGGGGAAAATATCGCATCATATCCAAGATCGGAGAGGGGGGAATGGGGGCGGTATTCAAGGCTTTGCACCTCCGCTTTAATGAGCTCCGCGCGTTAAAAGTTATCAGCGCGCAACTGGCCAGCGATGCCAATTTTATCAACCGGTTTGAAAAGGAAGCTGTCCTCACGCGAAAGCTCCAGCATCCGAACGCCGTGCGTGCGGACGACATTGACGAGGCCGAAGACGGCCGTCCGTTTATCGTCATGGAATATATTGAAGGCCACAGCTTGAAGGAGCCCATCCAGGCGGAGGGCGCGCTATCGGTATCACGCACCTGCTCCATCGCCAAGCAGGTGGCTTCGGCCCTCGAGGCAGCCCATCGGCTGGGCATCGTCCATCGCGACATCAAGCCGGAAAACATTGTCCTGGTCACAAGGGATTTAACT
>DASYXZ010000147.1:0-3452 GCA_035934315.1 Terriglobia bacterium | reverse complement strand
TTGGAATCTTTCTCAAGGCAGCGCCGGAGGAGTTTTTGAATCGACGGCGGTGTGTTTTGCGGCAACTCATTCCACTCCGGCTCGGCGCGGATCACCGTCGCCAAAACATCCGAAGTCGTTTCACCTTCGAATGTCTTTTTTCCCGTCAGCATTTCGTAGAGCACGCAGCCAAACGCCCAGATGTCAGCGCGGCGATCCACGGATTTTCCTTTTGCCTGCTCCGGGCTCATGTAAGCAGCCGTACCCAGAATCATTCCTGCCTGCGTCGCCGCAATGCTGATGGTCGGAGAGTTCGAAATGTTGGTTCCTGAATCCTCCGGCGCGAGGGCTTTGGCCAGTCCGAAATCCAAAACTTTTACTGCGCCCTCGGGTGTGATTTTTACATTCGCGGGTTTCAGATCACGATGAATGATCCCGCGTTCGTGCGCCGCTTCCAGTGCCTCGGCGATTTGCTTGGCGATTTGCAGAGTTTCGTCGAGTTGAATCAGCGAACCCGTAGGGGCACCCCTTGGGGTGCCCTTGTCGAGGGGCGGGGCCCCCAGTGCAGAACCTGGGGTCCCCTTCCCCGCCCCCACCACTATCCGCTCCGCCAGCGTCGGCCCTTCCACCAACTCCATCACCAGCGCCCGCACGCCGCCTGATTCTTCCAGGCCGTAAATTGAAGCGATGTTGGGATGATTGAGCGAGGCTAGCACCTGCGCTTCGCGCTCAAATCGCGCCATGCGATCCGCATCCCTCGCAAACTCCGCCGGCAATACCTTGAGCGCCACCTCGCGCCCGAGCTTGGTATCGCGGGCGCGATACACTTCCCCCATCCCGCCCGCGCCAATTGGTCCCACAATCTCATACGGTCCGAGTTTTGTTCCTGGATTCAACACGAGATCCCTCGCAAGGCTCGGGATTTCGCCTGCGGGCTCCCGCACAGCTTACGCCCGCAAAATGGCTCAACTTCATACGGTCCGAGACGATTGCCAAAAGTTAAAGGCATCTGTGGCGTTGATTATACCCCTAATGCCATGAAAAAATTCTTCCCGCTTTCAGAAACGAATGTGGCAGAATACGCTTGCAAACGATAAATTTCAAAACCCGGGTGCGTCAAGCGATCATTGCCAAATCTTGCACTGGGATAAAAGGAGCCTGTGATGAAATATTTTGCTGGAATACTCATTCTTGTAATTTCCTACGGCGTGGCAAAGCCCGGGCGGGCGGCCGAGGGAGGCAAAGAGGGAGAGCGCCTGCAGAAGGCGGCAGAGGTAATCAACGATATCATGAAGACGCCGGACACCGGCATCCCGTCAGACTTGCTGAACAAAGCCGTGTGCGTGGGCATTATTCCGTCGCAGAAAAAGTTTGCCCTGGGCATCGGCGGCAGTTATGGCGGCGGGGGCCTCGTTTGCCGTCGTGGCGGAACCGGCCCGTGGGGTGGGCCATCCATGTTCACGGTGGGCGGGGCAAGCATTGGCTTTCAGTTAGGTGGCCAGTCCACGGATTTCGTCCTGCTCATCATGAATCCCGGTGGCGCAAAGAAACTTCTACAAAGCAAAACGAAGCTCGGCGCGGACGCCTCCGTGGCCGGCGGACCCGTGGGTCGCACCGCGGAAGGCGCCACCGACCTCCAGCTTCACGCGGAAATTCTTACCTACTCACGATCGCGTGGCCTTTTTGCCGGAGTCTCGCTGGAAGGGCAGGTCCTGAAACAGGACAACGATGCCAACGCGCGACTCTATGGGCGTAGTATCGACCCAAAGGAAATTCTATTTGGATCCGGCGTCGGCGTCCCCGCCGCGGCCCGCGCTCTGGACGCTGCGCTGACTAAATACTCTCCTCACGGGGGAGCAAGGTTTACAGGCAAATAATAGACCGGAGAAGATTCTCCAGTTGGGGGTGGTAGACCACTCTGGATTAGTTTGGCGAAATCTTTTTAAAACCGCCACGAATCACCATCTCGGTGGGCATCTCCAGCCTTGTAAATTGAAGGGAGGCAACCATGCGTCCGCATTCCGCGCGGGTACAGGTCTGGATTCTCGCCCTCATTGCATGGGGGGCCATCACAGCCCGGGCGCAACAGCCAGCAACCCACGAGGGTAACTTCATCGTTCACAATTTTCGCTTCAAGTCGGGCGCAACCCTGCCTGAGTTGCGGCTGCACTACATGACGATGGGCAAGCCCGAGCGCGACGCGCAAGGGCGCGTGACCAACGCCGTGCTGATCCTTCACGGCACGGGTGGCTCAGGCCGCCAATTTCTCGCGCCACAATTTGCCGGCGTGCTGTTCGGCCCAGGCCAGGTACTTGACGCTAATCGCTATTTTATTATTCTTCCCGACGGCATCGGCCACGGAGGATCGAGCAAGCCGAGCGATGGGCTGCACATGCGTTTTCCCCAATACGATTATGACGACATGGCTTCGGCTCACTACCGCCTGGTGACTGAAGGTTTGGGCGTGAATCATTTGCGCCTGGTGATGGGCACTTCCATGGGCTGCATGCACTCCTGGGTGTGGGGCGAGACTTATCCGGATTTTATGGACGCGCTGATGCCTCTCGCCTGCCTGACGGTTCCCATCGCCGGACGCAATCACCTGTGGCGCGAAATGGTGATGGACGCGATTCGCAGCGATCCGCAATGGAAAGGCGGCGAGTACACGGAAGAGCCATTGCAAGCGCTCCGCACCGCGGTGGACATTATGATGATTGCCGTCAGCGCTCCGCTCCAAATGCAGGAGAGTTTACCGACACCCGCGATCGCCGACAAGTTTCTGCAAGATTCCTACAATGCCCGCTTGGGCTCGCTCGATGCAAATGACCTGCTCTATCAGATCAACGCTTCGCGCCACTATAACCCTTCACCGCAACTCGATAAGATCCGGGCACAAGTGATGTACGTGAATTCCGCCGACGATTTCATTAATCCGCCGGAGCTGCGCATCGCCGAGCGCGAAATCAAGAAAGTGAAGCACGGTCGATTCGTCCTGATTCCCGCCAGCGACCAGACGCACGGCCACAGCACGCATACCTGGGCCGTGTTTTGGCAGCAATATCTGGATGAGCTGCTGAAATCTTCCGTCCATTAATCATTACGCAATCGGAACAAAACACTCAAACCAATTACTGAATCAAGAGCAGCAAAAATTCCTATTTTGGCGGGCCCAAAGAAAGTATAATCAATTTTCCTCAGGCGGGCTGCGCCCCTGTCCGGGCACACGTTTGCCGCAGGCACAGGTATCCGGGCTGCAGAAGAAATCAGAACCGCTGCCGTCAATAGCTTTGGAAAGGTTCGGCGCCGTCCGCACCAAGTGAACCCATGATCCGTCGGCTCCGCATCGGAAGCTTGATTATTGGACTGCTTCTGACCGCTTGCGTAGTGGCTGGGGCGTACGCCGCACTGCGATTCAACATTGGCGGCATTCGGTATTTGCCACCACAGCCTTCGACTCTCAGCTCTTTGGAATC
>DASYXZ010000082.1:0-4875 GCA_035934315.1 Terriglobia bacterium | reverse complement strand
GCGATCACCTGCTCCCAATTCGCGAATAGTAATTCCGCGCCGGTTCACTTGCTCGAGCAAATCCTGATAGGAAGGAGTGAATGGATTCCCGCCATGCCAGAATTCTCCAACGTGAAAATTTCTAACTACTGCCGCAAGGCCGCCCAGATGTTCCTCGCGAGCATCGCTCAGCGCCAGGACGTCGATTTTCTCAATGCCGCGCGACCACAAATATGGGGAGACAATATTTTCACCGGGATCCCATCGCCTCCCCTGGAAAGCCATCTCACGAGTGTTTCCCCTGCGGGTCCCTCCTGCGTCCATCAATAGAGTCGTTTGGTCTGGCAGCACCAGGAAAAGAGCTTCTCCCGCGCCACAATCGAGCGCCGTCAATTCAAAGACTCCAAGGGGAAGCCGGGGCGGAAACGGATGAAGAGCGATGAGAGCCGCAAGAACACTTAGTGCGGCCATGGATACCCAGAAGACGCGCGCCCTGCGCCCCAGAGCCAACGCAGCGATCACGGTCGCCAACACAAAACCCCACGCGACCCATGCGGGAGGTTCAGAGACGCGGAACGAAAGCCAGCCCGGCAGGCCAGGCAAGTCGGTCAAAGCAAAAAGCGCGCTTAAGATGAGGCTGACCACCTTGGCGGGCCATGCCGCAATCGCGGGCGAGATCGCGGCGACACATACGGTGGGCAAGGCAGTTCCCAGCAACGCAATCATTACCGGAATCGCCAGCGCGTTCAGTCCGATTCCGGCAATCGCGACACGATGGAATATTTTAGCCATGGGTAACAACAATCCAACCTGGAGGATGGCGGAAAACAGCAGTGCGTTTGCCATCCAGATGGCCAACCAGATTGGACCCGTAACCGTGAAAGAGGCGAGCCTGGGACGCCCTCTCATAAACGCAACCCGGGATTTCAACACCGAAGTCAACGCTCTTACATCAAGACGAAACTGGGCTTGGTGGGGATTAAAACTAAAATCGCGGCCGATCTCCCCAATGCGCCGCAGGGCGCGGCGGTAAGGCTCTGTCGTGCGCATGAGGATGGGAACGGCCAGACCGGCAATCAGCAGCGCCGCAGCGAAGGAAAGTTCGAATCCGGATTCGAGAAGCCATGCCGGCCGGTACAGCAGCAGGACCAGGGCTGCGAACCCAATCGCGTTCAGGCTGGCATGCTCGCGGTAAAGTACCCGCGCGATCAGATAAATGGAAATCATTAGAGTCGCCCGCAGCGTGGGCGCGCGCTGCTCAACCAGCAATGCGTAAGCGACGAGAAAAGCCAGCACCAAACCGGACCTCCATGACTGGCCAATGGGAAACACGCGGAGCAGAAACTCCACAATCAAGGCCAGCAACCCGATGTGCAGCCCTGCAATAACGAGCAAGTGATAAAGCCCGGTCTTGCGGAAATTTTCAATGGTGTCGGAATCGAGAGAGTTGCGCTCACCCAGCAGCACGGCTTTCAGCACAGCGCCGTCTCGCATTTTGTTCGACCACGGAGGATAGAGCGCGTCAATGGCACTGACCAAACGACGGCGCATCTTTTCCAAAAACCCCCGGACGCTCAGACCCCTTGCACCGGGCAGTTTATCCACCAAGAGAGGGCTCTTGATCGTTCCCTCCCAGTAAAGATCGTCCATCGATTCCATCCAGTGGCGAAAATCAAAGCTTCCGGGATTTTGATAAATCCGCGGTCTGTGGAGCCGGACGAGGGCACGGATCGAATCGCCCAATTGAAGGTGCATTAACTCAATCACCGACCATGCTTCCGGGTCATCTGATGTTTCGAGCCGCAAGCGAATCTTGCCCGTAAGGGGATGAAATTGTGCGCGACTCGTAGAGCTTTCCACTTCGATGCCGCTCGCTTCCACGTCGAACTCAAGGCCATAACGCGTCCGGATTGGAGTAGAAGCCAGAGCGCCTTCCAGTCGGACCGGGGCTGCAACATCAATCCCCGACGAGGCGAGGTAACGAATGTGGTTGGGCGGAAAACGAAACTTGAAGAGGAAAGCAGTGGTTGCGCCCGCGATGCCAAACCCGGCCAGGGCCAGCAAAAAAGATGCGCGCCGCCATCCCGCTTTTAAAAATATCAGGCCGCAAATTACGCAGATCCCGCCCCAGGCAAGAAGTAACGCGATGTCCCGGATTGACTCGCTGATCAGCCGGTGTTCAGGCCGCGCTAGAAATATTCCCAGCGCGAAAAAACTCGCCAGCACGAGCAAAGGGCTTTTCATGGGCGTAACACGCCGCCTGCTTGGTAAGACATTCCTAAAACAAAGCCGCGAACCAAATGAACGGAGGACCACGTTATCCGCAATCAGGCCGACGCCGTTCATTGTTTTGTGAGCACGCTATTAAGATGATGGTTAAGTACAAATGGAGTCATATTTACGGCCGGAAGTTGGTCTTATGATTTCATCGCGGTTGGCGGCCGCTGCCGATATCGACGAAGCTGGACCCCCGCTTTCGCGAGGGTGACAACGAGGGGCCTCAAAGCTCAGAGCGGGAGTCGAGGGATGAGCGAAGTCTAACCGCGCGTTTACCACGCCATGAAGAGAAATGGGGTCCCCGAGCCGCCACTACCTGGCTACGGGAGGGCTCCAGCCCTCCCGTACCGTTTCGTAGGCGCGAGCCCTAAAGGGCTCCCCTTCCAAACCTACTTTGCTGCCCTGAGCGCGGGCAGGAAGTTTTGCATCACCCAGACCCCTCCCTTGGACTGTCCCGCGATGAACGCAATCTGCCGTCCGTCAGGGGAAAAACGCAACCCCCCAAAAATACGGGGGGGGCTCCCAAGATGCCAAGCTTTTCATAGCATCCGCCCATTTCGACCAGCGCTTTGGCGGCTACCGGGTGATTCGAGGCATAATCGGCCAGAATAGTTTTTGTAATCCCGGATGGCCGCTTCAAGATCGCCATCCACCAATTGCTTGTGCTGCGCCCCTTTGAGCAGCACTTCCGCCTTGTCTGCGCGCTGGTCGCCGCTTGGTGGAATTGCCGCGGGCGTAACGAGCGCGCACGCCACCATCAACATTCCGATGCAAGTGAACATTTATTTTGAACTCATGGTCCACCTCTTCATTCGTAGATGAGGCTAATCCTCTCTTGTCGGGATCGAATGACGGAACGGTGAGGATTCGGTCAAGGTTGCGTTAGCGTTCAGCTTCGGTTGTAGCGCGGGTGTCCCCACCCGCGCTTTCAGAAAATCCGCGGAAGTCAATCGCGGGTGGGGACGCCCGCGCTACAAATCATCCGTCGAACCGGTAGCCGTCGCCGCGAACGCTCACCACATCGCGGGGCAAGGCCGGTTCTGGCTCGATTATCTTGCGCAGGTTGGTAACGTGCGGGTCAATCACCCGGTCGGTGACAAACACGCCACGGCCCCAGCCCTCGGCAAGCAGCTTGAACTCGAGCGGTGTGATCTCGACAGGCCATCCCGCACGGCAGTGCTCAACCAACCGCTCACGAGTTGCGGATAGAACCTATAAGTGGCCCGCGCCAGCTTCCAGCGGCCACCGTTCAGATCGAGATAGAGGCCGACAGCCGCTGGTTCGAGTTCAGCGTCGCGCTTCATATCAGCAAGCAGCTCGCATGTCGCGGCGCGAGCGACGAGACCGGCGGGCAGACCTCGCACGGATGCCGGGTCCAATTTAGTCAGGTCCTCATACACAGCGATAGCGCGGCGGAAACAAAGTTTCTGTCTCTTTTTGCCCCATCGGTTGCCAACCTACTTTGCCTGGTTGCGAAGCGCCGTCATCGCTGATCGATGGGAACATATTTTAAATCGGTGGGGCCGGTATATTCTGCCAGCGGGCGGATGAGTTTGTTGTGGGCGTACTGTTCCAGGATGTGCGCAGTCCATCCGGAAATGCGGCTGACGGCAAAGACCAGCGGATAAAGATCGATGGGAATTCCCAGGACGTAATACGCCGAAGGGGAATAGAAATCCACATTGGCGTTGATCTTCTTTTCGCTGATCATCAAGTCTTCGATCTTCTTCGAAATTTCAAACCACTGTGCGTGGCCACTTCGGCGGCCCAGCTCCTCCGACATCCGCCGCAGAACGTTGGCGCGCGGGTCCTCCGTGTGATAAACGCGGTGGCCGAAACCCATGATCTTCTTTTTCTGGGCGAGCAGATTGTGGATGTAGGGCTCGACTTTGTCCGCCGTCTGAATTTCAAGAAGCATCTTCATCACCTGCTCGTTGGCACCGCCGTGCAACGGGCCTTTCAGCGTGCCGATGGCGGAGGTGACAGCGGAATGCATATCCGAAAGTGTAGACGCGGTAACACGCGCGGCAAATGTGGAAGCGTTGTAGCTGTGGTCGGCGTGAAGAATTAAAGCAACGTCAAACCAGTGAGCGTCATCCGCGTGCGGCGCTTTGCCCTGCAGCATGTAGAGAAAATTTGCAGCGTGGCCCAGTTTGGGGTCGGGCGCAATGGGCGCGTTGCCTTCGCGAATGCGGCCGAACGCGGCGACCAGCGTCCCCATTTGTCCGGTCAGGCGCATAGCCTTGCGGCGATTGGCTTCCTCAGACATGTCCTCGGCTTCAGGATCATAAAGCGAGAGGGCGGAAATGGCCGTTCGCAATGTCTCCATGGGATGCTGCGGAGGCGGCAGCCGCTTCAGCAAGTCAATCATCTCGGGCGAAATCGATCGGTTGGCGGCGAGCTGCTGCTGAAGGTCCGTGAGTTCGGCGCGATTGGGGAGGCGCCCGTGCCAGAGCAAGTATACGACTTCTTCAAAATTTGAATGTGCGGCCAGGTCGTGAATGTCGTAACCGCAATAAATCAGTTTCCCGCGCTGCCCGTCGATGGAACAAATCGCAGATGTTGCGACCACCACATCCTGAAGGCCTGCTTTTAACTCTGCCATCAACCTACCCCCTT
>DASYXZ010000080.1:0-2149 GCA_035934315.1 Terriglobia bacterium | reverse complement strand
CGTTCGCGCGATTTCGCCTTGGTTGCGGTCGAAAATCGGCAAGGGAAGACTGACAATGATCGAGGAAGAATCGTAGCCGGTGATATGCGTGAAATTCAGCGTACCGGTCACGTCCACCTTGCCATTGGCCTTCGCAAGGAGGTACTGGCTTTGCGCCGCCGTCACGCTCTGTTCCGCCGCCCGCAAGTCGGGGCGATCCTTGATGGCCTGCGCCTGCAGATCCTCCAACGTGTACGGAATCTTCTGATACTCGAGACTCCCAGCAACGTCATAATTTTCGGGCACCGACTCAAAACCTAGGAGCTGGCGCAGGGCCGCGAGCGCCTGTTGCTTGGCGAGTTGCGCCGCGGTCACATCGGTTTGAAACTGCAAAAGCTGCAATTTGATTTTCAGCAAGTCGCCTTCGCCAATCGCGCCCGCCTTGTACTGTGCCTCGCTGATGTCCACGGTGTTCTGAAAGTCTTTCAGGTCTTGTTGCGCGAACGATAGGGCCGACTCGGCGAGCAGCGCGTTCGTGAATTGAGTAGCGACATTAAAGGTGAGGTTGCGCTGGTTGTCGGCGACCGTCGACTTGGTCACGGCGGTTTGGTCTTGAGCAGCCCTCAGCCGGTGCTGGCGCTTACCGCCTCGCTCGAATAGGTAACCCAGCCCGATGTCAAATTCGGTCTGGTCAATATTGTTAGCGGTAAACTCTTTCGGCGTGACCGGCAGCCCGACGACATCGGCTCCAAATACGGGATTGGGGCGTAAATTGGCAGTGATCTCCTGGTCTTGGCTCTGCACGATGTTCGAACGGGCCGCGAGCAGGGCGTGATTGTGCGCGACCGCGAGCCGGATGGCTTCATCCAGCGTAATGCGAACGGCGGATTGCGAGGACTGCCCGAATGCCAGGGCGGCAGCGCCCAACAACACAGCCAGAAGGGCCGAAATACGCAATGCACGGTAATACATGGTCTGTCCTCTACGAAAAATGGAGCAAGTTGGGGCGAACGATGCGCCCTAAGGAATACCCGGAATCTTAGATGGAAGGAGGTGCGCGGGTTGCGAGGCGCGAGAAAATCGGGCTCGCATGGAACAGCGGTTCGGGAACGAACGGTCCTGAGCCTTCGGCCAGCATCACTGGGGCTGACTGCACCACGACAGATTGCTGAACCGGCTGGTGGCCGAGGTGGCAAATCGGGCACGTGGATTCGGCAGCCGTCGTGGCGTGGTGGTGCCAAACGTTTCCCGCCGTCGTCGCCACCGCCAACATCAGCGCCAGCGACAACACAAACAGGATCAGCCGTGTTTTTCTGTGCCCGAGAATTCTCATATCGGACTACGTACTAACAATGGCCGGGATCGTAATCCCCGATTGTAGGTCAGACGTGCCGCTCGGGCAATAGGTTGCAATGCAACGTGGCCAGGAGAGTAAACCCGTCAGTGGGAGCTTTCCAGCGCCTTCTCGACCAGATTCACGCATTTTTCCACCCGCTTACGCAGCGGGCCTTCGAGCTCTTCCTGGCGCCGGCGCAGCGTGAAAAGTTCGTCGGCAATATTCAAGGATGCCAGCACGGCCAGGCGGGTTGAGTCGACTTGCCGCGTCGCCTCAGCAACCGTGCGCATTCTCTCGTCGACGAAGGATGCCAACTGGCGAAGGTACGCTTCGTCGCCTTCCGCTTGCACGTTATATGTCTGGTCGAAAATTTCTATTTTCATCAGCTATCCCCCGGGGCGGGTCCGTTCATTTTGCGGCATCGTTGCGGCCAAGGCAAGCGGGCATCTAATCTCAAAGGGCCTGGCAAATGCGCAGGAGTTCTCAGAATGGCATGCGAACCGAAAGGATTATGTTGTGATTGAACGTGTGGAAGTGCGTTGCGGCAATTTGAAATCCGGCGCCAAGCGTCAAACCTATACGATTATGGATGGGCAGTTTCCCGTAGACGATTCCCGGCGTCAGGAAAACCTGCTTCTTGCCCGCTTTCGTTCCGTCTGACCACCACGTCGAATTCACTTCCATTTCCGGCCAGAACTTGCGGAAGACGCGGTATTGAAATGCGTTGTTTGCAATGATTGGCGTTCCGATGCGACTTACTGCTCCGATGGGTATCGTCGTTCCCCATGTGCTCTGAAAATCGAAATCGCCCCAACCCTTCCCGAAAGCGAGAGT
>DASYXZ010000062.1:0-14336 GCA_035934315.1 Terriglobia bacterium | reverse complement strand
CTCAAATTCCGGTAAAATCCCTCTGATGAGCCACGAGTAGGAGACCCACACGTGACACTTACCCTTTTTCGCTTTCTTGCGTGGCCTCCAGCGCCGTCAGCAAAGTGCGACGGTTCTCCGCCCGGAGCTTGGAGAGGACGTTCGAGACATGATATTTCACCGTGCGTTCTGAGATGCCCAGGGCCCCGGCAATTTCCTTGTTGGAGAATCGGCGAATCATGAGTTCCAGGACTTCGGTCTCCCGCGCCGTAAGGGAAAGATCGCGCCGCACGCGCTTGTCTAAAAGTAGATTCGTATTCCTGACATACTCGGCGATGATGGGGCGTGGGAACCAGAGATTGCCGCTCATGATACCGCGCACAGCAGCAGGAATTTCCTCCTGCCAATTTCCTGCCACGGCTACCACGCCGTCGATGCCAGCGTAAAGCAGTCTGAGCATTTCCGCGTTGTCGCACGTTGTTGCGGGCGCCAGGGCAAGGAATTTGCTTCCCGGGCAGCGTACTCGCAGGAGGCGCGTGAGCTCAGTAAGCTGCTCGTGGAGATTCCACCCGTCGAAAACGAATAAGTATGGCTGGCCTTGCTCCATCAGCGAGCCAAAGTGCTCGATGGGCGGATGCGCAATAAGGGTTCCCAGTTCAGCATCCTGCGAGAGAATCTGAGTCAGGACATTGGCAACAATCGGATTGCGCGCGATGACTTGAAGGTGAAGAATAATTCTCCTAGGCTATCTCGGGAGATCAAACCATCCGAGGTCAAAGGGCCCTCCGAGCTTATATCCCACTTCCTCTAAATAAGTCTAGATTGTAAGTCTAGTTAATACAAGCTGATAAGGGAAAAGTTATTCGTATTTTGTTCGCTGTACTAGAGTATGAAAAACGATACAAGTACCCTGTCCTTAAAAAGCACGAGGGGACAGTTGACCATATTCCTGTAAAGGGGCTAAATAAGAGTGTATTGGGGTGCGAGGGTCTCCTCCAGGAGTATTACGGCGAACGGACTGGCATCTAACGTCGTTTCCCTCGCTCCCCCTTCTTAGTTCAGTTAAAGCTTTAACTAGAAAGAAATGGGGAGCCAATCCCGAAAAGGCTGCGAGGGGGTGTCCTCCCTGTTGCTTGTATCGCCCGTTTCGGTCTTTTGTCACCTAAATCTGGAATTTTTAGAATATTAAACTTAGCGCTGCATCAGAGTATTCAGGAGGCATGTCATGGGTTCCTCGGTTCTGATCGTCGATGATGAGCCAAGTGTTTGCCAATTGCTCAGCAATAAGCTAAAGCACGAAGGGTTCCAGTGCCGGACCTGCTCGAGCGCGGAAGAAGCGGCGGGACTTGTGCAGGAAAAGGCTTTCGATGTAGTCATTTCCGATTTGCGCATGCCGGGAATGTCCGGTCTGGACCTCCTGGAAATTGTTCGTAAGAAGCACCCGCGCACCGCATTTCTGATGGTCACCGGTGTGGATGACGTGCGGGTGGGTATTGATGCGATGAAGCGGGGTGCGGATGATTACCTGGGTAAACCTTTTCAACTTGAGGGAGTGATAGCCGCGATCGAGCGTGCTCTGCAAAAAAAACGGCTGGTGATTGAAGTTGAAACCTATCGTGAAAATCTTGAGCAGATGGCCGAACAAAGAACCAAACAACTTCATAACGCGATGAAGAGGATTGAGGGGACATACGATGAGACGCTGGAAGCCCTGGGCGCGGCGCTCGATTTGCGTGATACGGAAACCGAAGGTCACTCGCGCCGGGTCAGCCGGTGCTGCCTGGAAATGGCAAAAAAGATGGAGTGCACAAGCGAGCAATTAAAGCAGATCGCGCGCGGGTCTTACCTGCATGACATCGGGAAAATTGGCATCCCGGATGCGATTTTGCTCAAGCCGGGGAGGCTGACTGAAGAAGAAACAGCGGTGATGCAGACTCACGCGCGCGTGGGCTATGACCTGGTAAGCCGGATTGCCTTTCTGGCCCCCGCGGCAGAAATCGTTCTCACTCACCAGGAGCAATACAATGGGACGGGCTATCCGCAAGGGTTGATGGGCGAAGAAATTCCATTGGGGGCCAGGATATTTGCCGTGGCTGATACCCTTGATGCGATGACCTCCGACCGGCCCTATCGCCGCGCCCTGTCTCTTTCAACTGCCCGGGCGGAGATTACGCGGGAGTCGGGGCGGCAGTTTGACCCCGAAGTTGTCCGGGTTTTTCTTTCCATCCCCGATCATGTTTGGGAAAAGATCCGTCTAGAGGTGGCTGGCGCCCGTCTTTATTCAACGGCCATCCGATCGGCGTTCGCTTCCACTGCGGTGTCTCTCGGTTTGCCTGCCGAAGCGAGCCTCGTTCCGCCAAGGCTGAGCGAAGTCCGGTAGAATGGGGCGCGCCTTCGGGTTTCTCCGCCAATGAATTTTCCCAGAGGCGCTTCCGCCTATTTCACCGGTGTTTTTCCTTAATTTACGAATTGGCTTCCGGGCGTGGCGGTATTGAACGGCCAACGCATACTGGGAAAATCCTCCGGGTGCTCCGGAAATTGCCCACCCGGTTCGATAAAATGAATGAGCGAACCCCGCGAGCGCCGATCCATATTTTTCGAATTAAGAGGACTCCTGAGTTTTGTTTTATTGGCCCTTCTTGCCACTCACCCCACTTCGGTTGCCGCTAAAATCTGGTTTCTGGTAATCGTTTTTCTGCTTTCCAATCTCGTCATCCTTTTCCTGCCCGTATCAATCTTCAGGAATCCCGCCGTGGGTTACGCCTTGTTTTTCCTGGATGTCATGATTTTGACGGTTTTCTTCTTTGGCGTTTCCGGTGTTCAATCAGACACTCTTTTGCTCTATTACCTTACGGTCTTCATGGCCACCCTGGGTGCAGACCTGCGCAAAAGCGTGGGCATCGCGGTTGTCGCGGGAGCGCTTTACATGGGGCTCCGTCTGAGCCAAGGTGCGAGTGATCTCTGGAATCCAGAAGTTCTCATGCACGTTCCTCTCTTTTTTATCACCGCGGTTTCCACCGGTTATCTTGCCCAGGAGGTGGGCGCGCACAAACGTCGAATCAAAAACCTGAAAAATATTCAGCAAGCTCTTGAATCTGACCTTGAGGTTGCCAGCGAGAATTTGACCCGGAGCGCGAGCGAAGGGGTGGCTGCGCAGGATCTGGCCCGGCGCTTCCAAGACCTTGTTCAGGGTCTCGGTGCCATCGTCTGGGAAGCGGACGCAGCAACCTTGCTGTTCGTTTTCGTCAGTCGAAGGGCTGAAGAGATTTTGGGTTATCCCGCGGAGCAATGGGTGACGGTCCCCAATTTTTGGACGGATCACATCCATCCCGAGGATCGCGAGCGCACCACCACCCAGTTTCGGGCAACCCTTTTTGCCGGCACCGACCACGAGCTGGAATACCGGATGACGGCCTCAGACGGCCGCGTGGTTTGGTTTCGCAATATTGTTCGAATCATCCGCGATGGTGGTGGACGGGCGCTTCGCGTTCGCGGGGTGATGCTGGACATCACGAAGCAGAAACTGGCCGAGGAACGTGACCTCCTCTTT
This sequence comes from Terriglobia bacterium, assembly GCA_035934315.1. GTDB lineage: Bacteria > Acidobacteriota > Terriglobia > UBA7540 > UBA7540 > DASYXZ01. The sequence continues at coordinate 10,807 of DASYXZ010000062.1, read as the reverse complement.
GTGCTATCGCTCGACATGATGTGCATTCTTGGATTTGACGGCTATTTTAAGCGCCTGAACCCGGCTTGGGAAAAGGTTCTCGGTTATACGAGGGAGGAGCTTCAAGCCGTCCCATTTATTGATTTCGTTCATCCGGAAGACCGCGCGCGGACGATGGCTGAAGCCGAAAGACTCTTCACCGGGCAGCGTACTATTTCATTTGAGAACCGCTACCGCACGAAAGATGGCTCGTACAAGTGGTTTTTGTGGACCGCCGCTCCCTTGACTGAACGAAAGATGATTTATGGCGTGGCCCGCGACAACACGGAGCGTAAACGCGCAGAGGAGGAGATCAAAAAACTGAACGACGAATTGGAACTTCGCGTCGCCGAGCGCACGGCCCAACTGGAGAATGCCTACCTCGTGCTGCAGACTGAAGTTGCCGAGCGGAAACAAGCCGAGCAAGGGCTCCGGCAAAGTGAAGAACGAACCCGCTTGATTATTGACACGGCGATGGACGCTGTGGTGACGATGGATGCCGCGGGGATGATTACCGGTTGGAATGCCCAGGCCGAAAGCAGTTTGGGCTGGACCCGCGAGGAGGCTGTTGGCCGGCGCATGTCTGAAGTTCTTATCCCCCATCGCTATCGAGAGGCCCACGAAAAAGGCTTGCGACACTTTGTAGAGACGGGTGAGGGTTCGATATTGAATAAGCGATTCGAAATCACCGCCCTGCACCGCGATGGACGTGAAATTCCCGTGGAACTGGCGATCTCGCCTTTGAAATTGCGAGGCGAGTGGACGTTTAGCGCTTTCGTCCGCGATATTACGGATCACAAGGGGGCCATGGAGGCTTTGCGCGAGAGCGAAGCCAGCCTGGCGGAAGCGCAGCGCATTGCGCACGTGGGTAATTGGGATTGGGACATCGTGCAAAACAAGCTGCGGTGGTCCCACGAAATATTCAGCATTTTTGGGATACGCGAGGAGTCGTTCGGCGCTACTCATGAAGCTTTTATGGATTCGGTGCATCCTGATGATCGGGAGCTCGTTCAAAAAGCCGTGGATGAGGCACTGGCAGGAGGCCAACGCTACAATATAAATCACCGTGTGGTTCGGCACGATGGCGCCGAGCGGGTGGTCCAGGAGCAAGGTGAAGTACTTTTTGACGGCGCCCATGGCCCCATTCGCATGGTGGGGACGGTGCAGGATATTACTGAGCAACGGTCCCTTCAGGCTCAGCTTCTCCAGTCCCAGAAAATGGAAGCGATCGGACAATTGGCGGGCGGAGTGGCCCACGATTTTAATAATCTTCTGACGATTATTTCAGGTTATGGCCAGTTGCTTTTGGAAAACGACAAACTGGATGCGCCAGTGCGGGATCATATCAAGGAAATTCTAAAGGCCGCCGATCGCGCCGCCTCCCTTACCCGCCAGCTTTTGGCTTTCAGCCGCCGACAGGTGCTCACGCCACAAGTTTTGGATTTGAATGCCGTGGTCGGCAACGTGGACAAAATGCTGCGCCGGCTGATTGGAGAAGATATTGACCTGGTCACTCGACTCGCTCCGGACTTGGGGCGGGTGAAGGCTGACCCCGGCCAGATCGAGCAGGTAATGATGAACCTGGCCGTGAACGCTCGCGACGCCATGCCCGGTGGGGGCAAGCTCACCCTGGAGACGGCCAACGCTGATTTGGATGCGACCTATACACACACTCACTTTCCCACCCAGCCTGGCCCTTACGTGATGCTGGCGGTCAGTGATTCGGGCGTTGGGATGGACTCGGCGACACAGGCTCATATGTTTGAGCCGTTTTTCACCACCAAGGAAAAAGGGAAGGGAACAGGATTGGGTCTGGCGACCGTCTATGGGATTGTGAAGCAGAGTAACGGCTACATCTGGGTTTACAGCGAACCGGGATGCGGGTCGAGTTTCAAGATTTATCTGCCCAGAGTTGAGACAGACACTGTGGAATCCCGGCCGGACGAAACTTCTCCCGTGGTCCATCAAGCTTCAGAAACCATCCTGGTAGTGGAGGATGAGACGGCGCTGCGGTCGCTGGTGAAGGGCGTCCTAACCTCAAAGGGTTATACCGTGCTCGAAGCGAGCCGGGGCGACGAGGCCATGAAAATTTGCGGACAGCATAAGGGTACGATTCATTTGATGGTCACGGACGTCATCATGCCTCAGATGAGCGGGCGCGAGTTGGCTACCCGCGTGGCCAGCGCGCGCCCGGAAATGAAAGTGCTGTTCATGTCCGGCTATACTGACGAAGGAATCGTCCACCAAGGCGTGTTGACACGGGATACGGCGTTTTTGCAAAAGCCCTTCACGCCTACTTCCCTGGCGCGCAAAGTGCGGGAAGTGCTGGACGCTTCTCCCAAAAACAAAGCGCCAGCCGCGTAGGAATTGGAAGAGCCTCAGAGTTTTTGGGAGACGAAATCTTGCGGTTGTATCTTGATCAGCGACATTAGAAACTGGTTTCCGATGGGCTCTGAAGGTTTCGGGGAGGCCGTTCCGCGCTGAGGCCCAATGTCAAATTGAGAGCCTGCCGGGTAGATCGGCCCCCCCCCGCCCTCTTCTCCCAAGCTGAGGAAGAATCTGCGGCCCCGCCGAAGCGGAGAGCCTGCGTTCGCAAGCCCGACTGGAGAGGGTTCAGGGTCGGGGAGCCGAAACCTCATCCTATCAAAAAAGGAGGATCCCATGAACAAATCTCTTACCAACAACTCTCTCTGTTTTTGATCCCTGTGGCATTGAAGTCAGTCAACTCACTTTGGTGGTGGAGCTGCGTTGCGGTGACCACGATGAATCCCCGTGCGAGTTCCCCAACACGGCCGAGGGGCATCAAGGTATGCTGCGCCTGTTCTCCGCGCGCAGCTTTTGATCCCGCTGGGCGGTAATCATGAGGGCTGGTAGATAGCCGCCCATTTCGATTTCCTTCAGACCCTCCATCACCTGGAATCCATCGGGCCGGGCATTTGAAGGTCGAGCAGGATCAATTCATAGTGGTTTTTGAGGTGGAGCGCGCAGACTTGGTTCGGATCAGTTGTGGATGTGATGGAAACATAGCCGGCGCCGCGCAGCATCCGCTCCAACTGGACGATGTTAACTTCCTGATCGTCGACGGTCAGGATTTTCCCGTGAAGAATATCGGATGAACTTATCATGAGCAGGGCCTGGAATCGCAGTCCCTTATTTGCTCCTTTCAGAGTTTTTTTCTGCAAATCCCAGCGCCAGGTTCAGCACATCCATGAACTCTTGGATCTTGATGGGTTTGGTGAGATACCAGAAGAATCCTGCCTGCAGGCCTTTCTAAATATCGCGCGGCATGGCGTTGGCGCTGAGGGCCACAACGGGGATGTGGGCTGTTGCCCGGTCCTCATGCAGGATTCTCAAGGCTTCGATACCATTGATGCCGGGCAGATTGATGTCCATCAGGATCACATCCGGCTGGTTGTCGCGCGCCATCTTGATACCAAGAAGCCCGTTTACTGCGCTTAGCAACCGCATATCGGGGCGGCGCGCGATGAGTTGCTCCACCAATTGCAGGTTGGCCAGGTTATCTTCCACATACAGCAGGGTGTGCTCGGGACCCTCATGGCGGGCCTGCGCTTGTGTTTGGCCAGACATTGCGGGTTTGGCTCCGTCAGCATCCAAACATTCTGGTGCATTAACGGTGCTCAATTCGAACCAAAAGATGCTTCCCACCCCTGTGACAACGTCCAGCGCGACCGCGGCGGCGCCGGCCCTGACTGGTTCGTGGTTTTGCGTGGACATGCCCCTCTCCCTCCGGGCTCTTTACACCGCGATACTTATATCCGAATCACGGAAAGCTTCAGGTGCGTGATCCAAATAGTCAAAAACATTGAGGCTTGAATTTCCGTTTTAGCGCCTCGTCTGGTTGCAAGAATCACCCCGTCGAAGGGTAACCGGCCACCCGGCGGCGTGTCTGTTCAAAATTGCTCACGCGAGGCCTAAATCCGTAGCGCAACTTCCGTCCTTTGAAGTTGCGGTTCTTCCACACCTTTTGTCCTTCACGCGGAAATACCTGTTGATTCGCTCTGACACTCGGAATATCGTTTCCGCGGGCGGAATGTGATAAGTATCCCTCGAATGCGCAGGCATCCGGACCTATAATCTTTAATCGAGCGATTGAAAATGACAAAGGTGAGATGGGTCAGGCGGAAGCCGCACAAGACGGTGCGAGGGCGCGCAGCCTAGCCGACCAGGATCAGCTTACTCACCCTCATCGCCCGGGAGGCGAGCCATGGAAGTCCGAAAGCAGGACGTTATTGATTACCACCAGAAAGGCCGCAAGGGCAAAATTGAAGTTGTGGCCACCAAGCCTTGCCGAACTCAATGGGACTTAAGCCTGGCCTACACTCCCGGGGTGGCTGAACCGTGCCTGGAAATTGAGAAGACGCCGGACCTCAGCTTTGAGTACACGGCGCGCGGCAACCTGGTGGCCGTGGTGTCCAATGGCACAGCCGTTTTGGGTTTGGGAAACATCGGCGCGCTGGCGGGGAAGCCGGTGATGGAAGGAAAGGCTGTGCTCTTCAAGCGTTTTGCGGATATTGACGTCTTCGACCTGGAAGTTAATTCGGAAAACCCGGAGGACGTCATCAAGTTCTGCCAACTCATTGAGCCCACCTTCGGCGGCATCAACCTGGAAGACATTAAAGCGCCGGAATGCTTCTTGATTGAAGAAACGCTGCGCAAGACCATGTCGATACCTGTAATGCACGACGACCAGCATGGGACCGCAATTATCTCGGGCGCGGCGCTCCTGAACTCGGTGGATTTGGCAGGGAAAGATTTGGACAAGATTCGCGTGGTGGTGAATGGCGCGGGCGCGGCGGGAATTGCCTGCGTGGAGCATTACATCCGCATGGGCGTGAGCCGGGAAAACATTACGCTCTGCGATACCAAGGGCGTGGTGTACGCGGGCCGGAGCGAAGGCATGAACCCCTACAAGGCGCGCCTGGCTGTCAAGACGCAGGCCCGAACTCTTGCCGACGCCTTGGCGGGGGCTGATGTTTTTGTCGGACTCTCGGTGGCCGGCTGCGTTACGGCGGAGATGGTTCGCTCGATGGCGAACCGGCCCATCATCTTTGCCCTGGCCAACCCCGTCCCCGAAATCAGTTATGAGGCGGCCAAGGCAGCGCGGCCGGATGTCATTATCGCCACCGGGCGCTCCGACTATCCGAACCAGGTGAATAACGTGCTCGGGTTTCCCTTTATTTTCCGGGGCGCGCTTGATGTGCGGGCGCGCACCATCAACCACGAGATGGAAATTGCCGCAACCCGCTCGCTCGCCGCCCTGGCCAGGGAAGATGTCCCGGATTCTGTCTTGCGCGCCTATGGCCTCAACCGCCTCCAGTTCGGCCCGGAATATGTAATCCCCAAACCGTTTGACCGGCGCGTCCTCATCTGGGAAGCAGCGGCGGTGGCGGAAGCGGCGATGGCGAGCGGGGTGGCGCAATTGAAACTCGATCTCGCGGAATACCGCGAACAGCTCTCGCGGCGAATGGGACGCACGCATGAGGTGATGCAAGGTGTGCGGCATCGGGCCAAGTCCGCCCCCAAGCGAATTGTGTTCTCCGAGGGTGAGCATGAGAGGATCATCCGCGCTTGTTATCACCTGGTGGAGGAAAAGATCGCCCTGCCCACCCTGATTGGGCGGCCGGCGATCATCCAGAACAAAGTAAGGGAACTGGGACTGCATTCCTTTGACGTCCGGATTGTTGAACCGGCGCAGTCACCAAGCCTGGAAGCCTACGTGGACGAGTTTTATCAACTCCGCCAGCGCCGGGGAATTACGCGCACCGAAGCGCGGGAACGCATGCTGAATCCGAATTATTTCGGCGCCATGATGGTGCGCCAGGGCGACGCGGACGGTTTCCTGGCCGGAGTCTCGCAGCACTATGCAGAAACCATTCGCCCCGCGCTTGAAATTATCAAGACACGGGAAAATGTTAATCGTGTTTCCGGCGTTTATGTGATCGTGACCCGGCAGGAGGTCTATTTCTTTTCTGATACGACCGTGAATATTGAGCCATCGGCCGAGGATCTGGCGGAAATCGCTTTGCTCGCCGCCGGGGTGGCGCGGGATTTTAATTTTGAACCGCGCCTGGCCATGCTTTCGTTCTCCAATTTCGGCAGCACCAGGCACCCTCTCTCTGAAAAAATGCGGCGCGCGGCGGAGTTGGTGAAGCAGCGGTACCCGGAGATGATGGTCGACGGGGAAATGATGGCGGACACCGCAGTGGTCCGGGAAATTATCCAGGACGATTATCCCTTCTCTATTTTGAAGAATGGCGCCAATGTCCTCATCTTCCCCGACCTGGGATCGGCCAACATTGCCTACAAACTGATGATGCGTTTGGGCGGCGCGGAAGCTCTTGGACCCATTCTGGTGGGCTTGGGCAAATCCGTCCATGTGCTGCAACGCGGCGCCACCGAGGACGAAATTGTGAACATGGCGGCGATTGCTGTGGCGCAAGCCCAGGTATGTGAGGCGGGACTGCGCCGCCAGGAAATCGCATTGCCGGCTTCCTGGTCACCAACGACGGTAGCCACATCGCGGTCTTCGGCGCAGCCCAAACCGACCTCCAGCCAAACCAATAATCACGTTAATAAAACGTAACGCAAGATTCACCTTGTAATCTTGCGGCTTTTCCACTTCTTTTTTTCAAGAACTCGAACAGCCGCAACTTCAAAGGACGGAAGTTGCACTACGTTAAGGGGATGCAACTCCCGTGCTTTGAACTGGCGGTTTCAGGTGTGGCACATTCGGGATAAACCTGTAGAATAAGCGAGCCTAGAGAAAGGGCATGGGAATTACCACGTACTTCCCGGTTGTGCGGAGAAAGCTCGCTAGGCGATTTGACATGCGCCGAACCTGTAACTAGGATGTGGCTCAGGGCGCCCGGCCCGGGCGCGCCATGCTGACTGCTTCGAGGTGGAAGTGGCTGCTCGCGAAAAAAAACCGATAAAGCGCAAGACTGCCCGCCAAACGCCCGCCCACTATGACTCCGCCCGGACAGCTTCCATCCTCCTTGAGATCATGAGTTCGCTTTCGGCCGAGCGTGATCTCGATGCGCTGTTACGCAAGATCATGGAGAAAACTTCAGAGGTCATGAGCGCTGACCGTTCAACACTGTTCCTGGTGGATGAGGAGAAAAAGGAGATTTGGTCCAAAGTGGCGCAGGGCGCTGCGATCAACGAAATCCGCGTCCCTTTGGGCGCCGGCATCGCGGGGCACGTTGCCAAGACCGGGGAGACCGTAAATATCCGCGACGCCTATGAAGATTCCCGGTTTAATCAGGAAGTGGACCGCAGGACCGGCTACATCACCCATACGATTCTTTGCATGCCGATGAAGAACCGCGAGGGAAAAATTCTGGGTGTTATCCAGGTACTTAACAAGCACGACGGGGTTTTTTCCGCTGGCGACGAAGAGCTACTGGAGGCGTTCGCGGCCCAGTCAGCCACCGCGGTGCAAAACGCTCTCTTGAACGAAGAAATTAAGAAGCGGATGCAGACTTCGGAAATTCTTCTGAACGTGATGCGGTCCGTCTCCTCTGAACTTGAGTTGGACCAGCTCCTGCAAAAGATTGTGAGCAAGACTTCCGAGGTGATGAGCGCGGACCGCTGCACGCTTTTTCTGATGGACCGCAAGACGGGTGGCTTGTGGTCGAAAGTGGCGCAGGGCGCCAACATGAATGAAATTCGCGTGCCACGCGGCATGGGCATTGCCGGCCACGTGGCTGTTTCAGGCGAGACGGTGAACATCCGCGACGCCTACCAGGACGCCCGATTTAATCCGGAGGTTGACCGGCGGACGGGCTATCACACGCGCACCATTCTTTGCATGCCCCTGCGCAACGAGAAAAAAGAAATCCTCGGAGTCATGCAGGTGTTGAACAAACACGAGGGGCACTTCACCGGGGAAGACGAACAACTGCTGGACGCACTGGGGTCGCAAACGGCCATCGCGCTGGACAATTCCCGCCTTTTCGAAGAAGTCCGCTTTATGAAGAATTACAATGACAGCATTTTGCGGACCATGGCCACCGGCGTGGTGACGCTGGATCCCGAGGGCGGGGTGGCATTCTCAAATATGGCGGGCCTGAAAATATTCTGCGCCAGTGAGGAGATTGCCATCGGAGAATCCTATGGTCAATTTTTTAACCGCGAACTCAACCCCCAACTGATTGCGGGAATTGAGGCGGCCCTTCGCGAGAACCAGGCCTATACGGGCTATGAGCTGCAATATCGCAAGGGCGGCGATGAGGCACAGAACGTGAACCTGCACGCCCTGCCGCTGCAGGACAGCAAAGGGCAATCGCTGGGCGTGGTGGTGATTGCGGACGACATCACCCAGGAACAGCGCCTGATGAGCACGCTCTGCCGTTACGTCACGCGCCAGGTGGCGGAGCAGATCTTGAAGGACCGCGACCGTTTGAAGCTGGGCGGCAATCGCACCACGGTCGCCGTTCTTTTTTCCGACATCCGAAATTTCACCACCATTTCCGAGCAATCTTCTGCGGAAGATATCGTCGCCATGCTGAACGATTACTTTTCCCACATGCTCGATCCGATTTTCAACTATGACGGGATGCTGGATAAATTTATTGGTGACGCGATCATGGCGGTTTTCGGCGCGCCCATTTCCCGCGAGGATGATGCGGAGCGAGCCGTGCGGGCAGCGCTGGACATGCGGCGCGCGCTCAGGAAGTACAATGCGGGGCGGAAGTCCCGGGGCCAATCTCCCATCGATAATGGAATTGGCATCACCAAAGGGGAAGCTATTTCCGGCAACATCGGTTCCGAGCAGCGCATGGATTATACGGTCATCGGTGACACCGTGAATATCGCCTCCCGCCTTGAGGGCCTCACCAAGAATTACGAATATAAAATCCTTGTGAACGAGCAAGTGTACCTGGAGATCAAGGACAAGATTCCGTGTGTCGACCTCGGCATGGCCCAGGTGAAAGGCAAAGAAGGGAACGTCCACATCTACGGTGTCCCGGACCCTGTGGATTGAGGATTTGTCTCGAAAATGACGGTTTTCTATCCGCGAACCACGGTTGAAAAATCCCGGCCAACCTTCCTTAATTTCTTCTTCCAAATATCCATAGCGAACTCCCCCACGGGCGCGAAACTCCCCCCAGGTTTGGAACTCAGTGTGCTCATCAAGGTAAACGAAACAAATTAAATCGCTGAAAATGCTTACTTCCTCAGCCTGGTGACGGATAACTCTTACATAGGCTGGGTAAGTTTTACTTAAGGGGGGGTTGAAGCCAATGCCTGAATACTCTGAAGGGGCTGTTATGAATGGAATCCGTGAAACCAGGCGTACCCCCAGACTGGCTTATGACGTGCCCATTCGCGTCTTTGCGACCGATTTTAAAGGCAGGGACTTTGTCGAGGATTCAACCACCCTCGCGGTGAACCTCCACGGGGCAAAAATACGTTTGTGTCGCGAGCTGATTCCGGACCAGGAAATCAGAATCCTCAGCAGAAAGACCGGTCGCGATGCAATTTTCAGGGTCGTCTGCCGGGCCGGAGACGCAGGGAACTGGAGTAGCTTCTGGGGGGTCGAATGCATGAACCCGGCTCACAATATTTGGGGGATCAGCTTTCCGGAGTTGAGGCCGCGGGATCAAAATGCCGTGCGCGCCATGTTGCAGTGCCCGGAATGCCGGATCCGCGAACTGCTTTATCTGGACGAACAACTCCTTGAAAAAATGGAAACTGGCGGAGGCCTGGTGCGCGGATGCCTCTCGTGCGGAAAGACGGGGCAGTGGAAACGCGTCCCATACTATGAATCCTGAGCCGAGCCCCGCGCGTGGGCCGTTGCCGGCTACTGCTCGCGGTAACCCAGGATGTCGGCAATGACGCCCCTCAGGATGCGCCCTTTATGCCGTTCCGCCTTGTCGACTTTCGTGGCGTAGGCGATGCGTTGAATTAATATTCTGTATCGTTGGAACTCACACTCATCAGGAATCATCAGTTCGTCGCTGTTAAAAACCTCGCTAATCCGAATCTCCTTGGCATCCAAATCAACTTCCGCGTCCAGGACCCGCGCCACAAGACGATTGCCCTGGTAAATAGCGTCCTGCTCCATCGGTCCACTGGTCTCGTGGGTGGGCGAAGGCTGAGCCTGCTTTTCGTTTGTCTCGCTATCCATAATTCCTGATCTCCCTGAATGGTTTTATTTTTCTCCGCCAGACGCCAATCGCCAATCATCCATCGCGGGCGGCCCTTGCGTGTCGCATTTTAACATGAATACGGCCCGGGATGTTTGAGACAAAGGAGGGGTTAACGTATGTTGATATACCATTTTCATAAATCCCCAATCTGGTGTATCGCACGCATTACACAAGATACGACGTGTGCCCCACCCGCTGCCCCGGGAGCGGGCTAACCTTGCTAATCTGCCCCATCGGCGGTACTCTTCCGAAATGCGACCTCTTCGGTATTCCATCAACGTCACATTGGACGGGTGCTGCGACCATCTTGCAATGGTCCCGGACGAAGAATTGTTTCGTCATGGGGTTGAGAACCTCGAGCGGGCCGATGCCCTCCTCTTTGGCCGGGTGACTTACGAAATGATGGAAGCAGCGTTCCGGCCGCCGGCGCCTGATTGCATGGAACCCTTCGCCCGAACGATCGACGCGGCAAAGAAGTACGTCGTGTCGAGCACCCTGGACCGGGTCGATTGGAACGCGGAGCTCGTGCGCGGGGATCTGGGGACGGCCGTTCAGCAGCTCAAGCAGGAGTCGGGTAAGGGACTGTTGGTGGGAGGCGTGAAGCTCCCGATGGC
>DASYXZ010000059.1:0-34806 GCA_035934315.1 Terriglobia bacterium | reverse complement strand
TAGCTCCAAGCCGAACCTCAAGGCCGCGCGCTTGAGCCCGAACGGTGCCAGCCACCACTTCTCGATGAGGATCTTCCCGACATGCCACTTTTTGCCGAGGTTACGGAGGCACAACTGGGGTGAAGGCTCAGCAAAGAAATTGCCAAATGCAAAACCGCCTTCATGTGCACCGGCTTCCAGCATGCAGTATCCGTCCCCGCGGAATGTCTCCTCGACCTTGACTCCGGCAATATGCCCGGCAATCCGATGCGCAACGACCAGGGCTTGAGTGTGCGCGAAGACGCCCGCCTTGGGCAAAACCAGGGGAACTTCGGGCTTCCAGCGGCCGGGAAGTGGAATTGCGGTGATGTCACCGATGGCATAGACGTTCTCGTGCGGCGTCGCCAGGCTCCCGGGGTCAACCCGCACCCAGCCGGCTTGGTTAACGAGCCCCGCCTGGCGCACCAGTTCCGGGCTGCGGTGCGGGGGGACGGCGACGAGCAGGTCGTACTGGAACGTCCCCTTTTCACCGAACTGAAGTTCGCGCGCCTTAGGATCAACAGCGGTCAATTGATGCTGCGGGTGATAGGCAATGCCCTTTGATTCGATCATGGAGCATACGGCGCGGCCCAGTTCAGGCCCTGCGACCGGCATCGGCTGCGGCTCAGGTGTGAACAGGTGGATCTCAAGCTTGTCCCGAAGCCCGCGGCGGCGGAACAAGTCGGCCAGGAGCATCGCCCCTTCGTAAGGCGCAGCGGGACATTTGAACGGCAGCCCCGCTACCGCAATGGCGATCCTCCCGCTGTTGAAGTTCTGGAGGGCGTTGTGTAGTTTGGCGGCGCCCTCAAAGCTATAGAAGGTCTCCGACCCTTCGGCCAAGCCGACAATCACCTCGGGAGCAAGCCGGGCGCCCAAAGCCACAACCAGATAGTCATAATCGACACTTTGCGCGCTCGTCTCGACGCGCCGGCGGGCGAGATCGATCGCCAAGGCCTCACCGTGGACTACCTCGACACCCCGTCGCACGAGTTTCTGCATGGGACGAACGATCTGGGATGCTTTGCGGTCACCCGTCATCAGCCACAATAATGATGGTGCAAAAGCGTGCTCAAGGTTTCTCTCCACCAACAGAACCCGGTGGGCGGGGCTCAGCCGCTGCCGCAGTTCGTTGGCGGCGACCAGCCCGCCTACACCCCCGCCGAGAATTAAGATGGTCTTGTTGGCCACCCGAAGGCCCTCCTGGATTAAGAATGTCCTGCGCCGAAGTGGGAACGTCCGTGCAAAAAATAGGTGCGCTGGCTACTGTTGGTTGCGCAACTCATGCATTAAGCGCATCATCTCCGCCATGAGCTGAATCCGCCGGGCGCTCTTGGCGTCTTCGCCCGTGATGGTGATAGTGGCGCCGTGCTCGATTGATTTGACCTCGACTTTAGCGCCAGGGGTCATCATGGGGCAGAAGCCCATCATGCCGGACTGCATGCCCATCATTCCCTGGCCCATGCCGCCCATCTTTCCCTGAGACATCATACCCATCCCCATCATTCCTCCTTGCATTCCGCGCCCCATGGACGACGGCTGCGCGGATTGTTGGGCCGCGCCGCTCGCAGTGTTCCGCTGCGCGCTCGCAATGCCATAAGCGGCTGCTGTCAGGCCAAGGAATATTGCCAGGGTGATTAAAAGAAACTTCTGGTTCATAAAATCCTACTTTGATGAATTGTTTGTCCGTCTTGCAATTCAAAACTCCTCTTCACTAATTGGACGCGGCCATGGTCTAAAAAGTCACGACGCCATCACTCTCCTTGGTCCAGCGGGCCAGATCGGTCATGTGACCAGTATCGACTCCTTCCACCAATTCCTCTTGGCCAAGACCCCTGGCCGTCGCGCAGGTCGCTCACGTCATGGCCTTCACGCCTTTGGCGATCAACTGGCTAAGCATTTCAGCAGTGTTGTAATAGCCGGTCGGTGTCTTCTGGCCGCGCTTCGCGACTCCGACACCATCGGCCACAAGAAAGAGGTTCACTGCCACTTGGTTGGTCAGAAGGGCTGACGCATAACGAAGTGCGTTGTACGCTTTCTCGCTTCCGTAGGGTGCGTCCTGGATGATGATGGTAAGTTTTTCCATGTTCTTTTCTTCCCTCCCCGCTAAGAGCGAGCCTGGGCTCGCGCCAGTTGTCGAACGACGACGCTTTCATGTCCCATCTGTTCCATGAGAATCTCCCGAATCAGGTCGAATGCCCCAAGCACCTTGGGGTTTGCGAGCCGGTAATAGACGTTGTTCGCTTCCTTTCGCGAGGTGAGCACGCGTCTTTGTTTCATCATATTGAGGTGCTGCGATAAGTTGCCGATGGTTACTCCGAGCCGCCTGGCCAGTTCGGTGACGGGCATTTCCTGGGCCCGGAGGATGTTCAAGATTTCGAGGCGGGTGGGGTGGGAAAAGACTTTGCACATATCAGCGTGCCACTTGTATAGTTCGCGCTCGATGTCAGGGGATTTCTTTCTCTTAGTCATATCTTCCATTCAGTATTATAGAAATATCTATAATACTTTTCACTTGCTATGTCAAGCGCGGATGGTAGCGCCGACTCGAGCCATTCGAGACGCTCAGGCCCCCCTTCGAAATTCCTCGGCGTGGCCCTTTGACTGCCGTCCAGGGTCCCGAGCGAGGGTCGAGGAATGAGCGAAAATCGGACCGTGAGCAATGCCGAAGGGCGGCGAGTCAACGGATTTATCGTGGTGCATCCCAAAGGACCTCGGAGTTGTTTCGCGACTCTTCGCTGCCAGCCCGTATTCTTAATTCATGCTTTGACCTTTCCCTGCCGATAAACATAGCGATGGTCTTATAAAACGGGACATGGTCTTCCGGCGGATACTGTGGAGATTAAGAGATTGTGAAATGGTGAATCAATGACACAGAAAAACAAGTTGGTGTCATCAGGCAATATCGAAAAGCATCCCTTGCCACTGCTTGTGGCTCTTGGGATCTTGGGCATGAGCTACCTCTCGCGAGGCCGGAATCTCACGGGAGGCCGCGCAAGAATTGGCTTTGCATTAAAGAGAATTCGCCGGAAGCTGAAAGGAAAATGCCCTGTGGAAACTCCGGGATGTTTCACCCGGGGCGAACGGCCCAGGAGGAATACGCCATGACACATTCAGAAATAACCATGATTAGTTATTACAATCACGGCCTGGTGGCTCTGTCGGTGTTGATCGCTGTTTGCGCTTCCTACGCCGCGCTCGATTTGGCCGGACGGACAACCGCGGCGCACGGCTTGGCCCGCTGGATCTGGCTAACCAGCGGTGCGACTGCAATGGGGCTCGGCATCTGGGCCATGCATTATATTGGGATGCTGGCATTCCACTTGCCCGTCCCGGTACTTTATGACTTGCCGACGGTTGTGGTGTCTCTTCTTGCTGCAATTTTTGCGTCTGCCGTGGCCCTATTTGTGGTGAGCCGTGGCAAGCTGACTGCGGTTAACGCAGGAGTGGGAAGCATCGTGATGGGCGGCGGAATTGCTGCCATGCACTATACCGGCATGGCATCCATGCGAATGGCCGCCTCGTGCCACTATAACCCCTGGCTGGTGACACTGTCGATTGCACTCGCCATCATAATTTCGTTGGTCGCCATGGTGCTGACATTCCTATCTCGGGAGGAAGTCAAAGTAAGTAGCTGGCGAAAACTGGGTAGCGCCGTCCTGATGGGTGTCGCCGTCCCGGTGATGCACTACACCGGCATGGCAGCAGCCAGCTTTACGCCATCGGCATCGATGGAGGGCGCGTCCCATGCACTCAACATCACTACACTCGGCGCCGACGGCGTCGCCAGCGTCACATTTATGATTCTCGGTCTCGCGATACTCACCTCGTTAATCGACCGGCGATTCTCCGCTCAGACACAGGAACTGGAGTCCAGTGAGAAGCGTTACCGGCTGCTCTTCGAGCGAAGTCTTGCCGGGGTCTGCCGAAGCACTCTGGATGGGCGCGTCCTGGACGTCAATGAAGCCTGTTATCGCATCTTTGGTTACACCTCGCGTGAGGAGCATATGGCGCATAACGTGATCGAACACTGGTTTGATCCAGCCGATGGGGAAAAGTTCAGGGCTCGGCTCCAACAACAAAAATACCTTGCCAATTCCGAGCAAGTCCTCCTTCACAAAGATGGCAGTAAAATCTGGGTGTTGGAAAACGCAACTCTGCTTGAAGGCAACAACGACGCACCTGCAATCATTGAAGCGACCTTAATTGACATTACCGAACGCAAACAGGCTGAAGAGGAATTGCGCAGCGCCAAAGACGCTGCCGAAAGCGCCAACCGCGCCAAGAGCGATTTCCTGGCCAATATGAGCCACGAAATCCGCACTCCCATGAATGGCGTGATTGGCATGACGGAGCTCGCCCTTGATACCGAACTCACCCCCGAACAACGCGAGTATCTGGAGATGGTCAAATTGTCGGCCCATTCCTTGCTCGCGGTGATTAACGACATTCTGGACTTCTCCAAGATCGAGGCGGGGAAACTTGATCTTGACCCGATTGAATTCAACCCTCGTGACAACATCGGAAACATGGCGAAAACCATGGCGCTTAAAGCTCACCAAACGGGGCTTGAAATGGTTGTGGATATCCAGCCTGGCGTGCCGGAGACATTGATAGGCGATCCGGTCCGATTGCGACAGATTCTCGTTAACCTGGTGGGGAATGCCATCAAATTTACCAAGCAGGGTGAGATTGTGCTCCGCGTGGAGGCAGAAGTGCAATCCGGGGAGAGCGTCTCCCTACACTTTTCAGTAAAGGACACCGGCATTGGCATTCCACAGGACAGGCAAAAACTCATCTTTGAAGCTTTTACGCAGGCCGACAGCTCGATGACGCGAAAATTCGGTGGTACGGGATTGGGCCTGACCATCTCGTCAACCCTGGTGCAACTGATGGGTGGGCGCGTCTGGGTGGAGAGTGAACCCGGCAAGGGCAGCACGTTTCACTTCACGGCGAAATTCGGGTTGGGGAAAGCTCCCGCTGCCCGGGCGCCCGCACAGAATTTAGTGGACCTGCGGAGTATGCCGGTGCTGGTGGTGGACGACAATGCCACGAACCGGCGCATGCTCGAGGGCATGCTCCTCGGCTGGCTTATGATGCCTACCCTGGCCGAGGGCGGGCGCGAAGCGTTGGCGATACTGCACAAGGCCAAACAGGATGGAAAACCATTCCCTCTAGTCCTCACCGATATGCAGATGCCCGACATGGACGGATTTGTACTGGCTGAGTTGATAAAGGATGACCCCGGGCTGGCGGGGGCGACCATAATGATGCTGACATCCGCCGGCCAGCGGGGTGACGCCGCGCGCTGTCGTGAGTTGGGCATTGCGGCCTATCTCACCAAGCCCATCCAGCGATCGGATTTGCGGGAGGCTATCTTGACGGCACTGGGTAATCGGTCCGTTGAAAAAGACAAAGCCGCGTTGATCACGCGGCATTCATTGCGCGAGGCGCGCCGAAGCTTGCGAATTCTCCTGGCTGAAGACAATCTCGTCAATCAAACGCTGGCCATCCGCCTGTTGGAAAAGCACGGCCACACGGTTGTGGTGGCAAACAACGGCAGGGAGGCTCTGACAATTCTGGAACGCTCCGCTCCTGGTGGATTTGATCTGGCGCTCATGGACATCCAGATGCCGGAGATGGACGGCTTTGAGGCCACGGCCGCCATTCGTGAAAAAGAGAAGTCAAGCGGCAAGCATCTGCCCATCATCGCTTTGACGGCTCATGCCATGAAAGGCGATCAAGAGCGCTGCGCGGCGGCGGGGATGGACGGCTACGTGGCCAAGCCCATTCACCCCGATGAACTCTTCCGTGCCATCGACATCCATGTTGGAATTCCGAGCGCGCAGATTAACGGTGCGCTGGTAAATCAAACCACGGCTGACGTGCTGGATAAAGGCGCAATGTTGAACTGTGTGGATGGAGATTTGGAGCTTCTCCATAATCTTGTCGAAGTCTTTTGGGATGATTGTCCCCGGATGTTGTCAGACATTCGAAAGGCCCTGGACAATCAAAGCTCAAAGGCGTTGCTGAGCGCCGCCCACGCCCTGAAAGGTTCATTGAGTTACTTCGGCGCAAACTCCGCCCTGCAAGCCGCGCTGAGATTGGAAATTCTCGGGCGCGAAGGCACGCTGGAGGGCGCTGAGAATGCATTTTCAGAATTAGAAGAAGGTCTGTCGAGACTCAAGCCGGCGCTGGTGGAACTCGGCAGGGGGAGCGGATCATGACCATCTTGATTGCAGATGACGACCGCGTTCATGTTCAGCTGGTCTCAAGTCGTTTGAAAAAGTTGGGCATCAACGTCGCGGTTGCCTTTGATGCTATGCAGGCCTTCACTCTTGCCATAAGCACCGCTCCCACAGCCTTGTTACTGGATGTCAATATGCCCGGTGGCACGGGATTTGAAGTGCTTAAGCGGCTGAAGAATTCCTCAAAAACCAATCAAATCCCTGTGATTGTAGTCAGTGGAAGCATTGATGAAAAAACCTCCGGCGCGGTAAAGGAACTTGGCGCGGAAGCTTATCTCCCCAAGCCGGTGGATTTCGCCCAATTGCTTGAAACCCTTTACCGCGTCCTGGGATTACCGGTAGAAACCTCGCCGCAAACCGAACTGCACAAATAATTTCACCGACGCGGGTCAAAACTGATCAAGTGTAACGAAGCCCGCTATGGCTTGGAGACGGGAAGAAGGCATTTTGCGCCTGAGATATAAAGCAAGGGGGCGCATGACCATCATGCGCCCCAGTCTTGCATCGTCGCGCAGGCGCCCATCGCGCTTGCCAGCTTCCCCTGGCGCCATGGGCCTTCGACTCGTCTTTAATTAACTTTTCTTCCCTTTCATTGCCATCTTCGTCACTTTCTTGTGAGTCGCCTGTTGGTGTGCCTTCGAGTGTTCTTTCATTTCTTCTTGTTTGGTTTCTTTCTTTTCTTCCGCGAGCGTGCCCTCTTGCCCTGTCTTCTTTCCTACTGTGGCCCCTTTCTTCCTGGCGTGCATTTCATGAGCCTCAGTTTTCGACTTGGCGCTGGCTGGGGAAACGCCCTCTTGCCCCTCCTTCTTTCCTTCTGTTGCTCCCTTCTTCTTGGCGGAAACCTTATGAGCCGCCACTTTCTTCTGCCCGCTGGCTGCCTTGGCAAAGGCCGGCATCGAGAGTGAAAATCCCATAACCATTGCAAAAACCATCGTCATTAGCTTGTTCATAAAAGTAAAGTCCTCCTTTTGGAATCGCCTTGCAATAACTTTAGAAGCACGGCGATTGCCAAACCTTCTGAATTACAATGGTTCCTCCTAAACCAATTAAAATAAATAAGTTACTTAAAAAGCGGGAAATATAATTTGCAACCTGTTCGACATATCGGCTCAAATAACCCACACCACTTGGTATGGAATCACACGGTTTCGGGCAAGGTTTCCGATGGCTATCAGAGGCTCGAAATACTCCAAACACACTGGCTGTGAGGCGCCTAAATCTTCAATGCGGTTGAAGCAAAGCTTAAGTTGAGCGGTCGGCAAGCGCGCAAAAATGATGGCCGAGGGCCCGCCAGGCCACGGCATCGCCAGACCTATTTATTCCAAACTTACCCATTGTTTCTCTGGCCGCATTATGCTATCAAGGATGCCGTAATTGAGTTAGCGCTCGTGGGTTCTCGTTCAAATTAAGAAAAAGGCTGGACCGAGTCGAACCAGTCTCCTCCCTCATGGACATTTGGAGGGAAGGGAGGAAACCTACTGGAAAGGAGTAACCCCTATGGCAGCTTGCGCAAAGTGTGGTGCGAATATAAATCCCGGCGTGACGTTTTGTGGTTCGTGCGGAGCGCCGGTTGCAGCGGCAGGAACTGCGGCGCCGGCATCGAGTGGCAGCGCCCCACCTCCAGCGGCGACATCAACCAGCACCCCCATGGCGTCCAACGTTGTCGGCTTGCTTTGCTACGTTGTGTGCCCGATTACCTCGATCATCTTCCTGGTTGTTGAGCCATACAGTAAGGACAAGTTTGTGCGCTTTCACGCCTTTCAGTCACTCTTCTTCGGGATTGCCGTTTTTGTGCTCTCCATTGTACTCTCAATTCTGAGCATGATCCTTGCGGTGATCCCGGTTATTGGTTGGCTGATCGGCTTGCTCTTGTGGCTGGCTTTCCCGCTGTTATTGCTTGTCGCTTGGATTTATTTGATGGTGAAGGCCTATAACAACGAGAAGTTCAAGCTGCCGATTATCGGAAACATTGCCGAGCAGCAAGCCGGGTAGCTGCAAGTCGTAATTTCAGGTTTGGCCTCTCGTGGTATGCAAGAGCGGCGGGCGTTGTTCGCCGCTCTTTTGCTTTACTCGCATTTTTCAGGTTCGCCCGCAATGGCCGCACGCACCTTTCCACTTGACAATTAAAATCAGTGGGCGCAATTTAGCACGTTCCGCAGGCGAAGCGCCGGGAGCTAGCCCGGCATTGCCACGGGATGAGCGGGACCGTGGCGTTTGAATGTTTGAGCGCCGGAAATCCGGCGTAATTGATATGAGCTTGTCCGGATGAAAGTTTTTCGCCGGGCACGGCCTGAAAATAGCTGATGAGAATCCGCGTTTGCTTTCACGATCAATGTTTTGATGGCGCCTGTTCAGCCGCCATGTTCACGCGTTTCTATCGCGCCTGCATTAATCCCCAGGCGGAATTCGATTACACGGGGATGATGCACCGGGCCGGTCAGCTCTTTGATGCGGGTGTTTTTGACGGGGATGAAAACGCCATCGTCGATTTCAAGTATTCCTCAAGCGACCGCCTGACATGGTGGTTTGACCATCATCAAAGCGCGTTCCTCACGGAAGCCGACGCGGAACACTTCCGCCGGGACGCGAGCGGCAAGAAATTTTTCGGACCGGAATTTCATTCCTGTACAAAATTCATTGCGCACATTGGGGCAACGAAATTTGGATTTCACCCTCCCGACCTTCAGGAGTTAATCGATTGGGCGGACTTGATTGACGGCGCGTTGTACCCGGACACCAAAACCGCGGTGGAGATGCGCGACCCGGCAACGCAGATCACGCTGGTGATTGAAGGGTCGCGTTCACGGGATTTCGTTCCCCGGCTCATTCCGGAATTAGCCTCCAAGCCGTTGGCGGAAATTGCCGCCCTCCCCGAAATTCGGAAATTGTTTGAGCAGCTCTATAGCCAGCACATGAAGTCCATCGACATAATCCGCGCGCACGCTCGTCTGGAAGAGGGTGTCATCTTTTTTGACGCCGCGGACGAGGCCCTGGAAGGGTTCAACAAGTTTATTCCTTATTATTTATTTCCTGGGGCGGTCTATAGCGTGGCCGTGAGCCGCTCACGCGAGCGCACCAAGATTGGCGTAGGAAGTAATCCGTGGAACCCAGCGCCGAAATCGGCAAACCTTGCCTCGATTTGCGAGCGCTTCGGCGGCGGTGGCCACCCCAAAGTCGCGGCTATTTCCCTGCCCCCCACTGACATCGACCGCGCCCGCGAAGTCGCCCGCCAAATCACACGCGAGCTCCAAGCCCACTTGAAGTGAACCCGCGGCTTGTGGCAGTTTGTTGAGAAACTCGGCCATTTGTCATTCCGAGGAGGCCGCCGCGGCGACCGACGAGGAATCTCGCATGGTCTGCACTATCAGAGCGAGATTCCTCTCCCGCGCCTGCGGGATCGGAATGACATAAGTGGAATGCGTTTCAATAAACTGATAGGGAGACATAACAGTTCACATCTTAAAATTGGAAGAGGGCCTTGACCGTGAGCTTTTAACCGGTTGCCGCGAAAATACAGAAAGCCTGCCGTCATGCTTTTTTTACCTCTCGCCCCACTTTAATTTTTGACGCAGAATTTCGAAATAATTCTGGTGCGCGGGCCGGACGAGTTCCACCCACGACGACGCCTTTTTCATGCGCACAATATCTTCACTGCGCGCGGCAATTCCCACCTGGCCATCCACGGTCAAGTATGCGGATTCGCGCTGGCTCTTCACCACTACTTCAATTTTTGCGTTGTCGGAAACAACCAGGGGCCGGTTGGTGAGAGTGTGGGCGCAGATAGGCGTAACGATAAATGCCTGGACGCTGGGCGCCACCACCGGGCCGCCCGCAGCCAGCGAATAAGCAGTGGAGCCCGTGGGTGTGGATACAATCAGGCCGTCGGATTTATAATTGGAAACCAGCTTGCCGTCCACGTAGACCTCAAAGTCGAGAATGCGGGCAATGGCGCCTTTGTTCAGCACCACATCGTTTAGCGCCAGGAAGGAAGCCATCGTCTCGTCTGTCCGAACAATCTCTGCTTCAATTTGCACCCGCCGCTCGGTTTGGAAATCACCTGCCAGCACTCGTTCGAGAGTGGGATAAAGCTCGTCTCGGGTAATGACGGTAAGAAAGCCAAGCCCTCCCAGATTGACGGCGAGGATGGGGACAGGTTTGCGTCCAAGCGCTCTGGCCGTCGCGAGGAGCGTTCCATCACCACCCAGCACAACCAGCAGATCGACGGCGGAAGACATTTCGTTGCGCGTCAGGCATTTTTCCGGGCGGGGAAGTTTTTGAACCGACTCCTTGTCGATAAACACCTCAATATCGCGCTGGCGGAGCCAATCGAGCAGAGGTGTGACCAGTTCGCCGATTTCAGCTTTCTTCGGCTTGGAAATAATTCCGACTTTCCTGATTTGCGTTTGTGGCACTGATAAGTCCTTGCGTTCGATATCTACTCAAGCTCGCAAATTATGGTGACGACCTCTATTGTAGCGGCGGTCTCCGACCGCCGTGTTTTCGGCGCTCAGAGAGCGCCGCTACAACGAATGAATGTCACCATAATTTGCGAGCCTCAATAATTGTTGGATCACAGGGCAAAAAATTGGAAACCGGCAATTCCATTTGGGCGCCAAGTCTCTAACTTCCAATTACTCCATCCACTTGGCCAATGGCTCAACCATTCTAAACACGTTTTTGCCAAACTGCATGCAAGAAATATTCGTGGTTGCCGGTGGCGCCCGGCAACACACTGGGAACTGAGTCGAGTTGCACGAAGCCGAGGTCCAAAAGCGAGCGTGAAACTCTTGTGAGGGCTTGCTGGTGGAGCTGGGGATCGCTCACCAGACCGCCCGTTCCCACCTGCTCACGGCGCACTTCAAATTGCGGCTTGACGAGCACCAACGCCTCCGCCTGGGGTTCGAGGAGTTCAGGAAGCACAGGCAAAATCATGGTGACTGAAATGAAAGAAACGTCGGCCGTCACCAGGCTGACCGGCGTGCCGAGTTTTACAAGGTTCAAGTAACGAGCGTTTGTCTTTTCCATCGACACCACGCGCGGGTCACACCGAAGTTTCCAGTCCAATTGATTCGTTCCGGCATCCACGGCAATAACTCGCGCCGCCCCACGCTGCAACAAACAGTCGGTGAAGCCTCCGGTTGAGGCTCCGATATCGAGGCAGATTCTTCCGGCAACCTCCACATGGAAATGTTCGAGCGCGTGATTGAGTTTTATTCCTGCACGGCTGACGAAGGGCAGGGGCTTTCCGAGCAGCCGCAGCGAGGCCTGCTCGTCTACTCGATCACCACTCTTCACTATTTTCTGTCCGTCCACCAGAACCTCGCCAGCCAGGATCATCGCCTGCGCCAAGGCGAGCGAATCCGCCAGGCCGCGTGAGACCAGGAGTTCGTCCAGGCGCAATTTAACGGTCTTGGGCTGAACCATCATGAGAAAGAGTACAGCCGACGGCCTTTGGAAGGGAAGAGCCATGAATCTTTCCCCGTTTTTGTTTGGCTGTAAATTCAAATTAACCCATTACTGAATTTCCTTGCCAGGCGCTTCAAAAAATGGAAATTTGAAAATCAACCAGGGCTTGCCAGTTTCTAATTTCAAATTTCCAGTTTCATCTTTTCTTCCAATTGACTTTGCCCCGAGGGAATTTGATAATTAAGCCTTGCTCACGATGGCCGGCTTTGCAAAGTGGCGAATTCCAAGGGCGACTCCATCGCCCCTACCTTCCAGCGAGGCGTCATGGCTACCTTGACCAGTCCTGTTCAAAAATCATCGAAGCTCTCACGCGAGCTTCTGGTGGGCGCTTACCGGACAATGTATCTTTCGCGGCGGCTGGATGACAAAGAAATCCAGTTAAAGCGCCAGAACAAGATTTTTTTCCAGATCAACGGGGTGGGGCACGAGGCCATCAACGTTGCAACCGCCCTCCACTTGAAGCCCGGCCACGACTGGTTCTTCCCTTATTATCGGGATCGTGCGTTTTGCTTGCAGATCGGGGTGACGCCGTTCGAAATGTTACTGGGCGCTGTGGGATCCAGGAACGATCCGAGTTCCGGCGGCCGCCAGATGCCTTCCCACTGGTCTTCGAAATCCCTAAACATCGTTTCGCAATCGAGCCCGACGGGCACGCAAATCTTGCATGCAGTGGGCGCGGCGGAGGCGAGTGATTATTATTCCCGCATCCCGCAAGCGGCCGAGCTGGCTCACAGTTATCACGCCGATGAGGTGGCATACGTTTCCCTGGGTGATGGCGCATCCAGCGAGGGCGAATTCTGGGAGTCCTTGAATTGGGCGTGCAATCGCAAGCTGCCTGTGCTTTATGTGGTGGAAGACAACGGTTACGCCATCTCTGTTCCGGTGGATGTGCAGACGGCGGGCGCAAGTATTTCGCGGCTTGTCAAAAACTTTCCCAATCTCCTGACGCTCGAATGTGACGGCACCAACTTCCTGGAGAGTTACGACGCAGCGGAAAAAGCCGTGGCACACGCCCGGCTGCGTCGTGGCCCTGCGCTCATCCATGCCCACGTCATCCGCCCTTACTCGCACTCGCTTTCCGACGACGAGCGTCTTTACAAGCCGGAAACAATTCGCCAGGAGGAAGCGACCCGCGATCCTTTAACGCTTTGGGCCAAGCACCTGATGGCCGTACGCCTGACCTCCGAAAAAGAATTAAAAGAGATCGAAGCGAGTGTGGACCGCGAAATCCGCGAGGCTGCTGACCAGGCGCTTGAGGCCTTGCCGCCCGACCCTGAGACATTGGGTTTGTACTTATATTCGCCCACGGTCGATCCGACTTCGGAAAACTTTGATCACCCGCAGAAATTCCACGGTGAGCCTCGGACGATGGTAGACCTCATAAATGTTTGCCTGCGGGACGAGATGACGCGTGATCCGCGCGTCGTGGTATTCGGCGAGGATGTTGCCGATTGCGGCCACGAAAAAGATTTGGACAAAGTGAAAGGTAAGGGTGGCGTTTTCAAGGTCACTCACGGGCTGCAGCGCCATTTCGGCGACGCCCGCTGTTACAACGTGCCCCTGGCGGAAGCCGGCATTGTGGGGCGCGCCCTGGGCATGGCGGTGCGCGGCCTGAAGCCGGTGGTGGAAATCCAGTTCTTCGATTACATCTGGCCGGCGATGATGCAAATCCGCGACGAGTTGGCCGTCTTGCGGTGGCGGTCGATGAACGCCTTTAGCGCGGGCATGGTGATCCGCGCACCCATTGGCGGATACTTGTCCGGGGGCGCGATCTATCACAGCCAGTCAGGCGAATCGATTTTCACCCATATTCCCGGTTTGCGCGTCGTGATGCCCTCCACGGCGCTCGATGCCAACGGCCTGCTCCGGACGGCGATTCGGTCTGACGATCCGGTGCTTTTTCTCGAACCCAAACATCTCTACCGGCAGACCCACAACCGCAGCCCATATCCCGGTTCGGATTACATGATTCCTTTTGGAAAAGCGAAACTCGTGCGAGAGGGTTTGGATTTGACGATTGTCACCTACGGGTCGCTGGTGGTGCGTGCCGTGCAGGCCGCAAAGCAGCTCGCTCTGGAAAACATTCGAGCGGAAATTCTCGATCTTCGCTCGCTTCAGCCTTATGACTGGGATCTGATCGCCGCCTCAGTGAAGAAAACCAGCCGCCTCCTGGTGCTGCACGAAGACAATATTTCATTCGGTTATGGCGCGGAAATCGCCGCCCGCGTGGGCGAAGAGTTATTTGAATTTCTCGATGCGCCGGTCCGTCGCTTGGCCGGAAAAGATCTTTACATTCCTTACCATCCGAGACTCGAGGACGCTGTTCTCCCCCAGCCTGCGGACATTATTCGCGTGGCGAAAGAACTCGCGGCGTATTAAGCAGGCGGAATGCAGAAGGCTTGGAAGAAACCTTCGCGGCAAGCATTCGCAGTCTATTATTATTCCGAAGAATAGTTGTAGTATGTCCCTTGATAATCAACTGCTGATCGCCCAAAAACATTTAACTCAGACAATTCCGAAACCATCCACTGTTTCGACCGGTATCTTTTGCAATTTGCCAAATAAGTATCATCAGCGGCCTGCAGTTACGATTTTCTGAAGAAAATCACCAACTACTGTTTGGACCTCGTTGAGCCGGCCGGTAAAGAAATGGTCAACACCCGCCACCCAATGGAGTCGTTTAGGTTTCTGGAGCGCCTTGAAAAGATTATCTACTTGTTCGCGCGGTCCGTAGATGTCGTGCGTTGCTTGAACAATAAGTTTAGGTTTGCGGACATCGTGCAGGAAATCGAAATCCAGCAAGGCGATCGGCAAACCAAGCCCAACGAGAGCTATTACCCGCCGATCGGGGGCGCCCACGGCCAGACCAACCCAGGCTCCGAAAGAAAAACCCATCATGCAGACAGGCGTGTTTGGAAATCGAGTCTGGAGAAAATCGAGAGCCGCAAGAGCGTCGTTCTGTTCGCCGATACCGTCCGCGAATTCCCCTTCACTAATCCCGACCCCACGGAAATTGAAACGCAGTGTTGGCAAGCCGAGTTGGATGGCTGCTTTCGCAGCGTGAAATACAATCTTGTTGTGCATCGTCCCGCCATAGGCCGGGTGAGGATGGCACACCATCGTCACGAGGGGCGGGTTGGCACCCGGGTCCAACTCAAGCAATGCTTCCAGCATTCCCGCGGGCCCGGCAATCAGAGGTTTTTCGATTTTCGTATCGACTCCAATCCTTTCCCACGCGGACTGCGGAGATGGATGCAACCGTGACGGTCTGCCGCACCTGCCGTAACAAATAGTGTAGAATGACGGTCAAGTCGTTGGAAGATTGTTTTTGTTTGCTGCGGGCCGATGGATGCGACTGGCTAAGGTCCGATGAAGTGGAGTGAGCTCTTTGGGTCGTTTGGCGAAGCCGCGTGAAGAAATGCAGGGTCTTACCGGCGAGGTGTTATCATTAAATTAAAAGTTTCAGTCGCGGGCTTTTTGATTGTGGTCTTTGGCGTGGCCTACTACTTCTTGGTTTACGTTCCGGCGCATCGTTTTCCGCCGGAAGTGGCCTACGTTTTGCCTTCGTCCGCCACCGTAGTGGACACTCCGGCGGAAGTTCGTCTTGAAATCGCACAGGTCATGAGTGGCGAACAGGTTCAAGTGCTTGACCGCACCCGTAATTGGGCGCATGTCCGCCTGGCCGATGGGAAAACAGGCTGGCTTGAATTAAAAGATCTACTCGACTCGGAAACTTACGCGCGTGGGCAACAAGTTGTTCGGGACATCGGAAAAATTCCCGCCCAGGCAGCGGGCCACACGACCGGCGAAATCAACCTGCACTTGGAACCCTCGCGCTCGTCACCTGACTTGGCGCTTCTTGAGCCCAACGAGCACGTGGAAATATTCGGGCGCCGATGGACTGCGCGCGCGCCCAGGAACGTTCAGTCGCCCGCTTCAGCCGAGGACAATGGCGATCTCGCACCGGGGTCGCCCGTCCGTGACGCATGGTATTTGGTCCGCGCCGGCGCGCACGGCGGGTGGGTGCTTGGCCGGTTTATCACCCTCGATGTACCTCCTGAAATCTCTGTTTTCGCCGAGGGTGTTAACACGGTGGCCTGGGTTGTGCTCGACACGGTAAATGACAATGGCCGCAAAGTTCCCCAGTACCTCGTGGCCGATCGTATGGGCACGCAAGAATTTGATTTCACCCACATTCGTGTTTTTACCTGGTGGTCAAAGAATCAGCATTATGTTACGGCTTATGTGGAAAGCAACCTCAATGGCTATTTCCCCATTCGTGTATCGCAGGTTGATGGCAAGCCTCAATTCCGGTTGTTCCTGGTGGATAAGAAGGGCCGTAAATTTCAAAAGGTTTATGGAATGTCCAGCACGATTGTGCGCCCGATCGGCACTGTCGAGGGATGGGAAAGCAATGCCATGCCCTCTCGCACGGTGACCGGCTCCAGGCGGCGCAGGTGAAACGGGCTTTGCAAAACGCAACGAACGCGCTCTTAAAAATTAAGATCAAGGAGGAACGCCTTGTCGGGTGGTGATCTCCCTCAAGCTCCGGTTTCACCTCATTCATTTCGCTACAGATTTCTGCGCGGTCTGATTCGAATATGGGTCAACTTGTTTTTCCGAAAAACCCGATTCCTCAATCCTGAGGCTCTGGCCGATCAAGGCGCGGCGCTACTCATCATCGGCCATCCCGCCAGCTTTCTCGATGCGCTACTTCTAATTACCGCTTTCGATAGACAGGTGCATTGCTTTCTGGACCAGCGATTTCTGCTTGGTCCAATGCGACGCTTATTCGGCTGGTGTCTTGCCATGATTTCTTTTGAGCCGGAAGGGGATGGATTTCGGCGGGCGATCGAACGGGCCCGCGGTGTTCTGCGGAATGGCCAGGTCCTCGTGATGTTCGCGGATGAACAAGTGGCGAAGCCTGGTGAGCCGCCGCAGTTTGCATCCACGCCCGCCCTCATCGCTATGCAGGCGGAATCGGAGAACTCCGGGCAACTGGGTGTCAAGATTTATCCCGTCCATCTTTTTCTGCCGGTGGCGCAACTTTATTCGAGTGAATTATTGATCCGTGTTGATGCGCCGCTGTTACCCGGAGATTACATCGCGATGGGCGGAAACCTGACGGAGCATGCAAGGGCGCTCGCCGCCGCATCGGCGGAGGTTTGCCGCCAAAATGTGTTTCGCCTCCAGCCGGAAGACGTCCGGCTGTTTCTCTCTGATCTCGAAGAAGTGCTGCGCGTCGATTTAATGGAAGATTGGGACGCGCGGCCAAACTGGAAGCAAAAGTTGGACGGCTTCGGGCTCAGTCAGTTCGTGGCAGAGTGGGTGGAGCAATTAAATCGTCTTCATCCCGGCCAGCTTGTGGCCTTGCGTGACTTGCTGGACTCGTATCGAGAGGCGCAGCGGCGATGTTCACTCGGACAGCTTGAATTGGACCTGGCAGGCGAATGGTTGAAAACGGTTTGGGGCCGCATTGCTTGTTGGGGCGAAAGCGTGCTCGGCCTGCCCCTTGCGATCTATGGATTGTTCAATCATCTAGCGCCCTGCCTTATTTTCTCTCGCGCCGGCCTTTTCGATAATAGGGCAGGGCAATCCCAAAGGGTAAAATGGATAGCCCGTGTGCTGGTGGTTATTGGTTGCTACGCCGCGCAAATCCTGATTTGTGCAGAGTGGTTGGGCAGGACAGTCACCGGATACTACGCCCTCACGCTTCCTTTGTCGGGAGTCTTCCTTTGGCGTTATGCCTGGTTGGTCCAGCACCGGTCGCGCCTTTTGCTTCTCGACCTCCGTGTCGGGCGGGAGACTGCGAAATTGGCGCCGATGCGCAAGGAATTGATCCAGACGATCAACGCGGCCAGAAATATTTACGCGGAGAAGCTTGAGCAGGTGCAGTGATGGCCCTTCTGGGAGAGAAATTTTCAGTTTGATTATCCGCCATGGTTCAAAGTGAAATGCAAGCCGGGGGAAAATCTGATACGTCGCCGCCGGCTGGCCAAATCCGCCGGCTGGCTGAACTCAGCTACACGACTCTTGACGCGCTGGATCGCGAGCGCACCGTTGTCATTTTCACGGTCAGTCCACTTGAAGAACACGGGCCGCACTTGCCGGTGGGGACCGACTTATTTGAAGCCGAATTTCTCGGGGAGGAACTAGCCCGACGCATCATTGAAAAAAAGCCGGGTTGGACGGTGTTGATGGGCCCGCCCATTCCCATCGGCGCCTCGGCCTTCGACCATGCCGGAACACTTTTGGTGAGGGCGCGTACTGTCCGCAACGTAACGCTTGACTACGGCGCAGCCCTTGCGCGCCACGGTTTCAGGTACATTCTTGTGACCAATGCACACGCGGGACCACGGCACGTTGTGGCGCTTGAAGAGGCGGCCGCCGTGGTGTCGCGACGCTTTGGCGTACGCATGTTTTCCTTGAGCGGCCCCATTCTGTGGAAAATTCTGCGCGGAAAATTTACCGGCCAGCTTGAGCGGCTGCTCGGCCGCGCCCTCACTCCTGCCGAACGCACGGCGTTACGCGGCGACGCGCACGGCGGCCTCTGGGAAACGTCATTGGTATTGCGCATTCAGCCCGAACTGGTGGATTCGTCATTTACTCGCTTGCCCCAAATACGATTTCTCCTTGTAGACGCGCTACGAAAAAATTATCCATTACGGTTGGGTAACAAGATGGGTTACATCGGCTCTCCGGCTGCAGCTACGGCAGAGTTTGGCGAAGGCGCCCGGCGGCTTCTGGTTGATGTCGCCTGGGAAGTGGTTCGACCGGTCTTCGAGAGTGCGGATGAGAGCTGGCAACAGACGTCCATGCTTTATAAAATTCCCTTTTTCCGCACGGCGTTTCCTTACGTTGCCTCCGGTTTGGCGCTCGCAGCAGCGGGCCTCGGGTTGCTGTGGTGGTTCCGTTGAGACTTTCCGGGCATTCAAATAAGGAGCAAACCTTTGACGCTTTTTCTTTCCGAATCTGATGTTCAGGAAATTTACCCAATGGAACGGGCGCTCGAGCGAATCGAGGTAAGCTTCCGAGCGCAGCATGGCGGGCAGGCTACAAACCGGTCGCGAGCGCGAATTTTCCTTCCCCATTCTTCTTTGCACTATATGGCGGCCTCGTTGCCCGAAGAGAAACTGATGGGGATGAAGATTTACACTGTAACGCGAAATTCCTTCCGGTTCGTGGTGCTTCTTTTCGACACCGAAAGCGGAGATTTGCTTGCTTTGATTGAAGCCGATCATTTGGGACGGATTCGAACCGGGGCTGCAAGTGGTACCGCGACCAAATTTCTGGCTCGGGCGGACGCGCACGCTGTCGGCCTGATCGGAGCGGGGCGGCAGGCACGCACTCAGCTTGAAGCCGTGGCGCTGGTCCGCAAGCTTACAGGAGCGAAAGTCTTCAGCCGCAATGAAAAATCGCGCCTTAAATTTTGCCGGGAGATGACTGAGAAACTGCAAATTGAAATCGAGCCGGCCGATAGCGCTGAAGACGCCACGCGTTTTGGGGACATTGTGATTACGGCCACGACCTCGAGCCAACCTCTGATCCATGGCGATTGGCTACAGCCCGGAACTCACGTGAACGCCATTGGGGCCAACATGGCGAACCGGCGCGAGGTTGACGACCTGACGCTTACCCGAGCTGAATTGATTGCTGTCGATTCTATCGAGCAGGCAAAGGAAGAAGCGGGAGACCTGATTCAAGGTGTTGCAGCGCTCAAGCGCGGTTGGGAGGGTGTCATTGAGCTTTGCGAAATTGTAGCAGGCGCCCGGCCGGGTCGTCGCTCAAATGATGAAATCACAATTTTCAAATCGTCTGGAATAGCGTTGTGGGATGTGGCTTCAGCGGGATACATTTATCGCCAGGCCCTGGCCAGGGGCAAGGGGAGGGAAATTGAGATTTGGAAAGAATGATTGGCCTGCAAAAAGGTTGAACCTTGAACTGGCGGGTGCCTGAATATTTATGCGGTAACGGCTTCTGAAACGGCGTGTGGGCGCGGAGACTAAGTATCATCTGTTATGAGAGGGATTGGAATAATCGCTGCTCATCGCCACTTTGGGATCCGGCTTCAGGGGCGGAAAGGATACGTTGTGTTTCCTTTTCGTGATGCTGGCGGCTTGGATTCCGTTTCCTTCTCAATCTCAATTGTTCTGGCTACAATCTCGCCGCTCTCGGTTAAGTCGCCCTCGACCTTCACTTGCACTCCCATGCGTAAGTTTTTCGATGAGGCTGCGCTGCCATCCTGATGCTTGATTTCTGTTTTGTCGTCGTACCGGACATGAAAAACAATATTGCCTTCTGACGAAACAGTAAATTTGCCTGTTTCCACCTTGATGATTTTTCCTTCCAGGGTAAAATTCATGGGCTCGTCCTGCGAAGTGGACCTCGATTGGCTTTTGGCAAAAGTGCAAAACGTGGCGCCGGATCTTCCCTGGTACGCAAGCAATAGGAAAGCCAGCACAATTAATCGCGACCAATTTATAGATCGGTATTTCATAAATTTGATGATTGGAAAAAAGTTCAAATGGCCTGACAATTGCCTGCCCATCCTCATTTTTTGTCTAGTTCCATGTGGAGAGCGACGGAGCGCAAATATGAGCCTGGATGCTGGTCCAGCCGAACGACACGGCCGGGAACAGGGATAGGCTGTTGACCCTTTTTGTAGGGCAGGATTACTTGCACGATTTCGCCCACTGCGTAGTTTTGGGATGATTCGAAATACGCGCCGCTGCGTGATATGTTGGTGGTCTCTCCAACATCTTCAAGATTCATCCCGTAAGTGTTCCGAATTACCTTGATGGGCAACTTTAAGGGTACCCGACCCTTGTTGCGAAGATCCGCTTCTTTTTTCTTTTCCTCAGTCTGGTCAGACCCAGCTGCTTCGGACTCAGCTTTGGCGAGGCCTGGGACCGAAACCTCAGTCTCAATGTGAATACCGACGGCATGATTAAAGGGTCCTTCAACCTGGTCTTGCCGTGTCACTATCGCTGTGGCTGGACGGACGCCATCACCTTTTTTATAAGGGAGAACTATTTTTATACGTTCGCCCACCTGGTAATCCCCAGCGGTGAGAAAATAGGCTCCGTTGCGCGAAACGTTTATTGTTTCACAGATTTCCTCTGCTGTGGTCCCACCCGCTTCTCGAATGACCTTGATGTTCAGTTTTAAAGCGGCGCGTGTTCTGGCGCGCGGACTTTTCTTTCCGGCAGCGGGCGCCTGCACTTCCTCAATCGTGAGCTCCCATGTGGTGGTGGCTTTGCATCGGTCGCACTGCCGGGCCACCACCACACCCACAACCAGGTGCTCCAATTCGGCTTGTGGAATAGGCGCTAATAACTTTTGGTGGCAGCTTTTGCACTCCAGCCATGCTTGCGCGGTAGGCTCTTCGGTGGAAGAATCTTCAGAAGGAAAGAAAATGCCCCACATGTTGCCCGCCATTTCGATAACTTCAAGGCCCACCTGATGAAATCCCTCCCTGGCCCGGGTGTTTACCCAGACGACGCGGAATGTACCCGAAATATCATTGGTCAGATTGACCACATGAACTTCGGCTTCCAGGTCAACTTGACTTCGGATCTGAGTCATAATTCCGTACTTGCTGATTAAGATGGTGGCTGTCTCATCATCAAAAAATTTGTTTTGTATGGACATCCCGCGCACACGTATGGGCACTGCGAGTTGGATTCGGGAGCTGCGGCGGATTGGCTCGTTCATCACGGTACCTGTTCAAAAAATAGAATAAGATAGCTCGATTAATTTGATGAACGAAATATTTCCGCCAGTCGCCCTGGGAGGAGCGATCCCTCACATCCTGATTCTACCATGATATTACAAGTGAGGTGGAGAGCCGCAAGATGAGATTCGGTGTTAACCTGGAAATGTAACGCCCAGGAGACTCGACAAGTTTACGTACTCGATGCCAATTTCTCCCTCGCGAGAGGTGTCTTTGCGTCCTACCCAGACCACTCGAAAGGGCGCTGATTCGCCCCTGTTCCGAGGTCGCAACTGAACCTGTGCGCCGACCTTCAAGGGAATTTCGGTTTTCAGTCTGCCACCGAACTTACTCACGGTTATGACATAAGTTTCCTCGGTAAAGGGTTTGCCATCGGGAAGCGTTCCCGAAAGGGTTACAGGAATGCGCACTTGAATTCGGGCGCTCCGCCGAAAGGGAATTGAACCGGCAGCTTTATTCATAAACCACCTCGGAAAATCATTGTTGGAGCGAAAATCTAATTGAGGCCGCGATGAAATCTTGATCGCCAGATCCATCGCGAAGAAAAAAGAGAAGGCGTCATTGGGCCACCAAAAGTAAGCTCCAAACTTATGAACGGCGCAAGGATAGCATAAGGAGAGAAATTGCACACAGGGGATTAATCGTGGGCAGTGTTCTAACTGGAAGTTGCCGGCTGGAGGGCGCGAAGTTATGCCTCCTGGGACCTGTGCCCCCTCCGAAGGTATAAACTGCAGATTTCGAATGCCATAAACTCTGATGTGCTACCGGTTTTGAAATGGACGGCTAGTGATGCGCTTCTGCCTTTGCAATCCGCAGCATGGCCGCAAGACTTCGCTCGACGTCCTCTTCCGTAGTGGCCCAGGATGAGACGCTGATGCGCATCGCGGCTCTGCCACGCCACACCGTTCCGCCGCACCAACACGTGCCGTCAGCCTGAAGGGCGCCAATCACGCGACGAGTAGCATCGTCATCGTGGAACGAGACGAGCACCTGATTCAAGACCACATCGTTGAGCACGGACCATCCTGCGGCGGACAAACCCTCGGCAAAACGCGCGGCGGATCGGCAGTTCCTTTCGACAAGGTTTGCCAGTCCTGAGCGGCCGAGGCTCATGAGTGCCGCCCAAATCTCAACGGCGCGAGCGCGTCGCGACATTTCCGGAACGTGCAGGTTTGGCTCACGTTTATTGACGTGCACCAGATATGCCGCGCTTGTTGACATGGCCGCCGTCAAGTGCCGCGGGTCGCGAACCATGGCAATTCCGCTGTCATAGGGAACGTTCAGCCATTTGTGGGCGTCTGTCGCCCATGAATCAGCGTCCCGCAACCCGGCTGCCAGATGGGCGCGAGCCGGAGATGCTGCGGCCCAGAGACCGAAGGCTCCGTCCACGTGGACCCATGCGGCGCCCTGGCGCGCCCGCGCGCAAATTTCCAATGCCGGATCGAATGCTCCGGTATTCACTTCCCCCGCCTGGATGCAGACCATCGTTGGTCCGGAAATTTGCGGAAACAAATTGAGGCGCATTCGGCCCTCCGAATCCGCCGGCACCCGGACTACACGATCTCGGCCAAATCCCAAAAGACTTAAAGCCTTGAGCAGACTCACGTGGACTTGCTCTCCTACAATCACTGTGATGGGCGGCGCGCCGAAGAGGCCTTGGGCCTCAGCGTCCCAGCCGGATTTTTCCAGAACCGCGTGACGCGCGGCGGCCAGGCAGGTAAAGTTTGCCATCGTTGCACCCGTCACAAATCCGCCCCCGGCTTCGGCGGGCAATCCAAAGACATCGAGCAGCCACTTAAGCGCAACCTCCTCGAGGTGGGCGGCGACTGGCGATAAAGTATATAAACCAGCGCACTGGTCCCACGCCCCCGCCAGCCAATTCGCGGCCAGGGCGGCAGGCAATACGCCGCCCACAACGAACCCAAAATAACGGCGGCCGACGGAAGCAACCGTCGCCGGAGAGCCCAATTCATCCAGCATCTCAAGCACGCGCGCTGGATCGGTGGGCTGCTCAGGCATTGGGACGTCAAAGTTTTTCAATCGTTCGATCGCCTCGTTGGTCGGCGCGAGTGAGCGGTCGTTTAGAGTTTCAAGGTACCGGCTGGCGCGTTCGGCTGCCGTTTTCAGTAGTTCTCTCAATTGAAGATTCTCCTTATTGCCTGCCCTATCTCGCAATCGCATGACATCCTTGCGGTATTTCCTAGAGTACTCCGCCCGCCCTGGCGGGGAAAGGGCCAGTTCAGGAGGAATGCGAAGAGACAATGAAAGCTGTTCCGCAACGTGCTTTTGATATGCCGCGGAAGGGAAGGGGGGAATCGATTCGAGATACGGATACGATGGACGACTCGTGCTAGAATCTTTTCCCATCAAGCAGAAGAATTGAAGTTGTAAGGAGGAGAGACCAAATGAAAATGAGATCGTTACTTACTGCGGTAGGGCTCTTGTTGGCGGTATGC
Organism: Terriglobia bacterium; assembly: GCA_035934315.1. GTDB lineage: Bacteria > Acidobacteriota > Terriglobia > UBA7540 > UBA7540 > DASYXZ01. The sequence goes on along the minus strand of DASYXZ010000059.1, from coordinate 10,888 downwards.
GCTCAGGCTCAACAGCCAGCGAAAGGCATTATTGCCGAGGGCGGCACTACGAATGACCGCGCTTCTGCACGAGTGCTCTATTGGAATCAGAAAACCAATGCGGCGGCGGGGCAGATTGCAATTAATTACGGATGCCCCATATGGAAAAAGGACTACGAGGACAAGGCAAAGTTTGATGCTATGACCGACGGAAAAATCTGGAGGCTGGGCAATAATTTTTGGACGACCCTGGTGACCGATCTTCCCCTGACTATTTCAGGAAAACACGTTCCCCCCGGGCCTTACTATCTTGGATTAAGCCGCTCGGCCGACGGGTCGCAATGGAGCCTGGCGTTTATTAACCCGGCCGGCGCGCGCAAAGCCCACCTTGACGCATTTGATATCAATAAAGCGAAAATTGAATTTCTCGCCCCAATGTCCACTGAAAAAGCGGGCGAGCCGGCAGAAAAACTGACAATCACTTTGACCCATCCCAAGGATGACATTAAAAATATAACCTTGAAAATAGCATGGGGGAATTTGGCGCTCTCTGCTCCCATCAAAGTCACGCTGACGGATTGATCATAAGAAAGTGAATTCTTATGGGCGCTGCGCGCGCGGAGTAGAAGCCCCTGTGCCAGCGAAACATAAAGTCTTCTGCAGGCAGCATGGTATACCGAATATGAGCGGAGGCCATGGCAATTCGGAGGATGATATTTTTGACCGTTACTGACGCTGACCGTTGGAGGAAGCCGGGCCGCGTGAAGTCCACAGGCCGCTATTTGGCGCAAGGTGCTTGCCTCAAAAGTAGTGGTATGGTAAAAAAGATGGCGTCGCTGTAATCAATCAATGCCACCCTTTATCCACTGGATTGGGATGTCGCCAATCAAACTGCGAGAAAGGGCAGATTTAATTTTGGAATCAAGCATGCCACCCCCGTGCCTCGGGTTTGGAATTGACGCACCTTTTCCGAATGTGTGCACGGCGATGATGACGGTTTCAATGGATTTGCGCAGGGTTGGGTTGATAAGCAGTGAAAGAGGAGAGTGATCGCCGTGAGCAAGACAAGCGGAACGGAAGCAGCCGCGATTCACATAAAAGTCTCCGCCCTGTCGAACGTAGGCCGGGTCCGCAAGAATAACGAGGACAATTTCGCAGTCTGCAATCTCACGACGGGAGAAGCGGGCCTGGCCGCACTTTCGAACTACGTCCAGGGTGCGCGCGGAACGCTTTTTATGGTGGCGGATGGGATGGGTGGGGAAGCATCCGGCGAAGTGGCCAGCCAGATTTGCGCCACGACCGTGCCCAAACGGATTTACGAAAATTTGAAGTCTCTGGGAACCGTAAGCGAGGCGAATTTCGTGCTGTTGCTGCGGGAAGCAATCGAGTATGCCAATCAGATCATTTTTCAGAAGGCTCAATCCAGCCCGAACTTTAAGGGCATGGGAACGACAACCACAGCCGCGGCATTGTTCGGCCCCTATTTATTCGTGGGACAAGTGGGTGATTCGCGCGCTTACGTGATTCGAAATAAGCAGATGGTCCAACTGACTCGCGATCAGACTTTCCTGAACTATCTGGCGGATATCGGTGCGGAAATGCCCGAAGACCCGGAAAAAGACAGCCGCAAAAGCATTCTGACCCAGGCCGTTGGAAGCAGCGAAAAGGTGGAAGTGAAAGTGACGTACACGAAAATCCGTCAAGGTGATTCGCTGTTATTGTGCAGCGACGGTTTGTACAACATGGTGAAGGCGCCCGAAATGCTGAGTATCGTGAATCGCCCGGATGGTTTGCCCGACAAATGCAAAGCTCTGGTTGCGAAAGCTAACGAACAAGGCGGCACGGATAACTGCACGGTGATTATGGCTGAATTTACCGGCCCTGGCCTTCCGCCATCTGAAGCCTCTGCTGGGGTGGAATTTAAAGAGTTCCTGGAAGATGATTTCACAGCCGGCGCCTGACCTCTCGCGCGTCGGGTAAGCTGGCGGGTGAATCGGCAATGCATACGGAATTAGTTTTTCAATTTTCCTCCACCTTTATGTCCATCGCAGGGCAAAGTAATCAGCGCCCCAAACCGTTCCGGCCCGAAGAATGTTGTGGAGGATGGCCGGCATGAGATGTCCGCGGTGTGGAGAGAATAACGATGAAGGTTACAGGTTCTGTCGTAATTGTGGCAGCGCCCTACCCGCCGCTGGGGATAGCGCAGCCACGATGTCCCTGACGGATGCAAACCTGCCCATTCCACTCGTGTCTTCGCCACCCGTCGCCACTCCAGCCAAGCCTGAACACCCTGCCGGTTACAAATTAATTGCCACTGCGGGATTGCTCTCCGGTCGCACATTTACCATTGACTCGAAAGGTTTGATCATCGGGCGTGATCCCGCCACTTGTCAGGTGGTAGTGGCGGATGACGAAGTCTCCCGCCTCCATGCCTGGGTTGGCTTCAATGACCAGGGCGAAATTGTGGTTCGGGACAGCAATTCAGCAAACGGAACTTATGTGAATGATGTCCGGATCAAGGAACGCGTGGTGCAGCCATCTGATGAAATTTCTGTCGGGACCGGGCGCCATCATCTCTTCCGGATTCAGGGCGTGCAAGTGGTTTCCTCGGATCCCGTCCCCACTGAACAGATGGAGGCGCCCAGGCGAGGCGCGGCGATCGGGGGCACTTCCATCCTGAGCGCGAAAGATCTGGCGGCAGCAGAGCAGCAGGAAGAAAAAACAGCCAGTGGAACGGTCAAAATGAAAGTGACCGACCTTATGGCGCGTCCTCACCTCGAGCTCATTGTCGACAAGTACGCCGTCAGAACTCTGGATATTCCCGACAGTGGATTGGTCGTCGGACGCGATTCCAGCCGTTGTCCTCTGGTCATGGAACACCAGTCCGTCTCGGGCGTGCACGCCGAATTTAATCCGAAGGACGGCAAAGTAATCCTTACCGACCGGTCGACCAACGGGACCTTTGTCAACGGTCTGCGCGCCACGGCAGTCGAACTGCATGATGGCGATTACATTACTTTCGGGCGGTACTCCGGCAAATCCTTGATTTTCCGGACGGGCCTGGAACCGGAATTGAAGGTTGAGAAGATCGATCTGACAAAAGACTTCATTACCATCGGGCGCGATCCCTCCAATGATATAGCGATCAACCACCCCACCGTTTCCAAAAAACACGCTCAGATCGTGAAGCAAGATGGCAGGGTTCTTATTAATGACCTCGGCTCAACCAACGGGACTTTTGTAAACGGCATTAAGATCAGGCGGCATCCTCTGCAGGAGTTGGACCGGATCGTTGTTGGCCCTCTCGAATTGCATTTCACCGGCGCCAGCTTGTCCCGTGCCCCGGCCATGACGGTGGTTCGCCTGGATGTGCGCAACATCAGCTTTCAGGTGACCGATTTGAGCACCGGCAAGCCTAAATTGCTATTGGATGACATCTCGCTGGTGGTGAAGCCGCGTGAATTAATTGGATTGCTGGGGCCGAGTGGCGCAGGGAAAACAACTCTGATGAATGCGCTCAACGGTTTTGTGAAACCCACGAGCGGACACGTGTTTTACAACGGGGTTGAACTTTATCAAAACCTGGATAGCTTAAAGTCCACCATCGGGTTTGTGCCCCAGGAAGATATCATGCACAAACAATTGGGGGTCCGCCGATGTCTGTACTACGCGGCGAAACTGCGGTTGCCTGAAGACCTCTCCGAAGCAGAGATCGACAAACGCGTGGACGAAATGCTCGACATTCTGAAAATCGATCCTCAACGCTGGGACAATCCTGTGGCCACACTGAGCGGGGGCCAGCGCAAACGTGTGAGTATCGGGATCGAATTGCTTCCCAAGCCCGGCGTTCTTTTTCTGGATGAGCCCACTGCGGGTCTCGATCCGCGCACCGAGACTTTGATGATGATGTTGTTCCGGCAACTCGCCAATCAAGGCTCCACCATAGTTATCACCACACATTTGCTGGCGTCTTTCGGTGTCCTGGATAATGTTGTGGTTCTGGTTCAGGGGCGGCTTGCCTTTTACGGTCCAGGCACGAAATTCCTGAATTATTTTAAAGCCGAGGCGCCGCCAGATGTTTACGATGATCTGACTGACAACAACACGGTGGCTTACTCCCAGGAGTTGAGGAAACGCTACCAGGAATCGTCTCTCTACAAAGATTTGATATCTGATCCCTTGCGATCAGTTCAGGAGGAGAAGACCTCGGCAGCCATCTCAACGGCCATCAAGCCGCATGCGAGGGGTTTTAGCCTTCACCAGTTCTCGGTGCTGGCGCGCCGAAACTGGGAGTTGAAATTTGGCGACCGTTCCCAAACCCTGCTATTGTTTCTTCAGGCGCCCATCGTGGCGCTTCTGGTGGCCATGATGGCGAGCGAGCCGAACCAGATCCAAACTATTTTCATGGCCATGTTTGCTTCCTTGTGGTTCGGCTGTTCAAACGCCGTTCGGGAGATTGTGGATGAGCAAACAATCTACCGCCGCGAACGACAGACGGGATTAAAAATACCTTCCTATATTTTTTCAAAAATCTTCATCCTGGCGTTTGTCGCTCTGGCGCAGTGTTCTTCGGTGTTGTTAATCCTTCTGGCCTGGACTCCTGCTCATCCTGCATTGATTCTGAATCCCGTGGAGATTGCGGGTGGACTTGTCCTGATGTTCCTGGTGGCGGTAAACGGTACGTTGATCGGTCTCGTGATCTCAAGCCTGGTGAGTACGCCCGAAAAAGCGCTCACGCTCTTTCCCCTGGTGCTCATCCCTGAACTTTTGCTCTCAGGGCTTTTTTTGCCCGTGCGAGCCATTCAACCGATTATTCCCATTACCGTCGAGCAGCTTTTTGAAGGGAAGCTGTTTGCACAGCCGGAGGCGAAAGCCAAAGCAAACGAAATGATGCACCCGCATTCGCCGCCGCCCGCAGTTCCGCAGGCCGCCGTGCCTTCACAAGCGCCGGAGTCTGCAGCGTCGCAAGGAGAAGCTGCCCACCAGGTTGTGGGAGCGATGGCCCCATCCGCAGAAGTTCAAAATACATTTCACAAATACACACCAGAACCTATTGAGGGCATGCCGACGCCAGTGCGCTGGCTGTCTGCTCTGGCTGTATCGCGTTGGGGGATGGAGGCGTTGTCGGATCTATGTATTCACGGTTCGCACTCGATAGAGGATTCGTCCTACAAGATCATCAATTCGGTTTACATTTCATTCCATCCCAACGACCTTGAAAAACTTGAGAAAGGGTTGGAAGCGCCGGCCGACTTTACCGCCTCCGGCAATTTTCCGCTGCCCTCGAATTTCTGGAAAGACAAAGGGCCGTATTTCGCAGTTTTGACGGGGTACGCGATAATTATGACGTGGATAGTTCTGATTCTGATGAAGCGTAAGGACGTGTCCTAAGCTTTTTTTCACAAGGAGACAAAATGGAAAATGGCTATTCCGCTCTTCGCAATCTCCTATGGGTGGTTCTGGTATTAGTTGCTCTTGCCGTCCTGTCCAACTTTTATGTTGCCTCGCAGCTTTCCCGCAACAGCGACGAGCTGGCCAGCATCAGGCTGTTATTGCAAAAACAGTTGATGGGAGATGTCATGACCCAGTCTGCAGAATTGCAGAAGCGCATGGACGCGCTGAACCAGACCGCTGGCGGAATTAACGCGCAGATGAAGCAGGCTGAAGATGAAATGGACGCGAAATTGAAGAAGGCGCAAGATGATTTTGTGGCCCGAATGCAGACTGAGCTGCCCAATATCATGGACAATTATGTGAAGTCACGTGCGCCGGTTTTGCAAAAACAGGCCCAACGCGAGCTTCAAAAGCGCGGCGTGCCAACTCACTAGCCGCTGCGTCTTCCTTTAACTTTCGATGGTTTGGATTTCCACCCGGAAAAGCTGCTCGCCCAGAAAAAACTCATCAGCATCCCGTAATTCAATTTCATCCCGAATTCGGCGATAAACGCCGTTTCGGCTCTTTAAGTCTTGCAGGATAAAGCGGCCTGGTTGGGCGACAATGCGCGCGTGCATGCCGGACATATAGGGATCATCTTTGAAAATTAAATCGCCGGTGGTCCGGCCAATTGTTGTTTCAGGCTTGTCCAGACTAAATTCCTCAATCAATTCCCCCGTTAGCTGGATATGCTCGAGCTTGGCGGTAATGGGGCCAGGTTGAAGGCTGGGCGCTCCCGACAGCTTGATGGTGCCCTCGCCAGTCAGGCTCTCGTCAAGTCGCTGCGTGGTTAAACGAAAAAGTTCACGACCGAGAAGGAAGACATCGCCCGGAGTCAGTTCGGTATCCTGGCGCAGCTTCACAAACGTCCCATTGGGTGAACCATGGTCTTTCAAAAAAAGTTTTCCTTCGCGTTTCATTACAGAAGCGTGTTGGGGAGCTAACAAGACGTCGCTCGGGAAACTGGCATCGCAATTCCCACGTCCTATAGAAGTTTCTTTTATAATGCGAAGGCTGCTGCCCGTTGTGCCATCCTGCTTTACTTCTAATATTTTCGCTTCAATCTTGGGGACGCGGAGTCCCATGAAAACTTGTGTGCCCTGTGCAGAGGATGGGGCGGGAATCGCCACGGGCGCGGGTCGAGCCGGCAAGGGCGGGGATAGCGGAGCCGGTGCGACTCGTTGGGGAGGAGTCGTGGCTGCGGGCGTGGCTGGTTTTGGGGGCGATGGAAAGGCCTTCGGCGGAACGGCTGGGGCTGCTTCACGGGGCGCGGAGGCATGCGGCTTAACTACAGGATGGGGCGCAGGCTTGGAACTTGCGGGACCCACCGGAGGAGCGGCGGATAATACCGCGCCGCAAAAACCGCAGAATTTACTGCCTGCCGGGATCTCCTTGCGGCAGCTCGAACACACAGTTGGAGTCGCGGCTGGTCGACGTGCTGGTGGGGTAATTGCCGCGGGATGATTTGTTTCCTCATGCAGGGGTTGACCACACCGGCTGCATAGTGCGCCAGGCGTTCCAGGGTTGGGCGTTCCGCAAGACGGACATCGGACGTAACGTACAGTCCCTTCTTCGCTCGTGTGTTCGGTCATGACTTGCTATCCTTTTAAAGATAGTGAAAAATTCGGCATCAACGTTCTGCGGCGCGAGCCAAAATCAATTTAGTATAGCAGTGAAATACTCGTCTCCCACTATTCAGTGTCATGGCCTCGAGGCGGATATAATCCCAATCCGCGCCGGGATTCTCACGGCGAGATCAAATTGTGGATTGCAGAAATTGGAATACACTCTTTTGCGCCTCCGGCAAGACCCAAAACTTTTCCGTCCGAGGTTAACAGCGGCGCGCCAGACTCTCCCGGGTTTAATGGCTGGTCCAACGTAATCAGAGATTCCGTTCTTGTTGTCTTTACGAACGTTAGTTTAGGAGCGGCGAGCGGCTGGCTAAGGCCGTAAGGAAATGAGAGAAGTGCTGTTTTAATATCTTGGGCAGCCAGAACCGAAGGATCGGCAAAAGCCACTGGCACGAAGCTTGTGCCGGATAATTGCAAAAGTGCAACGTCGTCACCTCCCGGCACATCCATGCCGAGGGTCGCGCTCGCGCCAGAGTCAGGGTCCCGGTAATTTTGATTCTTGATTTGATCGGGCGCTGTCTTTATTACTTTCAGTGTCTGCTGATCCGTACTGGAGGCGGTTTGGAAATCGAATTTGCCATCGGGCAAGAGCACCTGCGCGCCGGCGGGCCAAGCCGAAAGCCTGTAACTCCGGGTGTCGAACTCGAGATGAAAACGCTTGATCAGCAAGGCAATTTGAGGGTCAAATTTCCAGGGTTGGATAACGCGTTTCGCCGTCAAAAGCTTTCCGTCTGAGCTCACCACGAAACCGGTTCCCGACTGGACGAATCTCTGTGTCGCCTTGGTTTGAGGATTGCGAAGGGCATATTCGCAAGAAATTAAATAAAGCGAATGGCTTCCAATGGAGGACAAGGTGCGCTCTGCCTCAAGTTGAGCCAGGCGCTCTTTGGCCAGAGCTATTGCGCTGGAGGCAGTAGGATCCGAAAGCGTATCGAGGATTTTTTTAGCTGCCATTTGCATGAAGGGGCTGTCAGGCAGGAACTGCAGCGGAATTTCCTGATCCACTTTAACCGGCAAAACAAGTTGTTTCGTTCCCAACGCTAGCTTTTCAAGGAAATTCAATTTCACCTCAATAAAGCTTTCTCCCGTGATTTGTATGCTTCTTTTATTCACCAATTCTGTCAATGGCTCCAGCGATTCAAGGTCTGTAAAAATAATCGAGCACTTGAGCGGGGCAGGCAAGTCCACGGCATTATTCTTTGAAACCTTAAATTCTTTTTCAAACGTCTCAATGTGCACCGGGATGCCCCCCACCCGGACATCCTGGAAATAGATTCTGCGGATGGTGGCGGAGCGATCCGCTGGTTTAATGCCTACGAAAAGATTCAGCAGCAACCGATCCCACTGGATGTCGTCGTAGGAAATACTTTTGTACAAGACAGGATTTTCGACCGGCTTGCCGGGCTCAATTTTTTCGGGGAACTTGTAAATTTTCGCCCCGCGCAATTCGGGCGGAAGCTGATCGGCTGCCGGATTATCTTGTTGACGGGCCATCGATATTGAGGCCCAGCTTCCAAGGAGAAGAAATGCAGCCACCCCGATTGCCTTCAAGTATGGGCATTGTGGTTTCATGGTCGTGAGAGGGGGAAACTTGAGATCAGCGTTTTGTGCCTCGGGTGGAAACCTCCTCGATATGGGGGTTGGAAAGAGTTTCAGCCCAGTTGATTTCGTAGACTTCAACCGGGGTCTCCTTGCCTTTCACCAGAATAGGATCAAGCCGTTTGGCAGGCATACTACCTCCCAAGACTCGATGAGTTGATTCGGAAATCAAAATTTGACCTCCGGCTGCATTCGCGCAAAGCCGCGATGCCACATTGACGGCATCACCGATCACAGTATAGTCCATCCTCCGGGATGAGCCAATGTTCCCCGCCGTGACCGGGCCGGTATTGATACCCAAACCCATTTTCAACGAACGTTGTCCCATGGCCTCCCAATCGCGATTGAGCTTTACCAAGGCCTGTTGCATTTCGATTGCAGTTTTCACCGCCCTTAGGGAATCGTCTTCTTTGGTGAGGGGCGCGCCAAACACCGCCATCAGCCCGTCGCCGAGGTATTTATCAAGTGTGCCGCCGTTTTCAAAAACCAGATCGGTCATCTCAGTAAAATACTCGTTCAACAATTCAACCACTTCGTGGGGTTCCATCTTTTCGGACATTCGGGTAAATCCGCGGATGTCGGCAAAGAGGATGGTGGCCGTTTGGTTTTCGCCACCCAAATGAACCTGGTCGGGGTTGGCAAGAATTCTTTCCACGATGGAAGAGCTCAAGAAGCGTTCCAGCGCCTGACGTTCGATGACGCGCCGGGAAAGTTCCTCGTGGGAGCGCGCGTTATCAAAACTGATGGCCGCTTCGGCAGCCACGACGGCAAAAATGTTGAGCTCTTCTTTGGTAAAGGCCCACGGCTTGGTCAGGCAGTCCACATAGAAAAGGCCGAAAACCTTATCCTTGTAAATAAGTGGCGCGCACATGGCGGACCGAATGCCGGATATCCGAAGGCTCTCGCTGGACGAAAAACGCTCATCGCCCGCCACATCATGAATCAAAAGCGGCACGCGCTCTGTGGTAACGCGGTCGATGATCGTTTTACTGAGCACCACTCCTTTGGCCTCGGCCTTCATTCGCTCATCTTTGTAGAGCAGTACGGCGGCCTTGAATCCTTTCTTTTCGTCAAGGAGCATGACAAATCCCCGCTCCACATTTTCCATTTGGAACACCAACTCCATGACGCGCTGCATAATTTCTTCAGGAGTCAATACGGAAGCAAGTGTCTTCCCCACGCCCAACAGCAATTTGAGAAGGTTATTTTCCTGCTCAAGAATCCGAAGCCTCTCTTGAACCGCTTGCGGCGCGGGGACGCCCGCATCCACTTGAACGTGCAAGGCGGATTGGAGCGTTACCGGAGTGATAAGGTCTTGCACGTTGTGAAGGGGTTCGGAACCGGCCTCGACGTGGAGGGGTTGCTCTCCGGCCAGCTCATACTTCAATTCGTACATCCCAATGCCCACACGGTCCTGGTCGGCAAGCCGGAATTCCTGGACTTGCTGGCCGTTCACGTAAATTCCGTTCAGGCTGCCCAGGTCAATCAGAAGAGTGATATCGCCCGGAAGGACCGTTAAGCGCGCGTGGTGTCGGCTGACGCTCGGATGGTTCAGAACCAGGTCATTCGATTCGGCGCGACCGATATTGAGAGTCGAGCCTCTGATCTCGAAGATCTGAGTTTGTCCCGTCGAATCGGTTATGACAAATCTGGCCATTTCGGGGCGCCTTCGTTATTTGAGGCGGATGGCGTCGTGAGATTCCCGTAAGACACCATAGGCTATGTTAACAATTAGAAACTGCGAATTCCATACTTTCTTCGCGAGAGGGAAATGTTATCCTCGACCTCGGTTTGTCCAGCCGTGGGAAAACTTTTTTCGGAAATGGGTGTTGCCTGGCGAAGGAATTGATGAAAATACTGTTGCCGGTGACGATACCCCTAAATGCGGGTCCGAGGGACACCTGGCTCTGATGATGGTTCGACAGTCTGGGGCTTTGTGAATGGAAATGTGGATCGATGATCCGGGTTTTTTCGTTTCTGTGTACGTCAATTTGCCTGACACGTCACCGTAATGCCTCCCACATTTCCGGGTTTAATTTTAAAAGGCTTTGTAACAGGGTCCGAGTCGGGGCACGTGAAGGTATAAGTGTGGTCCCCTTGCGGAAGGGTTTTGTACGCCGGGCTGGCGCCAGCAGGCTTATCGTCAATCATAATTTGTAATCCGGCCGGCTTCGTATAAATTGTTATGCTGCCATTGCCCACGGTTTCTGGAGGAGTGGCGGGAGGAATGCCACCGGCCGCGGTAG
>DASYXZ010000050.1:0-1987 GCA_035934315.1 Terriglobia bacterium | reverse complement strand
TGCTATCGCGCCGGCAGCCTGGCAATTTTAACCAGGCGCTCATGGAGCTGGGCCAAACAGTTTGCTTGCCGCGCGCGCCTCGCTGCACGGTTTGCCCAATTCAAAAATGGTGCGCGGGATACCGTCTTAATGAGCCTGAGGATTACCCCGCACCGGGGCCGCGTCGCGCGGCGGAGCTTCATTACCTCGCCGCTGCCATCATCCGCCGCAAGTCACGGTTCGCATTGATTCGCGGGCTTGACGGCGGACTCCTCCCGGACATGTGGAACTTCCCGGCCGCTTTTGGGCGCTCGCGCGCCGCTGCGCTCCGCCATCTGCAGGCGAAACTTACTGGACTTAACTCCGGGATCGTTGACAACGTGGAGATTCGCCCGCCCTTGGCCGAAATCCGCCACACCATCACGCATCGGTCCATTCGTGTTCATCTTTATCCCGTCGAGATTCACGGAAGCATTTTGAGCAACTCGGTCAAGTGGTTTACTGCCGGCCGCCTCGGCCGTTCCGCTGTTTCCCAGTTGGCGCGGAAGATATCTGCAAGGCTTGAGGCGGGTGCGTGATTGCTTCGTCATTTCATGGTGCGCTGGCCGGCGGGCCATCCCACTTCCGAAGGTACTGAAGATGCATTGCAATTGATTTGTTCCAGCTTACCTAAGCGATGGCTGATCTTACTCAAGCCACTCCCGCCGACCGCGTGATCAAACAAGCACACATCAGTGTGCAGCGTTACTTTGAAATTTCTCTCGTGCTGATGCTCGGTACTAGTTTCATTACCCTGGCCGGCACCGGAAAATTGGATTTCCCCTCCATTGCCATCGTATCCGCGGCGCTTCTTTTAAAGCTTTGGAGCCACGTGCGCGAATCGGATTACTCCCTTGCTCCCCGCACGGTCACGCGCCTCGCCATTTTTTACGTTTTCTTTTACGGTCTTGATTTTTTGATTTTTAGCGCCGCTCCGGGGTTCACTTATCTTGACCAAATGCTCGCTGCCACTGTCCATCTGGTGCTTTTCGCAACCATCATTAAAGTATTCTCCGCGCGCACCTATCGGGATTACGGATACCTGGTCACTCTTTCCTTCATGATGATGCTGGCCAGCGCCATCCTGACAGTGGGCACCGGCTATCTCGCTGGATTCGCCCTTTATGTACTTTTTTCAATTTCCACTTTCATCAGTTACGAAATCAAACGGGCAGCGGAATCTGCCCGGCGCCCCGCCCAGGGGCCCTTCCCCAGTCCGGCCCAAAACCGGACCGCCATCGAAAAAGCTCTTTCCACGGCCACTGTAGGTCTCGCGCTGGGCATCGTGGCGTTGGCCTCCATCCTCTTTTTTGTGATTCCCCGGTATCGCACCGGATACCTCACCGGCCTCGGCGCCGATCGACAAAACATCACGGGCTTTGGCGAGAAAGTCGATTTGGGTGACATTCGAAAAATCTTGAAGTCCAACACCGTGGTGATGCGAATTATTCCGCAGGGTGATCCTCGGCGGTTCCAGGGAATCAAATGGCGCGGGGTCGGCCTGACGAGTTTCGATGGCAAGCAGTGGTTCAATGATAATACGGCGCAAACCATCCTCCGCCCCGTTTACACATCGGCGGGATTTCTTTCCCATTTTGTGGTCAACGACGCCAGCGCCTGGCGGAGCCGCGCGCGCCGCCCATTGCAATACCGGGTGCTGCTGTCTGCCCTTTCCACCGATGTCATTTTTGCCGCTTATTTTCCCAGCGAGTTGAACGGGCGACTTCGCTATATTACATATGACGAGACCCTGTCTTTACGCAATCCCCTTCACGGCTACGCGCCTTTTGGTTACGACGTCGTATCTGACGCGGAACTTCCCCCGCCCGCGAGCCTCCGCCTTGCATCCCCTGACCTTCCTCAGAATATCGGCCAGCTCTATTTGCGCCTTCCTGACAAGGTTGACCCGCGCGTCGCCGACCTGGCGCGCAAGGTGATCGCGGCCGCCACCAACAATTACGATCGCGCC